>CAZZHN010000034.1:0-29656 GCA_964654065.1 uncultured Solibacteraceae bacterium
TCGACCGCGTCCACCAACGCGGTCAGGAGCATCTGGTCGTAGTCGGCGAACCAGCCCGCCGGGCGCTCGCGCAGCAGCTTTTCCACCACCGCGTAGCTCACGGGGGTGTTATATTGCACCGCGGCGCCGGGGGCGGCGTTCTCGACCAGGGCCGTGCGCACGTGGGCGAACGCCAGCGCGATTAGAAACGGCGCGCCCTCTCGAATCTCCATCTGCCCGTTCCAGGCGCGCAGCATGGCGATCACATCCTGAAGATTGGTGTCGTGCGCGTGCCGGTTGTCGTAAGCGGCCACTAACTGCGAGGCCAGGAACTTGCCGAAGGCCGAGTACACGTCGCATTGGATGCCGAGCATGTCCTCGGCGCGCCACCCCTGTCGCGACTGCAGGCGGGCCCGCACCTGGCCGGCGCGGTAGGCCGGTTCAAACCCGCCGTTGACCGGGTAGCGATAGTCCGCGGGAAATGGGTTCTGGTTCGACGTGGCGATGATGCCGCCCGGCGGATTGAAAGCAGTCGGAAGATCGGCAAACGGAATCATGCCGTCCCATTCGAATTTGCCCGATGATCCATCCACCGGCACATCTCCGGCAAAACCCCGCCGTACGGGCAGCCTGCCGGCCACCTGGTAGCCTATGTTGCCGTCGGTGTCGGCGTATACGAAATTGAGACCTGGACCCGGCAAGCGCTCTAGCGCGGCCCTGAATTCAGGCCAGGTTTGAGCGCGGTCGAGATCCAGGAACGGATACTGGACGAAGCCCGGCTCGGCGGCGACCCACCGCAGCGACATCTGCACGTCGTTCTGGCTGACGAATAGCGGCCCGTGGCGCGTGACCCAGACGGACAATTCCAGGCTGTTCTGGTTTTTTACACGGATAATTTCGCGCTCCCGCCTCGCCTGCTCGGTCTGGCCGCCATAGAGATAACGGCCGGTACGGGGATCGAGCTTCTCGATGTATAGATCCTGGGCGTCGAATTCGAGACTCGTGATGCCCCAGGCGATGCGCTGATTGTGGCCGGCGATAATTCCCGGAACGCCGGGCAGCGCAACACCGGCAACGTCGAGGCCGGGGGCCTCGAGATGCGACATATACCAGATGCCGGGAAGCCCGTACTCCAGGTGCATGTCATTTGCCAGCAGAGGCTTGCCGGAAGCAGTGTGAGAACCGGCCAGCGCCCAGGCATTGGATCCCGGCGGCGGCTCCCCGCCGCTGCGCACCGGAAACAGAAAATCGACCTTCTGCGCGTCGCCGTGAGCGAGCAAGTCGTACTTGAGCAGGTCTTCGCGCCAGGAAGTGCTGAGAGTGCGGAACATGTGCAGGCAGATCAAGAGTGAATCCACCACGCTCCAGGGACGCGGTTGGTAGCCAAGCAGCCGGAATTCGACCGGCAGGTTATCCAGGTGACTGTTCACAAACGCGTTGACGCCGCGCGCGTAAGCCGCCATGGCGGCGCGATCCGGCGCCGGCAAATCCAGATAGGCGCGCTCGGCGATGCGGCGCATGCGCAGCCGGCGGGATTCGCGGTCCGATTCAAGCGCCGCGGCGCCCACCACTTCCGCCAGGTCTCCCGCCGCCAGACGGCGCAGCGCATCCATCTGAAATAAGCGGTCCTGCGCCGTCACGTAACCCTGGGCGAACAGAGCGTCGTCAAGGTTCGAGGCTCGGACGTGCGGCACGCCGTGGGTATCAAATCGTACTAAAACGGGGCCGGAGACCCGGGTCTTAATGGATCCCGAATGCTGCGGCAGCGGACGCCAGACGAACCAGTACGCCAGGGCCATGGCGGCCAGCACGGCCCCGGCGATCAGCGAGTTCGTAATTCTCACCGCTCGCGACAGTGCGGAATGTGACATTCGGAGCTAGACTCTTTCGGAGCTAGACTCTAATGATAAACGGTGTGGCGATCCGGTTGGACCGCTGTAGTTTAGCAAAAGAGGGCGCACACCCTGAGGGATATGCGCCCACCTACGTAACGGAGTGCTGAGGTTCGCATAACGCGGTGACGGGCTCAACGCCGCGCCTCGCGTGAGGAAGGCTTTGCGCGGCCACCTCGCCCAGTCACCGCATTATGCGAACCTCAGTTAGTTGTTTACTGATATAGACGTCCGGAACCGGCCTTTGGTTAGAGGTGTCCGGTAAAATGTGGTCGGCGGACTGTGACATACTTCCCATTTCGCATCGTTCTGGTCGCACTGCTGATTGCAGTTAACGGTTTCTTCGCGGGGGCCGAGGTGGCGCTGCTTTCGGTCCGCCATTCGCGGCTGCGGCAGATGGCCGAGAACGGCGCTGCCGGTGCGCAGGCGGCGCTCAGCCTGCTCTCGAATCCGGGGCGGCTGCTATCGGTAACTCAAGTAGGCGTCACTCTGGCCAGCCTGGGGCTGGGCTGGGCGGGAGAGAACACCCTTTACCAGATGCTGGTTTCCTGGCTGCGTCCGCCGGCGAATCCCCTGCTGGCCGACATTGTTCATGGCGGGTGCCTCCTGCTCGCCTTCCTGGTCATCTCGTACCTCCACGTGGTGCTGGGAGAGGTGGTTCCAAAAAATCTATCCATCGCCCAGGCCGATCGGTTGGCGGCCATCGTAGCGCCGGCCCTGCTGTTCTTCTACCGTCTGTCGCTGCCCTTCGTGGTGGTGGTGGAACGTTCCGCCGGCATCATCACTCGCGCACTGAAGTTGAAAAACACGGCGCACGGGGGCCATTCGGCCGAGGAACTGAAGCTGATCGTCAGCTCGAGCCGCGGGCTGGGTTACCTGCCGGAAGCGCAGGAGGATATGATCCACCGCGTGCTCGATCTGAACTATACCGTGGCCCGCGAGATCATGGTGCCGCGCAACGACATCGTTTCGGTGGAAGCCGGCGCCAACCTGGACGAAGTCCTGCGTACTATGATTTCGAGGAGGCACTCGCGGCTGCCGGTTTACCGCGGCTCGCCCGAAAAGGTCGTCGGCATTTTGCACTACAAGGATCTGCTGCCCGTTTGGGAGGAGCGGCGGCGCGCCATTCGCTCCGGCCAGTCCAGCCGCAGTTTTCGCATAGGCCGGATGTTGCGCCCGCACCTGGTGGTGCCGGAGACCAAACCGCTCTCGCAGATGCTGGAACAGTTCCGCGCCGGTCAATCCCACATCGCCATGGTGGTGGACGAGTTCGGCACCATCGTGGGGATGCTGACCGTGGGCGATGTGTTGGAACACCTCGTGGGACGCATCGAGGATGAGCACGACGAGAAGGACGTGCGCCGCGACGCGGATGCCGACGAGATCGAGTTGGACGGCGCCACTCGCGTCCGCGATTTGGAAACGGAGTTCGGCATCGCGATCCCGGTGGATGCCGGATTTGAAACCTTGGCCGGCTTTTTGCTATTTCGCCTGGGCGCCATCCCGCGCGCCGGAGACCAGGTGGAGCATGAAGGCCGCCGCTACACGGTGCTGGAAATGGACCGTAACCGCATCGCCCGTGTGCGCGTGGAAAAGCTGCCGGAGCCCGCATAACTCTGCTGGCGCGCGGCCTCTCCGCTTTCCGGCCGCGCAGCCGCCGGCCACGGTTCGTCAGGGGTGTGGTATCACTGGATCTGGATTCGCCATGCCAGACGACAAAGCACTGAAAGCGGAAATTGAACGGCTACGCGCCGAGAATGAAGCACTGAAGCGGCCCAGAGGGCAGATGTCGCTGAAGGTCAGCGAAAAGGGCGGCTTGTCCGTCTACGGGCTCGGCCGCTTTCCGGTGACGCTCTACCGCGAGCAGTGGAAGAAACTGCTCGGCATGGCCGACGAAATCCGCCAGTTCATCCTGGAGCACGACGCCGAACTGAAGAAGAAGGAGTGACCAGTGGCTCGCTTGACGGCATTGATCACCGGCGCTTCCAGCGGCATCGGGGCGGAGCTGGCCAGGATCTGTGCGGCGGAAGGCCACAATCTGGTACTGGTGGCGCGCCGTGTTCCACCGATGGCTGCACTGGCGGAGAGCCTGGCGCGCGATCACTCGATTGAGGCCCGCGTCGTCGCCGCTGACCTGGCGGATCCGGCGCCCGCAGCCATCCGCGAGCGCCTCGGCCAGACGCCCGTTGACATCCTGATCAACAACGCCGGGTTCGGCCTGCAGGGCCCCTACGCAGAAACCGATTGGGCCGCTGAAGCGGGCATGATCACTGTCAACGTCACGGCTCTGGCCCATCTGACCAAGCTGTTTCTGCCGGCCATGCTGGCGCGCCGCTCCGGCCGCATTCTCAATGTGGCTTCCACGGCGGCGTTCGTGCCCGGGCCGTTGATGGCAGTCTATTACGCCAGTAAGGCCTTCGTGGTTTCGTTCTCGCACGCAATCGCCGCCGAAACCGAAGGGACGGGCGTCACCGTGACCGCCCTGTGCCCGGGGCCGACGATCACCGGGTTCCAGGAGGCTGCCGGGATGCAAGCGAGCAAGCTGTTTCGCAACTCACCGATGGACGCGGCAACCGTGGCGCTGCAGGGCTACCGCGCCATGATGGCGGGCGAGCCCGAGAGGATCGCCGGAGCGCGCAACCGCTGGGTCATCTTCGGATCGCGGTTCGTGCCGCGACCCATGCTCGCGAAAATCGCGCGCGGCTTGAACTCGAAAACCGAATGATGCTCGAACCGATAGATGCGGCGGGCGTGCGCGGCATTCTGCACCGCCCTCCGGCTCGTAATGGCGATGCCTTCGCGCTGACCCATAGCGCGGGATCAAACGCCAACGCGCCCCTGCTGGCGCGGATGGCGGAGGCGCTGGCCGAAGCCGGGTACCTGGTGCTGCGGTATGATCTGCCGTTTCGCATCGCGCGCGCCAAAGGGCCCCCCTTTCCGGCTCAGGCGTCGAAGGATCGCGAGGGGATCGCCCGCGCCGTGGGGGCGCTGCGGAAACTGGCGCCAGGACGCCTGTTTGCCGGCGGCCATTCCTACGGCGGCCGGCAGACCGCGATGGCCGCCGCAGAGAACAGGGCCCTCGCCGACGCTCTGTTCCTCCTCTCTTATCCACTGCATCCGCCGAACAAACCCGAGCAGATGCGCACCAGCTTCTTTCCCGCGCTGCGCACGCCAACACTCATCGTCCACGGCACCGCCGATCCGTTCTCGACCCCCGAGGAGTTGCGTGCCGCAGTGGCAGCGATTCCCGCGCGCACAGAATTGTTTGCAATCGCCGGCGCGGGCCACGATTTGAAGAATGCGCCGGCCGCCGCCGGAGCCATTCTGGCGCGCTTCCGCGCACTGGTCTGCTATCCTGAAAACTAATTTCCCAGGGAGCAAATCATGCGCGAATTTCGCCACACGACTCCCCACGGAATTGAGGTCACTCGCTCAGCCTCCCAGGGTAACTACCGCAAGGGGTTGAAGCATCTTCTGCGCGATCTGGACCGGCACCGTGGGATCTATCTTTCTTCGGGATACGAGTATCCCGGGAGGTACTCGCGCTGGGACGTCGCTTCCACCTGCCCGCCGCTCGAAATCGTTTCTTGCGACCGCCACGTGGAATTCAGGCCGCTCAACGAGCGCGGCCGGAGGATTCTGGAGATTCTCTTTCCCGTGCTCGCCTCACATCCGCACTGGGAAGAATTCGCGGCGTCCGCCGGAGGCGGGCTCGACGGCCGTTTGAAACCGCTGCCTGCGCTGTTCCCGGAAGAGGAGCGCAGCAAGCAACCCTCGGCGTTTTCCATCCTACGCGCCCTGATCGAGGAATTCCGCGGCGAGGAGGATTCGCGGCTCGGCCTGCTGGGAGCCTTCGGGTACGATTTGTTGTTTCAATTTGAGCCCATCGAAAGGAAGCTGCCGCGCGACGGGCACAAGGACCTGCACCTGTTCCTCTGCGACGACATCTGGTTCATGGACCGCAAGAAGGAGAAGGTCGAGCGCTTCCGCTACGATTTCCGCCGCGCGGAAATCTCAACCGCCGGCCTGGCGCGCGATGCGGAGCGTATCAGGCCGCCGAAGCGCGTCAAGCCCGGCCCGATTGTATCCGACCAGACGCCGGAAGAGTACATGGCCAAGGTGGAGACGGTGCGCGAGGGCATGCGGCGCGGCGATTACTACGAGGTCGTGCTGCGACAAACCTTCTCGACTCCCTATTCAGGCAAGGCCTCCGAACTGTTCGAGCAGGTGCAAAAGGCCAGCCCGAGCCCGTACCAGTTTCTCTTGCAGTTCGGCGAGGAGCAGTTGGTAGGCGCGTCGCCCGAAATGTTCATCCGGGCGGAAGGCCAGCGTGTCGAGACTTGCCCGATCGCCGGCACAGCCCAGCGTACCGGCGATCCTCTGCGCGACGCGGATAACATCCGTGAGCTGCTGAAATCCATCAAGGAAGAATCCGAGCTGACCATGTGCACGGACGTGGACCGCAATGACAAATCGCGCGTCTGCGAGCCGGGCAGCGTGAAAGTCATCGGGCGGCGGCTGATCGAATCCTACGCCGGTCTTTTTCACACGGTGGACCACGTCGAGGGAATCCTCAAGGAAGGGTTCGATTCGCTCGATGCTTTCCTTAGCCACATGTGGGCAGTGACGCTGATCGGCGCCCCGAAGAAAGCGGCGGCGCAGGCCATTGAGTCGCTCGAAAAGGACGCGCGCGGCTGGTATGGCGGCGCCATCGGGATGATCTCGTTGAACGGCGACATCAACACAGGCATTCTGATCCGCACCACCTACCTCCGAAATGGCGTGGCATCTTACCCGGCCGGAGCGACCCTGCTTTACGATTCCATACCGGCCATGGAAGAACGCGAAACCCGCCTGAAGGCAACTGGCTTTTTCGGCGCTCTCGGTGTGAAACCGGCCGCGCACGCGGCGGCCGAACACGAAGCGGTGGGCGTTGGAGTACGCCTCTTGCTGGTCGATAACGACGACTGCTTCATCCACACACTGGCCAATTATGCGCGCCAGACGGGCGCTGAGGTAGTGACCTATCGCGCCGGCTTCCCGCCCGCGTTGATTGAGCGCGTCGCCCCTGCGCTGATCCTGATATCGCCTGGCCCGGGGCGCCCCGCGGATTTCGGCGTCCCGGAACTGGTCAAGACCGCCGTCCGCCTGGGCGTGCCAGTGTTCGGCGTTTGCCTGGGGCTGCAAGGCATTGTCGAAGCGTTCGGCGGGGAACTGGGTGTGCTGGATTATCCCGTGCATGGCAAGCCGTCCACCGTGCGCCACCTTGGCATTGGAGTCTTTGAAGGGATGCCGGAAGAGTTTGCGGTGGGGCGCTACCATTCGCTGTTCGCCAGGAAGGAAACCTTTCCCGCTTGCCTGGAAGTCACCGCCGAATCCACCGACGGCGTGATTATGGGAGTACGCCACCGCGATCTGCCAATCGAGGCAGTGCAGTTCCACCCGGAGTCAATCCTCACCGCGGAAGACGGCCATGGTTTGCAGCTCATGGCGAACGCCGTAAAGCTGGGCAAAGCCGCAAAAATCGGGATCCGGTAGGCACCAGCCATGTGGGGCAGGCTGGCAACCTGTGCGCCGATTGTCAATCGGCGCAGCCGGGCGCCGCCCGGCCAGCCTTTTTGCCTCTGTATGGTCTCAGCCACAAAAATGCCGAGATGACTCTCGAAACAGCAGGCACGATTGCCCGCGCCACGACCCGTCAATCCAGCCATCCCGACGAGCAACGCACCACCGTCTGCGGGACGCCGCCAAACCGCCGCTCCCGGGATCGGAAGTCGCGTACGGCCGCCGCCAGCTCCATCGCGCCGAAATCGGGCCACAGCACGCGCGAGAAGACCAGCTCGGCATAGGCGCTCTCCCACAACAAGAAATCGCTCAGGCGCCGCTCGCCGCCAGTGCGGATCAGCAGGTCAACGGGCGGCCCCAAGCGGCGATCGATCCCAGCTCGGGAAAGCTCGCTCGCACCGCCGGCGGCGGCTAGAATGGCGTCGCGGCCCGAATAGTCCAGCGCCACGCGCAGCCGTAGCCTGGTGCCGCGGGCGGTAGCCGCTTCCGTCGCAGCGATGGCCGCAGCCAGCGCAGCGGGTAGACGATCCCGCCGTCCGATCGCCTCCACCCGCACGCCCGCCGCGACCGCACCCTCCGTCTGGCTCTCCAGGTACCACGCCAGCAGCCGCATGAGCGACGTCACCTCCGCCGGCTCCCGCCGCCAGTTGTCGCTCGAGAAGGCGAACAGCGTCAGAACGCCGATGCCGTGCTGGGGAGCGGCGTCCACCACGCGGCGCGCGGCATCCACGCCGGCGCGGTGGCCTGCGAATCGGGGAAGGCCGCGACCCAGCGCCCAGCGGCCGTTGCCATCCATGATAATCGCCGCGTGCAGAGTACTTTGTATTTCAAAGTCGATAGCCACAAAAAAAACGCCTCATTTGTCGCGAGTGGCCTGGATCAACGCTTCCATGTGATCGAGATAGCGCTCCAGCGCCCGCCTCCCGGCCGCGGTCAGCCGGTAATCGGTCTTGGGCATCCGGTTGGCGAAAGACTTCGAGCAGCCCACGTATCCCGCTTCTTCCAGCTTGCGGGCGTGGACGCTCAAGTTGCCGTCCGTCGTGTCCAGCAGCCGCTTCAACTCGTTGAAAGTGAGCGATTCGTTGACTGCCAGCGCGCTCAGTATCCCCAGGCGCAGCCGTTCATGCACTAACCGGTCGAGCTTGTGCGCACTCGCCGGCAGCGCGGCCACGGGGCCCGCTGAGGACCTTTTCTCGCGTTCCTTCTTAACCGAGCTTTCTCTAGCCGCCATACTTCACCGCGATTATTGTGCCGAACACGATGTGCAGCCCACCGAAACCGCAGGCAAGCAGCGTGCAGCCGGCCGCGGGCTCCAGAAGCGCCGCCGCGCCGGCAGCCATGAAACAAAACCCCATCAACGGCACCACCCGGACCGAAGCCGACCCGCCGGAAACGATAGCCGTCCCGTAAAGCAGCAACCAAAGCCCCGGCAGCAGTGCCGTCATTCCGTGCTGGAACAGCACCGCCGTCAACAGCGCGCCGGCCGCCATGGCAGGCGTAAACGCAGCCGCGAATTTTCGACCGGGTCCCGAGAGCAGCGCCAGCCTGGCGCGGTGCGACTTCCACGCAGAGCCGGCAACACCGATCGCCGCCGCCAACAGCGCCTCCGCCATCCACACCGCGACCCACCGCGTGCCACGCGCCGCCGGCCCTGCCGCCCAGGCGCCTGCCAGCGCCGTCGAGCCCATCAGGATGCCGCCGACGCCCGGCACTGCCGTGAAAGAACCCGCCCGCTCGATGGTGTCGCGGATATACCGCAGGTTGTCCATCGCGTGGGCGTGCAGTTCCGCGGGCTGCGCCCTGGGAGTCGCCATGTTCTTAGGGTACCGCTGCGCTGGCCATTCTTCAAGTACTTTTTGCGGCAAAGGAGGTAGCTGGCCTCTTTTTGGCCCGTAAGGCGCCGCAACTCGCGGCCGCGCACGCTTCCAGACTCTATTTCTCCGCGCCCGCCAGGAGCACCTTGTTAGAATAGACGCGTGCTGCCGAAGGCGCCGAAGGAGGAATACTCGAGGGCCGACGTGTTGCGCCAATTCGGCCTTTCGGAGCGCCAGCTGCGCAGCTGGGAGCGCCAGGAGCTCATTCCGCCGTCGTCCACGTACACCTTCTCCGACCTGATCGCCATCCAGACCATCGTCAAACTACGCGAGAACCGCATCCAGTCCAGGCAGATCGGCCGCGCGCTGGTGTCGCTGCGCCGCAAGCTGGCGGTCCAACAGCCGCTTTCCGAGCTACGCATCGTCTCCGACGGCCGCAAGATCGCAGTGCACATCGCCGGGCAGAAGATGGAGGCGATCAGCGGCCAGATCCTGCTCGATTTCGAAACTGCCGAACTGGGAAGCCTGGCGCCATTTCCCGGCCGCAAGCCCGCCGCCGGCCGGCTGCGCGAAGCGGAGGCCTGGTTCCAGCGGGGGCTGGACCTGGAAGAGACCGGCGCTCCGGTTGAGGAGGCCGTCGAGGCATACCAGAAGGCTCTGGAGCTCAACCCGGAGGCAGCCGGCGCGCTGGTCAATCTGGGCACCATCTACTACCGCCAGCGCCAGTTCGCCGAGGCCGAGACTTACTACCGCGAAGCTCTCGACGCCGATCCCGAATACCCGCTGGCGCAATTCAACATCGGCAATCTCTACGATGAACTGGGCCGGCTCGACGAGGCGCTCGATCATTACCGCCTGGCGCTGGAACTGAATCCGCAATACGCCGACGCCCATTTCAACCTGGCCCTGTTGTGCGAGCGCCTGGGCGACAACCTCAAGGCGGTGCACCACTGGAAGAATTATCTGAAGCTGGACCGCGGCGGCCAGTGGGCCGACATCGCCCGCCGCCAGCTCGATCGACTCCGCCAGGCCACCCTGGTGCACTCCCGGCCTTGATTGACACTGGTATCGGTAGTGCCGGCGGTCTTGCCGCCGGTGTTTTACCATTCCCGCAGCTTCGAGCGGGTTTTTTCGACAGTAGCAAATCCGCCTGCCGGCTCTTCCGTAAGGGCCGGGCATGCCCGGCCCGAGCCGCGCCATATCGGGTCTCTGGAGGTCTTCCCAGCCTCCGTAACGACAGGCCACAAAAGGCGATGGCCTATCCTACCGATTTCTTTTTGTAAGCTGTAGTGGAAACGTCCCCATTCGGGTCTTAGTAAGTGAGCGTCCACAAGTCTGGCTTCAGGCCGAGTGTCCTCTTCCGGCGCGGACGCGGCACAGATGACCTCATTCACAAAAACAGGCGTGCGCCTTGTTCTGGCGCTCTCCGTCGCGACGCACCCGGTGCGTGCCATCGCGGCAAGTAACCCCCTCTCCTTTACTGCCCACTCCCTGAACCTCAATCCCATCGACACGGTGAGGCTGCTGGCCCTGGATGGCGAGGGCGCCGCGTATCAGGTAGCGACGGTGATTGACTCATCCGGGCGCGCGTGGCTTCGCGTGACGAAAACCAGCCCGCAGGGCGCGGTCGTGGCCAGTTTTCAATTCGGCGGCTCCGGCAGGGACGTGCCTGTCGCGATGAAAGTGGACGCGCAGGGTGAGGTGGTGGTCGCAGGCTGGACCAGCTCTACGGACTTTCCGATCACGACCTCTCTGGTGACCGACATCCAGACTGGGGCGGCGTTCGTGGTTAAGCTCGATTCGGGACTTGCCGGCATCATTGCTTCCACCCTGATCGGAGGCGGCACCACTGCCGGCGCGCTGGACGTGGACTCCGCAGGCAATATCTACCTGGCCGGCAGCACCAGCGCGATGGACTTTCCCGTGACGCCAGGCGCCTACCAGACAACACCACCTGGGCACGATGTCTTCGGGGCGGCCAGTTTTGGTTTTCTGGCGGAGATATCGCCGGGTCTGAACAAGATTATCTTCGCGACATATTACGGATCGAACAACGTCAACTGCATGGGCAGCGATTGCCTCGGAGCCTGGGGGCAGACGAGCTTCACCGCGCTGGCAGTGGACCCGTCGGGCGCGATCGTTGCCTCCGCTTACGTCTACTTGTCGGCGGTGACACCCACATTTGGCAGCACAACCGTCAAGTTCGCGCCGGGCGGCGGTTCCGTCTTGTGGAACACGCCGATCTCACCAAGCGCAGGCGGCGGAAGCCAATACATCGACGCGCTGGCCCTCGATGGCAGCGGGGCCGTAGTCGTGGCGGGCACCGCGTATTGGGGCTCGGCCGCGACCGCCGGCGCGCTTCAGTCCTGCGACGGCGTGAATCCCTCTGGCGGCTTTATCGCCAAGCTCTCCGGCTTGAGCGGCGCCATTCAGTTTCTGACCTACTTCGGGTGCGAATCCACGCCATGGGCCTTTTCGGTGAATGGGGTCGCTATCGGCGCCGCAGACGCCATTCTGACCGCCGGCATGGCGGACCCATCGGCGCTGCCGGTAACGCCGGCCTCAGCGTCCGGTCCTTCCTACCTCGCGGTGGTGGCGCCGGACGGGTCCTCGGTCGAGCAGTTGTACACGGCACCCGCCGGAATCTTCGATCGGGCCGTGGCGCTGGCATCAGGCGGGACTCCTGTAGTGCTCGGCAGCGGCGGTCTGCTGATGCTGGCGAGTTCCTCGGGCGGCCCGTCGTTAGTGGGTGTGGCGAATTCGGCCGCCAGCACGGCCTCCGGGCTGATTGCGCCGGCTGAGCTGGTGTCGTTCTATGGGTCGGACTTGGGCCCTGCAACGCCACTCAATGCCCAGGTTGTGGAAGGCATCGTGCAGAGTACGTTCGGCGGTTACGAATTGTTGATCGGGGACACACCGGCGCCGCTGCTCTACATGGGGGCGAACCAGATCAACGCGGCGGTGCCCAGCGAAGTATCCGGCCATGACTCGGTGTCCGTCACCTTGGTCACACCGGCGGGCAGCTTCCCCCTGGCGGATTTGTCCATCCGGCCTTCCGAGCCCGAAGTATTTCAGGACCCGGTAACGGGCTACGCAGCGGCGATCAACCAGGACGGGCAGGTCAACTCGGCTCTGCACCCGGCCCACACGGGCGAGTTGGTGTCCATTTGGGGGACCGGCGCGGGCGCGCCAAGCGCGGGCGGGTACCCCATCGACGGCACGATTACGGGCTCCAGCGGTTTCCTCAACTCGCCGGCACTGCCCGTCTCTGTGATTGCGGGCAACGATTCCCTGGAGGTGGTTTACGCCGGAGATTCGCCCGATCAGGTATTCGGCCTGTTGCAGGTCAATTTCCGGCTTCCGCCGACTTTGGCAGCCGGAAACCCCGCAATCAATTCGCTGCCCGTGAACCTTGAGGTCGGCGCCGCGATCAGTGTGCCGGTGTGGCTGTACGTGGCGCCGTAAAGCGTGCGCCCGCGATGCATTGGTAGGGCATGCTTTAGCTTGCCCGTATTCTCGCCATGCCACGGCCGAAAGAGCCTCCCTATTCCTCTCGCGCGTGCTCAGCGCGCGGCCTCGCCGGTGCAATCTCAGTTATCCTGAAACTCTGGAGCCACAGTGAACCGCATTGTTCTTGCCTTCCGTTCGTTCTTCAACCTTCTGTTTTCGGGTGCGCTGTCTGACGGCGTGCTGGACGCGTTGCGCCTGACGAGGCGCGGCGCCACCACGTCGAAGCCGTCCGCCACTACAAAGACCGCCCCCGCAGCACCGCCGGCGCCTGCCCTCCGCGTTTCGGACGGCGCGTTGCAATTCCTTGCCATCCTGCAGCGCGATGCGCGCCTGGTGGACTTTCTGATGGAAGACATCGCGGGCTATTCCGACGACCAGGTGGGCGCCGCCGTGCGCGAGTTGCATGATCAATGCCGCGACTCGCTGCGGCGCACGGTAGTGCTGGAACCGGTGATCGACGGCGTAGAAGGCGCGTTCGCCAAGGCTCCGTCCACCGATTCGAGCGTGGTCAAATTCATCGGCAATGTGCCCGCCAAGCCGCCGGCCGGGGGCACCCTGCGGCACAAGGGCTGGAAGGCGGTGAAGATCGATCTGCCGGCCCTGGCAGGCAAAGACCCCGCTGTGATTGCCCCAGCCGAAATCGAGATCGAATAGGGGACGTCCCCGCAGGCATGATATCGGGAATGGGCTGCGCTGGTGGAAGGAATGAAGCGTGCGGAAAACTGAGATTCGGGTGGAGAGCCCAGAGGCCTTCTTTGAACGCGCCCGCAAGACTGCGCGGCTGGCCGATCGCGGCGAACGCATCCCGGCCAGCAGGATAATTGCCTTCGAAGATGCGGAGTCGCTGCTGAGCGTAGATCGTGAAACAACCGTTCCAAATCCTGGTGACCGGCGTGGCGCACGCACTCGTGCGCGCCGTGTCGAGGCTCTTCTCGACACCCACTCGCTTATCGGAAACCCGTCGGCACGAGTGCCGACGCGGCACGCACGAGTGCGTGCGCCACGTGTGAGGCTTGCCTAGCAACCCATGAAAGTCGGCATTGACCTCGGCACCACCAACTCGGCGCTCGCCTGGATCGACGAGCGAGAGGCAGAGGACCGCGACTTCCCACCGGTTCACGTCTTCGAAACTCCGCAATTGGTAGCCGCAGGACGCGTCGAACCGCGCCGCACGCTGCCGTCCTTTCTCCTCCTCGAAGAAGGCCAGCCGGTCGGCGTCTACGCGCGCGAGCAAGGGGCGCTGGTGCCCACCCGTCTGGTGCACTCGGCGAAATCCTGGCTCTCCAATCCGGACGTCGACCGCACCGCGAAAATTCTGCCCTGGGATTCGCAGGAGACGGGCCGCGTGCTTTCTCCCGTCGAAGTCTCGGCGCGAATCCTCGCCAAATTCCGCGAGGAGTGGGACCGGGCGCAGGGCGCGGCGCTGGCCGCACAGGACATCGTCCTCACTGTCCCCGCCTCGTTCGATGAAGAGGCGCGCGAACTGACGGTGATGGCGGCGCGCGACGCCGGAATCGAGCGGCTGACACTGCTCGAAGAACCGGCCGCGGCATTCTACTCCTGGATCGCGAACAACCTGGCGCAATCGCGCAAGAAGCTGTTCGACGGCCAGACGGTGTTGGTCTGCGACGTTGGCGGCGGCACCAGTGACTTCAGCCTGATTCGCGTCTCACGGGACGGCGACCTCATCAACTTCACCCGCACCGCGGTGGGGAAGCACCTGCTGCTGGGCGGCGACAACCTGGATCTGACGCTGGCCTGGCTGGTGGAGACCAAGCTCGGCGCCAAGCTTTCCATCCGCCAGCGCAGCGGCCTGCGGCGGCAGTGCTCCGCCGCCAAGGAAAAGCTGCTCAACGATCCCGATTTGCAATCGGTCGAGATCACCGTGCTCGGCTCCGGATCCTCACTGATCGGCAAGACGCTGCGCAGCGAGATCCGGCGCGAGGAGGCGCTGGAATTAGCCCTGGAAG
Organism: uncultured Solibacteraceae bacterium; assembly: GCA_964654065.1. Lineage (GTDB taxonomy): Bacteria > Acidobacteriota > Terriglobia > Bryobacterales > Bryobacteraceae > Bog-375. Next base: position 14,731 of record CAZZHN010000034.1, read on the forward strand.
GCTTTCTGCCGTTCACCGAGCGCGGCGAGGCGCCCAAAGAGGAGGCGCGCAGCCTGTTCCGCGAGCTTGGCCTGCCTTACGTTTCTGACGCCGCTGTCACTCGCCACCTGAATGCTTTCCTGGAGCCGCTCGGCCAGACGCCGGACGCCATCCTGTTCAACGGCGGCTTCTTCATTCCAAGCATTTTGCAGGAGCGCGTGGCGGACGTGATGGCGCGCTGGTATGGCCGCCGCCCCGAAATTCTGGAGAACAGCGAGCTGGATCTGGCGGTGGCGCGCGGCGCGGCGTACTACTCCTACGTTCGCTCCACCGGCAGCGGCGTGCTGGTGCGCGGCGGCCTGCCGCGCACGTATTACATCGCGCTCGGCGAGGCGCGCGATGGCAAGTTCTCCGCCGTGACCCTGGTGCCGCGCGGCGCTGAGGAAGGCACGGCGATCGGCATTGATAACGACGCGCTGCAACTGGTCGCCAACCGGCCGGTCTCGTTCCGCTTATACAGCTCGCTCACGCGCACCACGGACCTGTTGGGAGACGTGGTCGAATTCGCCGCCGGCGACGCCGAGCTGCATCGCCATGCCCCGCTCAACGCGGTGATCCGCTTCGGCAAGAAGGCCGAGGAGCGGTTGATCCCGGTCAGGCTCGGTGCGCGGCTCACCGAAATCGGCACGCTCGAAACCTGGTGCGAATCAAAAATCAGCGACAATCGCTGGAACCTGGAGTTCCAGCTCCGCAAGCCGGCCGTCCAGCAGCCGGAGGAACACAAGGCCGCCGCCGTGGTCAGCGAGCAGGCGCTCGCGGCTTCGCTGGCCCTGATCGAAGAGGTCTTTGCAGCCGGTAGCAAATCGCCCTTTCCACCCGAGGAGCTGCCGACGCGCCTGGAACAGGCCATGGGTCTGAACAGGAACTCCTGGCCTCTCTCCGCCATTCGTCCCATGGCCGACGCTTTCCTCGCCGCGGCCGCCGGCCGTAAGAAGAGCCCGGCATTTGAGATCCGATGGCTGAACCTGGCCGGCTTCTGCCTGCGGCCCGGATTTGGCTATCCGGGCGACGATTTCCGCATCGAACAGGCGCGGCGTCTCTACTCGGGCGGCATCCAGTACGCGAACCAGGTGCAATGCGAGATCGATTGGTGGATCTTCTGGGGCCGCGTCGCCGGCGGACTCAACCGCAATCAGCAGGCTGATGTGTACCAGCGGCTGTCGGGCTTCCTTTTGTCGCGCGGCAACAAAAAGCCGCAGCGGGTGAACGCGTCGTTACTGCGCGAGATGTGGCGCACTGCCTCCAGCCTGGAACTGTTGCCGCTCGGCACCAAGACCGAGCTGGGCGATGCGCTCATCAAACGCATCAGGACGGGCGACTACAGGGAGAGCGAGCTGTGGTGCGTCTCGCGCCTGGGCGCGCGCCAGCTCTTTTACGGACCCATCAACCTGTCGGTGCCGCCCACCACTGCGACTCGCTGGGCGGAAGCGCTGCTCCATAGCGCGGAGGCCGGTGACGCGCTGGCGGCACTCGCGCGCAGCACCGATGACCCGACCCGCGACCTGCCGGCGGCCACCCGCCAGACGATCCGCGCCAGGCTGGAAACGATGCCCCACGCCGTGCGCCTGCTGGCGGTGCTGGATGGCGAAGCCGGCGACGAACACGCGTTGGGCCGCATTTTCGGCGAGGAACTGCCCTCCGGCCTAGTGCTGGCGAAGGCGTAGATGGGCGTGAGGTGGGGCATGCTTTAGCTTGCCCAGACGATTCCAGGGCAAGCTAAAGAGATTGCCGAAAAAGTCCGGCAAATGCATTTTGGAGCCACAGATGAACACAGATAGGGCAAAGCAAGCCAAATTCTTTTCAAATCTGTGTGGATATGTGGCTTGTGAGCTTTTGGAGTTCCGGGCAAGCTAAAGCAAGCCCTACCTCACACCGCGAGCAGCGCTTCCACGCGAGCGGCCACCGGCCGGAGGCCCCTTCGCGCGCTGTAACCGAGCATGCCGCGCGCGTTGCGAGCACAGCGACGGGCCGCGCACTGGGCATCGATCAAACGCATCAACGCAGGATGGGCCGGCGGCAGCGCGTCCAACGATTCGGAAACGGCGCTAGGATGATCGTCAAATCGTCGTTGAACTCGTGAGCGGCGGCCGCCAGGATCGCAACGGCGCGATCGTTCTTGCTGTTCCTCTCCACGTCAGCAGGATAGGTGTGGCGAGCGTCCGCCGGCCCGGCCGCTTCCAGGCAAAGTGCTGGTAACACATAACTTGCCGGATGGCCACCTCAAGTGACCGCCCAACAGGTTATGCCAATTCGCGGTCCCCCGGTACCGCACCTACTGTACCGGAATCGTCACCGGGACACCGCCGACGGACACGGGGCTGGTCACCCCTCCAATCTGCAGCGAAATTGCGACGTTGCCTGTCTGCGCATTGGTGGGCACGGTGACATTGACCTGGTAGAGGGCCTGATAGCCCGGCGCCAGGCCGCTGAACGAGACCTGCGCCTGAGCACCGCCGATCATCACGATCGGCGTCGTAGGAGTCTCTGAAAGCGGGCTCGCTGTGGCCGCGACACCATCGGCTGGCGGGTTCGTAACCGGTCCCAGGCCGTTGGCGAAAAGCTGGATGATCTGCCCGCGCTTGGCAGGGTTGCTGGTGGTAATCAGCTTATAGCCGGGATAATCCAGAGCGCAGGCCGCTCCGCAGCTCACGAGAAACGCCGGTACGTACGTGGCCACCGGCACGGTCACCACATTGCTGAACAGGTCGCCATCGAACGACACTTTGACCTGCGTCGAGCTTTGGCCCTGCAATTCCCTCGGCGTCACCAGGTTCAATTGGCCCGCGTCGAGGAAGTAAGGGCCGCCGGGATAAGTGGCGCCGGGAACGTCAAAGCTGACGCCTACGGCGTCGAAGTTGATGGGATAGACGCAGGGCCCGGCCGGACACTGCAGGAGGAATTGGTCAAAAGCGCCGCTGAAGCCGTAGTTGAACCCGCTTCCGTAAATCGATACATACGATCCGGGCGCAATTGTCGTCAGGCCCGCCGCGGCGTCCACCACTCCCGGTACGCCTGCGCTGGTAACCGCAATCGAGGGCGGAGTCTGGATGTTGGCCGCGAAGTAATCCGGGATGCCGGCGGCGTTGTAGTTGATGATCGGCTGGCTCACGGTCGAACCCAGCACGACGTCCATCCACGCCCAGCCGAACTGATCCGTAGGACAAGTGACGCTGGTTTTGCTGGAGGCCGGTGAGCAGGCGGGATGGCCGGACGCGCTTGTCATGGTTACAGTGCCGGTTCCTGCGGCTGCACTGAATGTCACCGGAGCGCCGGACACCGGCACGCCGAACTGGTCCGTGATCTGCAAATACGGCAAGGCTCCGGTGTCAGTGCCGGGCGGGCCTTCGAGAATCGTGCTTTCCGGTGAGAAGCTTGGCTCGATGCTGTGCGCCGTGCCCGATCCCACCAGCAGCATGAAGGGAATGTGAGCGCCAGACCCTTGCAGCGCGATGCTGCCGGAATACTCCCCCGCGGGGGGCGCCGAGCCGGCCAGCGTCACGGTCAGAGTGGCGGACGCACCACCGGCCAGCGTGCCGCTGGACAGGGTCGCGGTGACCGCGGCTGCCGCCAGGGAACCGGCGGCGCCATTCACCGTGCAGCAGGAAACCTTCGGAGTGAGCGTTACCGAGCCCGAGCTAAGATTGGTCACGGTGATGTTCTTCGCAATCGGCAGCGAGCCGGACTGCAGAATGCCAAAAGAGACCGTAGCCGGCTCAGCGGTGAGGGTGGCGCTGCTGGCAGCCCCGGCATCCAGCATACCGGCGCCAATCCATTCCACATCGACCGGGTTGGCGGAATCGTCCACGGTCACGCTCTGGGCCGAAGAATTGACGATCAGCGACCGTACCTGAGTGCCGCGCTGAATCTGAGATCCACGCGCCTGGATCGCCAGCGCCGCGGCGCCCGCCACCAGGGGAGTGGCAAGGCTCGTGCCATCCACCGCCATGAACCCATTGGCGCTGTACAGGGGTGAATCGTAGGCGTCGAAGCTTTGCGTGGGCACATAAAAGCCCCCGTAGAGAGCCGAGGAGGGATCCCATCCCCCTGTGGCCACCACATCCGGTTTGAGCTGGCCATCGGGCGTTGGGCCGAAGGAGGAATAGCCTGCGACTACGTTCGCCAGAAGTGCGGCGTCCGCCAGAGCCTGGCTCATAGTGGTGGTTTCCTGCTCCTGGCCGCCCAAATCGATGGTGACCTGCTGCAGCGGGTTGGCATCGATGTAGGTCTGCAAATTCAGGCCGTCGGAGTTGGAGATCGCGACCGATGGACCCGACTCCAGAATACCCACCGGAGCGGAAGAGAAGCCGAACGGGGCGACAGTGGTTCCAGCGGGCAGGATATAGATGAAGCCCACCGCACCGGCGGCCTGCGCATTGAAGGCCGGCGTGTCGAAGCCGCACGTACTGTATGCAATCAAGGCGAAGGAATTGTTCAGCGATCCGTTCGGCAGAGCAGTGCAGGCCGTGGCATCACCGATTTTCGACACGTCCACCAGGGGAGCGATGTTGGCGCCGTCGGCCGACGGGAAGAAAGTAGAGTCCCCCGCCAGAGCGACGATGTTCTTCACGTTGGATGGCGCGCCGGCAGCGGTGACGCTCACGCTGGGCTCCATAATGTGCGAACTGGTAGTCGCCCCTACCGAAATCACGTCCGGCGCGTTGGACGGCGAGTTGATGGTGTTGAAGCTGGGGTAGGTACCATAGTTGTCGGAAAATGCGTCCGCTCCGTCGTTGCCCGCGGAGGTCACGATCACCGGAATGGGGATCGTGCTGGAGAGCGAGCCGGCAGGCCGGGCGCTGATCGCCGCCTGTTCGAACGCGGAAGCCAGCGGATCGGTTTTCCAATCGGAAACCGCCAGGCCGCCGTACGACATGTTGATCACATCCATGCCATCTTTCACAGCGTCGCTAAGAGCCTGGATTTCTACTTCTTCGGTGGTGAAGCCGAATGTGCCGGCAATCTTGTACACGCCGATGTACGCCTTGGGCGCCATCCCAGTCATGGTGAGGGCCGATCCGCTGGCCGGGACGGCCGGAGCCGTAATCGTATTCCCCGCAGCCACCATCGCGACCGCCGTGCCATGGCCATGGCGATCGTGCGGAAACGGATCGTCCGGGTCCGAGTCCGCAGCCGGGTTAGAGCCGGTTCCGGCGCCCAGCAGCTGAATGTAACTGCGTGCCACGATCACCTTGCTGTTGGTATAACTGGTGCACGTAGTGGAGGTGCCCGTGCTCCCCGAGCCGATCTCCAGCGGAAAGCCGCTACACAGCGGATAGCCGGACGGCGTGGAAAGCGAAGAGTCCTGAAACGCCGGGTTGGTGAGGTCGATGCCGGAATCCAGGATGGCGATCTTGATTCCCTTGCCCGCATTCGATTCTCCGCCCACCATATTCCAGGCGGCCTGGACATTCATCAATAGCACCGCTTGGTTGAGCTGTGCCTTCATGCGGCGCATCGGTGTCACCGACTTCACACCCGGAATGGCGCGCAACTCGTCGATCTTGTGCCCGGGCGCAGAAACGAAGACGGCATTCAGCAGGTGCGACACCTGGCTGGTGACGCGAATGTGCCGCGCCATGAGTTCGTTGACCACGGCGCCTTGCCTGGCTTCGATCTGCCGCCGGTAGTCGGCGGCGGCCGCAGACTCGACGTCAGCCCGAGACGGAAAGCGAGCAGCCACCGGCGGGTCATCCAAAACCATCACATAGCGGTCCGGGACAAAAGGCCGAAATGCCGGCGCCGCCGCCGCGCCGAGCGCGAGCAGAGCGACACAGGCCAGCCCTAAGCTGCCACGAGATACGGACGTAACCGTCCAGTACATTCCAGGTTTCGCACGGTGGTGTTTCACGCTTCTATTGTAGGATGCGGCGCACCCGGCCATACAGATCACTTAAGTTGACTAGGCGGCCCGTTTGGACGGGCGAGAGAGCACATGCCGGCGAAGGCGTCGTCCGCAAAACCCGGGGCTGACGCCGCGAGCCTCAGGCGGTTTCTTTGGTGCGGCTGAGCAGCCCCAGCGCGGCGGTTGTCACGCGGTCCGCGGTGAAGCCGAAATACTGTAGCACTTCGCCGCCGGGCGCCGACGCGCCGTATCGGTCCAGCCCGATGACGACGCCTTCGTCGCCGGCGAAACGGCTCCAGCCCAGGGTCGCGCCCGCCTCTACGGTCACCCGCTTGCGGACCGCCTTGGGCAGGACGCTTTCCTGGTACGCCGCATCCTGCTTCCCGAACAGCTCCCAGCTCGGCAGGCTCACCACCCGCGCCCGCACGCCTTGACTCTGCAGCGTGTCGCGGGCCTGCACGCAAAGCGCGACCTCTGACCCGGTGCCGATCAGGATCACGTCCGGCGCGCCGCCTGCGGCCTCGGCCAGAATGTAGCCGCCACGCGCCACGCCAGCCTCCTTGGCGTTCGAGCGGTCGAGATGCGGTACGTTCTGCCTGGTCAGCACAATCAGCGAGGGTCCCTGGTGCTCGGCGGCGAACGCCCAGGTTTCGGCGGTTTCGGTGGGATCGGCGGGCCGCAGCACGGTCAGGCCCGGAATGGCGCGTAATCCGGCCAGTTGCTCCACCGGCTCGTGCGTGGGGCCATCCTCGCCCACGCCGATGCTGTCGTGCGTGAATACGTAAATGACGCGCAACTGGCTGAGCGCGCCCAGGCGGATGGCCGGCTTCATGTAGTCAGAGAACACCATGAAGGTGGCGCTGAAGGGCAGCACACCGCCGTGCGCCGCCATACCGTTCACCGCCGCGCCCATGCCATGCTCGCGCACTCCGAAAGCCAGGTTGCGCCCAGCGTAAGCCCACTCGCCGCCCACCGCGCCCTGCGTGCCGGGGCCTTCCGCCTCGGGCGGCTGGAAATCGCCCAGTCCTTTGAGCGCCGTTTCGGTCGACGGGTTGAGATCGGCTGATCCACCCATCAAATTGGGGATGCGCTGCGCCAGCGCGTTCAACGCCAGCCCGCCCGCCACGCGCGTGGCGATCGGTTTATCGGTCAGCTGCCATTTCGGCAGACCGGCTGCCCAATCCGTAGGGAGCTTGCCCGCGATCGCCATCTCCAGCTCGGCCGCTTCACTCGGATAGGCCGCGCGGTATGCGCCGAGGCGGGTCTGCCAGTCTTGCTGCGCTTTAGCGCCCTTGTCCACCGCCTCGCGGAAGCAAGCGAGCGCTTCGGGTGGAATGAAAAACTTGTCCGTGGTAGGCCAGCCCAGCGCCTTCTTGGTTGCCAGCAGCTCGTCTTCGCCAAGCGGCGAGCCGTGGGCGGTGAAGCTATCCTGCTTCTTCGGGCTGCCGTAGCCGATATGCGTGCGCACCAGGATCAGCGAGGGCCGGCTGTCGGCCTGGGCTTCGGCAATGGCGGCGGCGACCTCCGCGGTGTCGTTGCCGTCCGCAACGTGGCGCGTGTGCCAGCCATACGCTTCGAAGCGCCGCGCGACGTCCTCGGTGAAGATCAATCCTGTGGCGCCTGCCAGCGAAATGTGATTGTTGTCGTACAGGTAAATCAGTTTGCCCAGCCGCAGGTGGCCGGCCAGCGACGCCGCCTCCTGCGTGACGCCTTCCATCAGGTCGCCATCGCCGCAAATGGCGTAGATGTAATGGTCGATAATCTGGTGCCCGGGGCGGTTGAAGTGCGCCGCCAGCCACGCCTCGGCAATCGCCATGCCGACGCCGTTGCCGAAACCTTGGCCGAGCGGCCCGGTAGCCACCTCAACGCCGGGCGTGTGGCCGCGCTCCGGATGGCCCGGCGTCTTGCTGCCCAGCTTCCGGAAATGTTTCAGCTCATCGAGCGGCAGGTCGAAGCCGGTCAAATGCAACAGGCTGTAGAGCAGCATCGAGCCGTGGCCGGCGGAAAGCACGAAGCGGTCGCGATCGAACCAGCCCGGGTCCTTCGGATTGAATTTCAGGAACCGCGTCCACAGCGTAAAAGCCATGGCGGCTGCGCCCATCGGCATGCCGGGGTGCCCCGAGTTCGCGTTCTGAACCGCGTCCGCGGAAAGGATGCGGATGGTGTTGATGCACAGATCGTCGAGAGTGGTGGTGGCGGGCAAGGGATGATTCCTTTCGTGGGCAACTCACATTTTACGATGCCGCGGGTGCGCCACGCTCTGGCTTGCCCGTCCTCTTTAGCAGCCGGCGCCGGACGCGCCGCCCTTGGGTATCATCGTGACCTTCCGCTACCTTAAACTAAAGTGCCATGAACCTGCTCGTCCCGAATCTTGGCTCGACTTCGCTCAAATACCAGATTCTGGAGATGCCCGCGGAGACGGTGCTAGCCAAGGGCAAACTGGAGCGGGTGACGGATTACGGCGAAGCTCTGGCACGCGTTGCCGGCACCGGCATCAGAATCGATGCCATCGCGCTCAAAGCCGTGCACGGCGGGCCGGGTTATCGGGGAACGTTTCTGGTGGATGAGGCCGTGCTCGCCGCCATGCGTCGTTACCTGGCTGCGGCAGCGCTGCACAACGCGATCTACCTGGCCGCCATCGAAGGATTCGAGAGGGCCATGCCGGGTCTGCCGGTCGTTTGCGCGTTCGAGCCGGAGTTTCACACCACGATTCCCGAGTACGCCCGGATCTACGGTGTCCCTGCGGACTGGCGTGCCGAGGGTGTGGCCAAATATGGATTTCACGGCGCCTCGCACCAGTTCATCGCCGGCCGCGTCCGCCAGCTACTCGGTCGCGACGCGAAGCTGGTGAGCTGCCACCTGGGCGGCAGTTCGTCCATCTGCGCCATCGTCGGCGGTCATTCCATCGACACCACCATGGGCTTCTCGCCGCAATCGGGCTTGGAGAACGCCACGCGCTCGGGCGACGTGGACGTGTTCGCCGTGCTCTATATGATGGAGCGCCGCGGCTGGAGCGTGGAGGAAGTGCGGCGCCAATTAGCCCAGGCGAGCGGACTGGCCGGGATCTCGGGCGTCCCCGGCGGCGATGTGCGCGACCTGGAGGCATCGGCCGCAGGCGGCAGCCGCGACGCTGCCATCGCGCTGGCTGTCTTCGTTTACCAGGTCAAGAAGACCATTGGCGCCTATGCCGCTGCCATGGGCGGCCTCGAAGCCGTCGCGTTTACCGGCGGAATCGGCGAAAACTCCGCCCGCCTGCGCGCCGCGTGCTGCGAAGGACTGGAGTTCCTCGGCATCCGCCTGGACCGTGAACGAAACGAGGGCGGCGCTGGCGACCGCACCGTATCCGCCGCCGGCTCGCCGGTCACCGTGCTCGCCCTGGCGACCAACGAGGAACTGATTGTCGCCCGCCGCGCCTGGCGTGTGCTGAAAGCATAGCCACTCAATAGCAGCTCGTGGCACGGGCCGTCCGGCCTGCTGAGCCAAGAGTCGTCTCGGCTCTTTTTGCTTCGATTGACCACGGGATGATCTGAAAAGAAATGTCGAGACGGCTCTCGACACGACAGCAGCACTGCCTGCGCCATGCCGCCCATCGGACAGCGCCTGCCCCTTCGGCGCCTCTCCTCTTGACATTCTAAAGGAAGAGGTGCATACTCCTTTTGGATGTCTACAAGAGAGACCAAATCGGATATTCTGCAGGGCACGCTCGACTTGATGGTGCTGCGGACGCTGGCCACCATGGGGCCGCAGCACGGATTCGGGCTGGCCCAGCGAATCCAGCAGATTTCGGGCGGCGCACTCGACCTGAATCAGGGCACGCTGTACCCGGCCCTGTTGCGTCTGGAGCATCGCGGATGGATTCGTTCGCAGTGGGGCGTCTCCGGAAATAACCGGCGTGCCAAGTTTTACGAAATTACGGCCGCGGGGCGTAAGCAGGTGGAAAAGGAATCTGCGGACTGGGCGCGGACGGTCCAAATCATGGACCGGTTCGTGCGCCTGGCGGAGACGGAGTGACCCATGCTGGGAATCTGGATGCGCATCCGGGAGCTGTTCCGTGGAACGCGGTTGGACGGCGAGTTGGACGAAGAGGTCAACCTTCACTTAGAGATGATAGAAGAGGAATTCCGGCGCCGTGGAATGAACCAGGCCGAAGCCAGGGCCGCCGCTCGCCGCGAATTCGGCGGCGTGGCGCTCGCTAAGGAAGCCTATCGCGACCAGCGTGGATTCCCGCGCCTGGAAATCTTCGTCAAAGACGCACGCTATGCGTTGCGCGGCTTGCGCCGCAGCCCGGGCTTTACCGCGGCCGCGGTGCTTTCGCTGGCGCTCGGCATCGGAGCCAATACCGCAATTTTCTCCCTGTTCCACACACTGATGCTGCGCATGCTGCCGGTGGCGCACCCCGAGCAACTGATTTCCATCAATCGCACCGGCGGCTGGGGCGTGGGAACCGTTTCGGAGCCGCTCTACCGGCAGATCGCCGGGCGCACCGACCTCTTTAGCGGCGTCATCGCCTCCAACAGGGTGCAAAAGGTGCGATTCAGGCCGCGCACGGGAGACCGCGAAGAATACGCGCAAAGAGAATACGTGTCGGGCAACTACTTCCGGGTGCTCGGAGTCCAGCCGGTCATGGGCCGGCTTTTCTCCGCTGAGGACAACCGCGTCCCCGGCGGGCACCCACTGGCGGTGCTGAGTTATGACCTGTGGCGCAACCATTTCGGTGCAGACCCCGCCGCGCTGGGCCGCACGGTGCTGGTCGATCAACAACCGCTGACGGTGATCGGCGTCGCCGCGCCGGGCTTTTACGGCGTAGAACTGGAGCGGCGCGCCGAGATCTGGGTGCCGTTCATGATGTCCAGCGGCCAGGTGACGAGTCCCAACATGTGGTGGCTCTCGATGATCGCGCGCAAGCGGCCGGAAGTATCGCGCCAGCGGGCACAGGCGGCTCTGAGTGTTCTCATGCGGCAGCACCTGACGGCGCTCTACGGGCCGCGTTATGACGCGGCGTTTCGCGAAAAGGCGCTCGGGCAGCGGCTCGAGGTTCGCGAGGGCGCGCTCGGCCTGTCGATGCTGCGGGAACACTTCGGCAAGCCGCTCGGCGTTCTGCTGGCGCTGGTCGCGCTCGTGCTGCTGGCCGCATGCACCAATGTGGCGAACCTGCTGCTGGCACGCGGCGCCGCCCGCCAGAAGGAGACGGCCCTGCGGCTTTCGCTCGGCGCCACGCGTACCCGCCTGGTGCGCCAGGCGCTCACCGAAACCTTGTTGATCGCGGCCGCCGGCAGCGCGCTGGGTATCGGGCTGGCAGCCTGGGGCGTGCGCGCCGTCGCCGGCTTTTTGCCCGAGCAGGCGGGCAACCCGTTTTCGAATGCGCCCGATCTGGCGCTGCTGGCCTTTACCATCGCAATTTCGGCGGGTTCGGCGTTGTTATTCGGCCTGGGTCCGGCGCTGCGTTCCACCGCCGTTCATCCAGCCGCCGCGCTGCGCTCGGGTGGCGCGGACCCCGGCCGCCCGGCTCTGCGCCGCACGCTGGTGGTGGCGCAAGTGGCGTTCAGCGTGGTCCTGGTGGCCCTGGCGTTCCTCTTTGGACATAGCCTGCTCGCCATGCGCTCCGTCGACCTGGGCTTCCGCAATCAGAATGTGATTGCTTTCAGCCTGGATTTTCCGCGGCTGTGGAATGGAAACGCCCAGCAGGCGCAGGATCGGTTGATGCAGACGCTGGCCGCCACTCCGGGCATCTACTCGGTCAGCGGCGCATTCCCCCCTCCGGTTATGATCGGCTCGTCTTCCGATGCCAGTATTCGCGTGCCAGGCTCAGAACGCACTGTGACCCGGCCGGCGGACGTGGACGTTACTTACGTGGCGCCCCGCTATTTCGAAACCATCGGCGCCACGCTGAAAGGCCGCGATTTCGACCGGAACGACACTGCCACCGGTCCCAAGGTCGCGGTGGTCAACGAGGCCTTCGTGCGCGAGTTCCTGCCCGGTGAGTCCCATCCCGAGTCTCGCTGGCTCAGCTTTGACGACGATCGGCCCGAGGGCGGCGAGCGCACCGGGATCGTCGGCGTGGTGCATGATATCCGGCAGAATGGCATTCAGGACAAGATCGTGGCCAGGGTATACGTGCCCCTCTCGCAGCACAAAGTGAGTTACCCGCCGGATATTCTGGTGCGAACCGCTTTGCCGCTACCTGCCGTCCGGGCCGTGGTCCGGCGCGAGCTGCCGCAGCTTGGCGCGGGCCTTGTCGTCGCCGACGTGACGACGATCCGCCAGCGGATCGACGATTCGATTTTCGAGCAGCGCCTGCTGGCCACGCTCGGCGGCTTCTTCGGAGTGCTGGCGCTGGTGCTGGCCGCGGTGGGGCTCTACGGCGTGATGTCGTATGGGATGGCGAGGCGGGCGGGCGAAATCGGCATCCGCATGGCGCTCGGGGCGAAGCGCGTTGACGTAGTCGGCATGGTGCTCGGTGATGCCATGGTTCTGTTTTCGGGCGGCCTCATCCTCGGCTTCCCGCTGGAATGGGCAGCGGCGCTCGCGGTTCATTCCCTGCTCTTCGATATCGCCGCGGCAGACCCGGTGGCCTTCGGCGGGACCGGCGCCGTTCTGATCGCGGTAGCGCTGGGAGCGGCATTTCTCCCGGCGCGCCGCGCCGCATCCATCGACCCGATGCGCGCCCTGCGCCACGAGTGAAGGTTCACAACCCCTCTGGGGCAAGTGGGGCAGGCGCTTCCGCCTGCCAACTCCGAAAGCCCTGCCCACCCTGAGGGAGCGGTCGTCCCGGTCGCCGGAACCGGCCCTAACCGTGCCGGATCACCAACACATCGCCGTGCTTGACCAGATACTCTTTGCCCTCCAGTCGCAGCAGGCCCTTTTCGCGGACACCGGCATAGCCGCCGTGATCCACCAGCGCCTGCCAGTTCACCACCTCCGCGCGAATGAACTTCTTTTCAAAATCCGAGTGAATGGCCCCGGCAGCCTTTACCGCGGAGCTGTTCATGGGGATGGTCCAGGCGCGGCATTCGTCTTCGCCGGCGGTGAGGAAGCTCATCAGGCCGAGCAGTGAATACGTGGCGGTGATCAGCCGCTCGAGGCCGGATTCCTTGAGCCCATAGCTGGCCAGGTAGTCGGTCTGCTCGGCGGGCGGCAGTTCGGCAAGCTCCGCCTCGATCTTGCCGCACACCGCGGTCGCCGCAGTCTGGGCGCGCCCCGCAAGAGGGCCTTCGCGAAACTCGCGCTCCCGTTCGGCCATCCGCGCCGCGTCACCCTCACCCAGGTTTAAAACGCAGAGCAGCGGCTTCCTCGAAAGGAACTGAAAGCCGCGAATGCGCTTTTCGTCGTCGGCATCGAGGGTGAGCTGGCGCAGCGGCTGGTTCTGTCCCAGCGCAGCCTGGCACCGCGTCAACAGCTCGAATTCACGATCCAGCTCCGGGTTCTTGATCTTCTTGCGATCCTTGTCGAGGCGCTCCAGGCGTTTTTCGATCACCACCAGGTCGCTGAGAATCAGTTCGGTTTCGACGTCGTCGAGATCGCGCAGTGGGTCGACCGAACCCTTCTCGTGCGGGACGGTTTCGTCTTCAAACAGGCGCAGCACATGGGCAAAAGCATCGCCCACGCGGAGGCTGGCGACATAAGCGGGATCGCGCAGGCTTTCCCGGGAGACGGAGGGCATGTCCACGTACTCGACCGTCGCGTGAGTTACCTTGGGAGGCTCGAAGAGGCGGCCGAGCGCCTCCAGACGCGCGTCCGGGACTTTAGCGACGCCGGTGCGCGCGGCCGTGGACCCCATGCGGGTCTCGTGGTGGACTCCGGTCAGAATGGCGAACAGAGAGGTCTTGCCCGTCATGGGCAGGCCGATGATGGCAGTCTTCATAGGATGGGGGCTTACAGGGGTACTTCCACCTGCGTGAGAATGTGTTCGATGATGCGCTCGCCCGCGTCGGGGCGGCGCTCCACCAGGGTGTTCCGAGTGTTGATCACGACCCGGTGTGCGCAGACAGGCACCGCGAGCCGCTTGACGTCGTCCGGAATCGCGTAGTCGCGGCCCTCGATCATGGCGAGCGCCTGCACCGCCCGATAGAGTGCCTGCGCGCCGCGCGGGCTGACGCCCAGCGCCAGCGATTCGTGGCGCCGTGTCTGTTCGACGATGGCGAGGATGTAATCCACAACCGCTTCCTCCACCAGCACTTCGTGCGCCGCGTCCTGCAAATGCAGGATGTCATCCGCGACCAGGCCGCTCGGGCCTGCCTCCGGCAGGGAGCCGCCGGACTGGCGGATGATTTCGCGCTCGCTGGCAGCGTCCGGGTAGCCGATGCGCAGCCGCATGAAGAAACGGTCCAGCTGCGATTCCGGCAGCGGGTAAGTGCCGTGATGCTCGACCGGATTCTGGGTGGCGATCACCATGAACGGGCGCGGCAGCGAGTGCGGATGCCCGTCGATGGTCACCTGGCTTTCGTTCATCGCTTCCAGCAATGCCGATTGTGTCTTGGGAGTGGTGCGGTTGATTTCGTCCGCCAGCAGAAAGTTGGTGAAGATGGGGCCCGGCTTGAACTCAAATGCCTCCGACTGCAGGTTGTAGATGGTGACGCCGAGCACGTCGCTGGGCAGCATATCGCTGGTGAACTGCAGCCGGTGAAAACGGCACGCGATGGCACGCGCCAGGGCCTGCGCCAACGTGGTTTTGCCGACACCAGGGACATCTTCGATCAGCAGATGGCCGCGAGCCAGCAGGCAGACCAGCGAAAGCCGGATGACTTCCGGTTTGCCGCGAATCGCCAAACCGAGTGCGCTCTCGAGCCCGTCGAACTTGGGGACAACCCGCGGCGGGACCCCAGCCGGAGCAGCGACCAACGATTCCCGCTCGGTCATTACAATGCCATGATAGCGAAACCCGCGCTGGGCGGCGCGCCGCGTCGCGGATCGAGCGGTGGCGGGCGAGCCCGTCTTTCAGGTAAACTCGAAGTTTCAGCCCGCCCGCACCAGCTTTTCCCTTTGGCGACAAGGGGCGCGTAGCTCAGTTGGTTAGAGCGCCTGCTTCACACGCAGGAGGTCACAGGT
>CAZZHN010000035.1:0-29433 GCA_964654065.1 uncultured Solibacteraceae bacterium
TCGTCGAAATGACCGTGGATGTGCGCGACAAGAAGCAGCTCGAGAAACTGGTGGCCGCCATGCGCCGCATCTCCGGCGTGCGCGACGTCGAGCGCCTCTTCAATTGAACATGACCCTTACCAACGACCCGGAACACATCGCCATTTCGAAATCGGGCGGCATCAAAATCGATTGGAAGGACGGCCATCACAGCGAGTATAGGCTTGTCTACCTGCGGGACAAGTGCCCCTGCGCAGCCTGCACCGGCGCACACGGCACGCCGCCCCGCGAACCGGAAGCGGCCGGCCCTTTTCAGATGTTCAAACCGGTGTTAAAGATGTTAGGCGCCGAACCGGTGGGCAACTACGCCATCCGCATCAACTGGAGCGACGGCCACAACTCCGGCATCTACTCCTGGGACCACTTGCGCCGCATCTGCCCCTGCGCCGAGTGCCGCCCGGTATAAGCCGTGGCGCGGGCAGTCCTGCCTGCAGTGTCGAGAGTCGTCTCGACAGTGTCTTATTCCGCGGAACGCCGGGCCGGGCACGCCCGGCCCCTGCAGGTGACGCTGCATTCAGTGCCGGAAATGCCGCACGCCGGTGAACACCATCGCGGCGCCCAGGCGGTCGGCGGCGTCGATCACGTCCTGGTCGCGCATGGAGCCGCCGGGTTGAATGAACGCGGTGGCGCCGTTCTTGACCGCTTCTTCGACACCGTCGGCAAACGGAAAAAACGCATCGGACGCCACCACCGTTCCAGCCAGCGGCAGCACCGCTTTCATGGCGCCGATTTTCACCGAATCCACCCGGCTCATCTGACCGGCGCCGACCCCCGCGGTCTGCCCGTCGCGCGCATACACAATCGCGTTCGACTTGACGTGCTTGGCCACCTTCCATCCGAACTCCATCGCGCGCCACTCTTCCTCGCTCGGCGCGCGCGTGCTCTTCACCACCGCGGCCGTGCGGTCGAGCGTGGCGCGGTCCGCCGTTTGCGCCAGGAAGCCGCCGGTGATCGATTTCACCACCAGCGGGTCGAGGCCCGGCGCCACTTTCATCAGGCGCAGGTTCTTCCTCGCAGCCAGTACCGACAATGCTTCCGGTGAGTAGTCCGGCGCCGCGACGGCCTCCACAAAAAGTTTGGCCATCTCGCGCGCCGTCTCCACATCCACCGTGCGGTTGATGCCGACCACGCCGCCATAGGCCGATACCGGATCGCACTCGAGCGCCTTGCGCCAGGCTTCGACCAGCGTCGCCTGCTCGGCGCATCCGCACGGATTGGTGTGTTTGATAATGGCCACCGCCGGCGCTGCGAATTCCAGCGCCAGCTGCCAGGCCGCATCCAGATCCACCAGGTTGTTGTACGAAAGCTCCTTGCCCTGCAGCTGCACGGCCCCCGCGATTCCCTGCCCTTTTCTCCCGTACAGCGCCGCTGCCTGGTGCGGGTTCTCGCCGTAGCGCAGATCCATCACCTTGGGTGCACGCAGCGCCAGGCCGGGCGGCAGTTCGCCTGCCGCGTCTTCCTGTTCCAGGCGCGCGCTGATCGCCGCATCGTAGTCCGCCGTGGTGTGAAACGCTTTTTTCGCCAGCCGCCAGTGGGTAGCCAGCGCCAACTCGCCGCCGGTGGCGCGCAGCTCGGCGGTGATATCGCCGTAATCGGCCGGCGACACCACTACGGCCACGTCCTGGTAATTCTTGGCCGCGGCACGGATCATGCTGGGGCCGCCGATATCGATATTCTCGATCAGCTCCGCGCGCTCCACGCCGGCTTTCCGCGCCGCGTCTTCGAACCGGTAGAGATTCACCACCACCATGTCGATGGGCCGGATGTGGTGCTCTCCAATCGCTTTCATGTGCGCCGCGTTGTTCCGCATGGCAAGGATGCCGCCCGCCACGTGCGGATCCAGCGTCTTCACCCGGCCGTCCAGCATCTCCGGAAATCCGGTGATCTCCGCGACGTCCTTCACTGGAACGCCGCTGTCGCGAATCAGCCGCGCCGTCCCCCCGGTGGAAATGATCTCCGCCCCAATGGCATGGAGCGCCGCGGCGAATTCCTGGACGCCGGTTTTGTCGGTCACGCTGATCAACGCGCGCTGGATTCTGGCCATCCCTGCACGATAACAGACTTACGCCGCCGCCTCGCCGTTTGTCCGCCAGTGGCCCCTTTGAGTCATCAACTACCTCTCCAGCCCGCCTGTGGCGAACGTTATAATGCGTACCAGCGGCCACGCGCTGGCCGCCGAACACCCCGCGCCGCCGGGTTTGTCTCTGAAGGAGTGCATCGTGCGCATTTGGCTTTCCATCCTTCTCGCCGCCGGAATGGCTGCACAGACGCAGACCGGCGAGGTTACGACTCATGACGAAACGCCCACCTTTCAATCGAGGGTGAGCCTGGTGCACGTTCCTGTGGTGGTGCGCGACAAGCAGGGGCACGCGGTCGGGAACTTCCACAAGGAAGACTTCCAGCTCACCGATCACGGTAAGGTGCAGGAGATCGCGCAATTCGCCATTGAGGGCAGTGCCGTACCCAAACCAGTTGCACCGCAGGCGAGAGCCGCGGCTCCCGGCGAGCCCGGCGCGGAGGACGTCAAGCCGGCGGCGCCCACGCGCTTTGTCGCCTTTGTCTTCGACGACGTTCATCTCAAGCTCGAAGACCTGATGAACACACGCACTGCCGCCCTGAAGCATATCGAACAAGGAATCCCGCCGCAGGAGCGCATCGCGTTGCTCACCCTCTCGGGCAGCGTGGCGCTCGAGTTCACCAATGACACGGCGAAGTTCCGCGAGATGGTGATGAAGGTCATGCCGGTGCCGCCGCGCGTGCATTTCCCCCCGGCCAGCTTCTTTCTTGCGGACCAGTTTATGAGAAGCCCCGGCGACGAGCAGTTGAGCTGCAGCGCGGGGGGTGGAGACGACGGCTTCATCTGCGACCCGGCGATGCCGCGTGTGCTGGAGATGCAGAGCGGCATCACCATAGGATGCCTGCATTTCAACGGTTATCAGATACCCTTGGCCCCGCCAATCGCCAGAGCTACACTTCGCGCCGTGTTCAATGAGGGCTTGAGCGAGGCCACCAATGCCTTCCACACGCTCAACAACGTAGTGCGCCTCCTCGGCTCCATGCCGGGCGACCGTGTCATGATTCTCGTCTCGCCCGGCATGTACCTCCCGGACGAGTTGCAGAGAAGCCTCGCCGAATCCATCGACCGCGCCACCCGCTCCGGCGTGATCATCAATACTCTCGACGGGCGCGGCGTTTACACCGTAGACCCTGGAGCCGGCGGTGCCTCCAATTGCGGTCTCTCGCTCCCGCGGACCCAGTTAGAAGCCGCCAAATTCGACCATGACGCTCTCACCGCGCAGGGGCTGATTCTGGGCGACCTGGCCCATGGCACCGGCGGCACCGCCGTCAGTGACAACGATCTGCTGGGAGGATTCAAACGCCTCGCCAATCCGCCCGAGTATGTCTACTATCTGGGCTTCTATCCCAAGGACCTCAAACCGGACGGGAGGTTCCACGACATTAAAGTGACGCTGGCCAACAGCCAGGGCCTGTCGGTGCAGGCGCGCAAGGGTTATTGGGCGCCCTCCCACGTGGAAGACGCCACCACTGCCGCCACGCGGGAAATCAGCGAGGCCGTGTTCTCGCACGACGAAATGCGCGATCTGCCCATCGACATCGACACCCAGTTTTACAAGACCGCGGCGGCGGACGCCAAACTGAGAATCACCGCGCACCTCGACATCCGGCAGCTTCATTTGCGCAAACAGGACGACCGGAACCGCGACGACGTGACCCTGGTGTGCGCCCTGTTTGACGGCAACGGCAACTACCTGAAGGGAACCCAGAAGGTGGTGGAACTGCGGTTGAAGGACGAGAGCGTCGAGCACCGGCGCGCTCTCGGCGTCACCATGAACAGCGATTTCGACGTCCCGCGGGGATCGTACATGATCCGGGTAGTCGCGCGGGACGCTGAAGGCGAGCAAATGGCCGCCGCCAACGACACGGTAGAAATCCCGTGAGCGTGTGGCGCATGCACTCCTGCCTGCCGCGCCGGCACTCCTGCCGGCGCGCGGCGCAAACGCACCAGGAAGCGTCGAGAAGAGTCTCGGCGCGGCACGCACGAGTGCGCGCGCCACGGAAGTACACCGCCTTGCTGCTGCTTCTGGGTTCGACGATACCGGCTCAAACTGTCGGGACCGTGCTTGTGGACGCGGTGGTGACCAGCCAGACGGGCGAGCCGGTCCACGGGCTGGCTGCAAACGATTTCCATTTGTTCGAGGACGGCCAAGAGCAGGTCATCACCGCATTTCAGGCGCACGCCGGACCCGCAGGGCCGGGCATGTCCCAGCAGCAGCTGTTCGCGCTCTTGATTGCTCCCCAGTCCCCCGACGATCAGAAATGGATCCAGCAGGCGGCCGCCAAATTCATCGCGGACAATGCCGGGCCCAACCGGCGGATCGCCATCATTTACACCGACGCCTGCTACGGAACCATTTCCACGCCATTCGCCGGCGACGCCGCCCAGTTGCAGCAGGCATTGAGCGACTGGCCGGACCTGCTTTACTGCCCCAATCCCCCCGACCCCAGCGCCGACCTGCATGCTCTCTACTACGCGCAAGTCGCTAAGAGTCTGGCCCAGGTGCCCGGCCACAAGATGGCCGCGTTGTTCCCGGCACATACCGAGGCGTCCGCCGTTGGCGCCGGCAAGGCATCCGCGCCTACGGCTGCTCCCGCACGCCGGGCGCGGGCGCGGGGTGAAGCAAAGACGGAAGAGCATGAGGATCCGTTCGATATGGAGCTCGAGTTCCGCCGGGCGGACGTGTCGGTGTACCCGGTCGAAGCGCAGGACGGAGTGACGCATCCGCGCTGGGCGCTGAGCCTGGCGGAAGCGACCGGCGGCCATGAGCTTTCCCGCGGTGCCGCTGCTGGCGTTTTCGAACAACTCGTACGCGAGCAAGACGCATCCTACACGCTGGCTTACGCGCCAAAAGTGTCGGGGGAAGGAAGCTGCCATCCGCTGAAGGTCACGGTGAACCGGTCGGACCTGACGGTGCGCGGAAGGAATCTCTACTGCAATGTCAGCCCGGTGAGCGCGGCTGCCGCGAAGCCGCGCGAGAACGACCTGGAGAGCCTGGCGGCCTCGCCGGACGCGGGCAACACGGCGGCATCGGTTTCGGCGCCGTTCTTCTACGAGGCCGGCGGCGCGGCGCGAGTCCACCTGGCGCTCGAGATTCCTGCGCCGGCTTTTGATTCCACCGAAGTGAACGGCAAGGTGCGCGCCGAGATGGACGTGCTGGGCCTGGCGTACGTGCCGGGCGGCGCAGTGGTGGCTCGATTCACTCACAAGGCTAAATTCGATTTTGACAGCCGCCGGCAGTTCGATGATTTTGTGCGGCGCCCGCTCCACTATGAACGCCAGTTCGAAGTAGCGCCCGGCAACTACCAGTTCAAGGTGGTCTTCCGCACGGCGAAGGATCACTTCGGAGTGGTCGAGACACCGCTGGCCGTGGATCCATTCAACGCCGCCCAGCTCGGCGTGAGCGCCATCGCGCTAAGCCGCGACGTGCAGCCAATCTCAGAGGAGGCGGCGCAGGATGCTATCGAACAGGGGAAAAGCCTTCTGATGTTCCGCGGCAATCGAATTGCGGTCTCGGGCTCCGATACGCTGTCGAAGACCGGCCCAGCCGAAGCCTACTTCGAGATCTACGAGCCGCTGGCGGGCGGCACAGCGGCGGTCCAATTGACGATGCGCCTGCGGGTCGCCGACGCGACCAGCAATGCCCAGGTGTGGGACTCGGGCGACGTAGACCTGAGCGCCTTGGCCAAGTCCGGCGTCCACGCGATTCCGGTCGGGCTTCGGCTGCCAGTCTCAATGCTGGCGCCCGGAGCTTACCGCGCGGAGTTGACGGTCAAAGATTCCGCCGGCGGACACGCTGCCCGCAGCGTGCAGTTTCGCGTGGAGTAGTCGTTGCTGCTCTCTTAAGAAAGAAATGTCGAGATGACTCTCGACACGGCAGGCAGGACTGCCTGCGCCACGAGCTGGCGGCCCTTCGCTCCTGCGGCACGGGCCTGGTGGCCCTTTTGAGCCAGCAACTCCAGGGGCTGAGTGCGGGTCGAAGGTTATAATTCGAACTAGCGGGCGGCCTGATCGCGCCCGGTTCGGAGGATCCGCGCTGCCGGGCTTCTCGTGCAAGGAGACAACATGCGCCGTTGGTCATTGTTTCTTCTGGTCGCCGCAATGGGCGCGCAGGCCCAGACCGGCGAGGTCACCACGCGCGAAGAGACGCCCACATTTCAATCGAGTGTGAACCTGGTGCGCATTCCGGTGGTAGTTCGCGATAAGCAGGGTCACACCGTCGGCACGTTCCATAAAGAAGACTTTCAAGTCACCGACCGCGGCAAGCCACAATATGTTTCGCAGTTTGCCATCGAGGGCAGCGCGGTGCCAAAACCGGCGCCGCAGACACCGGTCGAAATCCCGGGCGAGCTCGCCACCGAGGGAACCAAGCTGGTGGTTCCTACGCGTTTCACCGCCTTTGTTTTTGACGACGTCCATCTCAAGATCGAAGACCTGATGAATGCCCGCGTCGCCGCCCTGAAGCACATCGAGCATGGTATTCGCCCGCAGGACCGTATCGCTTTACTCACGCTCTCCGGCAAGCTGTCGCTCGAATTCACCAACGACGTGGCGAAGTTCCGCGAAACGCTGATGAAGATCATGCCCCAGCCGCCCCGGTCGCACTTCCCGCCCGCCAGCTTCTTCCTGGCGGACCAATGGGTAAACCGCGACGACTCGCAGGCGCTGGCGCTGCAGACCGCGGTCACTATCGATTGCCTGAACCTGCAGGGCCCGGCGGCGGCTGCCGCTGGGAGTATCGCCCAATCCACTCTTCGTGAAGTCGCCAACGAGGGCGCCGGTGAGGCCATCAATTCGTTCCGCATCCTCAATAACATCGTGCGGCTGCTGGGCGCCATGCCTGGCGACCGGATCATCATTCTGGCGTCGCCCGGCATGTACCTGCCCGACGAGTTGCAAAAGGACCTCAGCGAATCGATCGACCGCGCCACACGCTCCGGCGTGATCATTAACACTCTCGACGCGCGCGGCGTCTACACGGTGGACCCAACCGGCGACATTCCGAACTGCCGTCTGACAAACCCGAACACGCAAATGCTGGTTGCCAAGTATGACAATTTTGCCAATGCCGCGCAGGGAATGATTCTGGGCGACCTGGCCCATGCCACCGGCGGCACCGCGGTCAGCGACAACGATCTGGCGGGTGGATTCGACCGCCTCGCCAACCCGCCGGAGTACGTCTATTATCTGGGTTTCTACCCGAAGGACCTCAAGCCAGACGGTAAGTTCCACGAGATTAAAGTGACGCTGGCGAACAGCAAAGGCCTGTCGGTGCAGGCTCGCAAAGGTTATTGGGCGCCTTCCCACGAGGAGGATGCGGCAACCGCGGCCACCCGGGAAATCGGCGAGGCCGTGTTCTCTCACGATGAACTGCGCGACCTGCCGATCGACATCCACACCCAGTTTTTCAAAACCACGGCCGACGACGCGAGGCTAAAGATCACCACTCACCTGGATATCCGGCAGCTGCATTTGCGCAAGCAGGACGAACGGAATCGCGACGACGTGACCCTGGTGTGCGCCCTGTTCGACGGCAATGGCAACTACATCAAAGGAGCACAGAAGGTGGTGGAACTTCGGCTGAAGGACGAGAGTCTGGAGCGGCGGCGCACGCTCGGAGTGACCGTAAACACCGACCTGGATGTCAAGACCGGACCTTATATGATTCGCGTGGTGGTGCGCGACGCCGAAGGGCAGCAGATGGCCGCGGCCAACGGAGTGGTGGAGATCCCATGAAAAGTTCACAGGTGTCGAACCAGCAAGTGTGGCGCGCGCACTCGTGCGTGCAGCGTCGAGTCTCTCGACGCCTTCGCGCTTCTGGGCATTGGGCGTCGGCAGGAGTGCCGACGCGGCACGCAGGAGTGCGTGCGCCACGTTATTTTGGAGCGTGCCTGTTGCTGTTCCTGTGTTTGCCGCTGCGGGCGCAGACGGGCGGATCGGGCGCGCAGGGGACGGCCAACCTGAGGCTCAGGGCCGAATCGCGACTGGTGCTGGTGGACGCGGTGGTCACCGATAAGAAAGACGAGCCCGTGCACGGCCTGACGGCTAAGGATTTCCACGTCTTCGAGGACGGCAAGGAACAGACCATCACGGGCTTCCAGACGCATACCGGGCCGGCGACGCCGGGTATGGATCAGCAGCAGCACTTCCTGCTGTTATTCGACGGCAGGCCCGACCGTGGCCAGTCTTCCGACGATCAGAAATGGATTCAGCAGGCCGCCGCCAAGTTTGTAGCGGACAATGCAGGGCCGAACCGGCTGATGTCGGTTGCCTACTACACGCCGGGATGCCTGACGATTGCGACGCAGTTCACTGCCGACGTCGGGCAGCTGCAGCACTCGCTTGGAGTCTGGCCCGGCATCGCTCGCTGCGGCCACGTGCCCGATCCTTATGGCGATATAAGGGCGCAAAACTACACCCAGCTGGCGAAGGATCTTGGCCATGTATCCGGCCACAAAGTGGTGGCCCTGTTCGTCGCCCATGCTCCGCCGGCAGTGAACGCGGCCAACCAAAGGCCGACGCCGCCTCCGCGGATCACGTCGCAGAAAAACCAGCGCCCGAGCGCGCGGAACTCGACGCTGGAGAGGAACGCGGGATCCCTCACCGATCCGAAGGGGATGCAACTGGAGTTTCGCAAGGCGGACGTCTCGGTGTATCCGGTGGAAGGACAGACTGGCGCGAAAACGCCCGGCTGGGCGCTCAGCCTGGCCGACGCCACCGGCGGCCACGAGATTAACCGGGGCAACGACGTGGTCGCCGTGTTCGACCTGCTGGCCCGCGAGCAGGAAGAATCTTACACGCTTGCCTACGTGCCGGCGGAATCGCCGGAGGGAAGTTGCCACCCGCTGAAGGTCACCGTGGACCAGTCCAGCGTCAAGGTGCGCGGGCGCAATTTGTACTGCAACCTGCCGCAGGCGTTGCTGGCCTCGGCAAGCCCGCTGGAGAACGAGTTGGAGAATCTGGCGGCTTCGCCGCAGGCCGTCAACACGGCGGCATCGGCGTCGGTGCCGTTCTTCTACGAAGCGGGCGGCGTGGCGCGCGTCAACCTGGCGCTCGAAATTCCCACGCCCGTTCTTGATGCCACGGATGTGTACGGCAAGCTGCAGGCCTCAATGGACGTGCTCGGCCTGGCATACAACCTGGGGGGCGCTGTGGCGGCGCGCTTCAGCGATACGGTGCGATTCTATTTCGACAACCGCCAGCAGTTCGACGATTTCCTGCGGCACCCGCTGCGCTACGAGCACCAGTTCGAAGTCGCTCCGGGCCATTACCGGTTCAAGGTGATCTTCCGGCCCGCCAAGGATCGCCTCGGCGTAGTGGAGACGCCACTGATCGTCGAGCCTTTGAACGCAGGGCAGCTCGCCTTGAGCGCGATCGCTCTCAGCCACGACGTGCAGCCCATCACGCAAGAGGCAGTGCAGGCGGAGAACGAAGCCGGGAAAAAACCGCTCATCTTCCGCGGCAACCGGATCACGGTGGCGGGCTCCGATCTGCTGCCGAAGACGAGCGTCGCCGAAGCCTATTTCGAAATCTACGAGCCGTCGGCCGGCGCCGACCCGGTCCAGCTGACCATGCACCTGCGGCTGCTGGATGCGCGCAGCAACGAGCAGAAGTGGGATTCGGGCGATGTGGACCTGAGCACTCTGGCCAAGGCCGGCAACCGCGTCATTCCGGTCGGCCTGCGGCTGCCGGTGGCGACGCTGGCCCCCGGAACCTATAACGCCGAGCTTACGGTGAAGGATTCGGCCGGCGGCGAAGCGTCGCGCAGCGTACAGTTCCGGACGGAATGAAGCGGGGCGCGGATGGGCCCGCGTTACAGTGCCGCCGCGCGCAGGGCGGCCCGCCGGGCATGGAAGGCGGCGTGGTCGACGCGGATTGCGATTTCGGCTGAGCTGTAGCGATCGGCGGCGCGAAACTCCAGCGTCTGCGCCGGAGTGGCGGCGGCTGGGTCGAACATCCAAAGCCAGCGCCGGAACGCGCCGTGGTGCCGCTCGGCCGGGAACAGCCTAGCGTTCCAAAGCGTGCGCTCACCTTCCGGAATTTCGTCGTCCCAGATGGCGGAGCACGGCGCGCCGGCCGCTTGCAGCCATTCCGCGAGGGGCTTCCCGCAGAAAGTGGCGCCGGCCGCCAGAGGGCGCTTGAACGTATCATCGACGCCGCAGCAGCGGATGAAACACACCTCTGCGCCGGTTCGATCCAATCCGGAGGAAACATCCAGGCAGGCGCCTGCGGGCAGTTCGAGAGGATCGAGAACATCCACGCCGGTGAGCACGTTGCGGCCCTGCAGCCGGAGCGGCGCCCGCAGCCGGCAGCCCTCCACCCAGGCCTCCCGGCCGGTGATTCTGCCAGTGGGCTGCACGTCACTGTTGATGGCCAGGACCGTATCGGCGGGCGGCGCACCGGAGTCCTGGGTAACCAATTGCAGGCCGCTCGAGATCAACTGGCTGGTGGAACCGAAATGCAGGAAGCTGCATTCCTCGAGGGCCTGGAGGTGGAGTGGGATTGAGTGAAGCTCGGCGAACAGGGCGGCCAGGAGGGTTTCGTCGAGCGCCGATCCGCTGCGCCGCGCGGTCCGCACGTAATGCTCCGGCGTCGCCTCCGTTCCCAGGGCGCAGCAGACCTCGCGGTAAAGATCGACGCCGTGAGACAGAATCGCCTGGCGCGCCGCCACCGTCTGAAACGCCGACAGGAAGCTGGCGGCAGCGCCGGCGTCGAAACTCATCACGCCGATATCGAGCACCGACCGGCCGTCTGGGCCTATGGCTCGGGCTTCGCTTTGCTCGCGCACGTCCGGCTTCTGGAGATACAGGCGGACCGAGCCGCCGGCGCCGGGGCGGAACACGCCGTGGCGCGCCGCCTCCTCGGGAGACGCCATCGCGCCAAGCGCGGTGATGCCGGAGCCGCCGAACCGGACCGCCGCCGGATCGAAGCGAATGAGCGCATCGCCGGAGGCGACCACCACCTGGCCCGCGACGGTCGCTGACGAGAGATCCAGGAACACCGGCACGAGGCGGTCAAAGAGCGTGGAACCCAGGGCGCTCGCGGAGGCTTCAGGCAGCGGAATGAAAATTTTCCCGCAGGGGGAATAGGCGGGCAGACGGCGGGAATCGCCGCCGGCGTGCACGATGAGAATGCGCAGGCGGCGAAGCAGTGCCTCCGCGCGGCCGCGGTCGAGGTGATCGGCCGACTGCGATTCGCGGCGCAGCACTTCGGCCAGGCATTGCAAGGTGCTGCCGCCGCTGCCGACGCGGCGGCCATCCTGATCCGGGATCACCAGAACCTCACCCACCTGCGGCAATTGCTGCAGTTCGCGGCGGAGCCGGATCTGCGCTTCGTACCCGGCGGCCTGCCGGTCATTGGCAGCGGTGACGATGAGGTAATCCCAGGATTTGGCGCGATCGGGCATTGCCGGTAGCGGAGAAACGCTTCAGTTAACGATAATGAGCGTACGCCAGGCGCGTCAACCGGGTGCGTAATCTCTTGGTGTCTTGGGCAAGCTCAAGCATGCCTCACCCATGTCAAGGATTCTTGCGGGTGGACTCGCGCGGCACGACGGAGGGCTGGAGCATGATGCTTTTGGGCTGGGGCGGAACCTTGGCCTCGATCAGCGACAGCACCAGTTTCCCGGCGCGTTCGCCGATGGCCCGGCTCTGCTGGTCCACGCTCGAAAGAGGCACGCGCAGGGACTTGTCAAAATGCAGATTGCCGCAGCCAATGACGGCGATGTCTTCGGGAACGCGAAGCCCGGATTCGAGAATGGCATCGATCACGCCGATGGCGATCGGGTCGTTGTAGCAGAACACGCCGTCAGGACGCGGATTCAGCGCCAGCAGCTTCTTCATGGCCTCGTTGCCGCTGCTCCAGCTATCTACGTCCGCCGAGCGGCCGGCCAGCACGAAGTCCTGAAACTGGCTGAGATTGTTAGCCGCAAGGGCCTGGTTGTAGCCCTCCAGACGCCCAACCGCGGTGCTGGTTGCGGGGCCGCGAATGTGCGCGATCTTGCGGCAGCCGACCGATACCAGGTGTTCGGTGGCTAGGCGGCCGACCGCGATGTCGTCGACGCCGACAAAATTTGCAGGCATGCCGAGAAAGCCGCGGTCCAGGAGAACGTAGGGGACTTTTTGCTCCTCGATGCGACGGAAGCTCTCCACCGTCCACTGGGTTGAGGCGATCATCAGCGCGTCCAGGCGCCGGCTGAGCAGCCGCTTGATCTCCTGGCGCTCCAGGTCCGGATCGCCTTGCGAGGAAGAGATCAGCAGGCTGTAGTTCTTGCGGCGCAGCACATCGGAGAGCCCGGAAGCCACCTCGGCGAAGAACGGGTGCATCAGGTCGGGAACAATCAGACCGGCGGAATAGGTGCGCCCGGTAACGAGCGCCCGGGCGGCCATGTTCGGCTGGTAGTTCAACTCCTTGATGAGCTTGAGAACGCGCTGGCGCGTCTCTTCTCCAATGTCACTATGATTGCGGATGACCTTGGAAACGGTTACCACGGACACGCCGAGTTCGCGGGCGATGTCCTTCATCGTCACTGCCATGGCTTTATTATTATGTACCCTGGCACGCAAGGGGAAATAACGCCGCGAGATTCCGGCGCCAGGCCGCTTGTCAACGGTGGCTGAAACGTTAAAGGAACGCGGGCCGGCGATTGCTGCGGGC
This sequence comes from uncultured Solibacteraceae bacterium, assembly GCA_964654065.1. Lineage (GTDB taxonomy): Bacteria > Acidobacteriota > Terriglobia > Bryobacterales > Bryobacteraceae > Bog-375. The sequence goes on from CAZZHN010000035.1 coordinate 12,773, forward strand.
AGACGTCAGTGCGTTCTGCCTGGGGATCAGGCAAGACGGGCTCAGCCGGCGGCGGGATTGCGCAACCTCAAGCAGGAAGCCCCGATCAGCTCGGCTGATGCCGGCTTGGCGGGCGCCGTTCAGTAGTCGCTCTCGATGCGTATTTTATGTTCTATCTTGATATTTATAAATGATTTATCGCCCCGCTGACACAAGGCCAGAGGCTGTCTTCGGGGACGGTTCTGGCGAGGTGAGACTTGCTACGTTTCGATGGCCTGGAGTGGACGCCGGGGGCCCGTCCGCGTGGGCAACCACTGTCTTTTGTTATTGATTTTCCCTTGACACCGCATTTTCCCGCTAGTATACTCCCCGTATCAAGTTTAAGTTAACGATGCAGTCAGCGTAGTTTGCATGTGTTAAGGGATCCTAGAGTCAGGTTCGCGCCAGTGGCAGTGAGCTTCGGCCCGGCGTTTCGCTGATCCACCGCCTCACCCGACGAATTGAGCAAAGAAAGTCCGCGTAAGGAGACAATATGGCAGCGTTAGCCAGAGAAAGACGGTTGCGGCATTTGTGCCTCGCCGCACTTTTGATGATCCTTGGCCTACGGGTGATCGCCCCCCCAGCCGCAGCCCAGGAGGCATCCGCCGGGGTGAACGGTGTGATTACCGATCCGACCGGAGCGGTTGTGTCCGGCGCGCAGATCAGCCTAGTCAATGTGGACACCAACGTTGTCCGGACAACCACGGCGAACAATGACGGCGCTTACGTTTTCATCAATGTGGTGCCGGGCAACTACACCATCAAGGTTGGTAAGCCGGGCTTTTCCAGTGTGACCGAGTCAGGGCTGCACCTGGAGGTGAACCAGACGGCCACCTTCGACTTTCATCTCAAGGTGGGCGAGACACAAACCAGCGTAACGGTGGAAGCCACCGGCGCCACCGTGGAAGCGGCTACGTCGGAGCTGGGGACGGTGGTCGCGACGCAGGAGGTCGACAATCTTCCGCTGAACGGCCGCAACTTCACACAACTGCTGACCATCACACCAGGCGTCTCCAACGTCAACAGGGACCAGAGCGCCGGCGGCGGCGGTTCGTTCGTCGGCGCGGCGATCGGTAGTTTCTCGTTCCCGGCGATCAACGGCGCGCGTGTGCGCAGCAATTCCTTCCTGCTGGATGGAGTCAACGACCTGAATACGTTCCTGACAACGTATAACTTCGCGCCGATCATCGACGACATTCAGGAGTTCAAAACCCAGGGGCACAACGACCTGGCCGAGTACGGCGGTGTGATGGGCGGAATTGTCAGCGTGGTCAGCAAGTCCGGCACGAACCAGTATCACGGCACGGGGTGGGAGTTCCTGCGGAACCAGGTGATGGACGCTCGCGGTTTCTTCAATGGCGCGCTGGCGCCGCTCCGGCAGAATCAGTTTGGCGGCGCGTTCGGCGGTCCCATCCGGATCCCCAAACTCTATAACGGCAAGAACCGGACCTTCTTCTATGCCGCTTACGAAGCATACCGGCAACGCACATCCAGCGAAGGCGGCGCGTTCGGACCCACGGATGCGGAGCGCAACGGCGATTTCAGCGCGCTGCTGGCGAAAGGGGCGTCCGGGATCCTTTACGACCCGAACAGCACCACCTACAACGCCACCACCAACAGCTATTCGCGCACTCCCATCGCCGGCAACCTGCTGCCGCAGAGCGAGATCAGCCCGATCTCGCTGGCGTACCAGGCGCTGGTTCCCCACGTCGGATCGCTCATCAACGGAAATAACATTTACGAGGCGTTACCGGCTCGCACGAATCAGGATACGGGGAGCATCCGGGCCGACCAATACTTTGGGAACTCCGACCAGGTGATGTTCCGCTACAGCCAGTACGAGCAGGTCGCGGCAAATCCACAAGGTCCCCTCGGCGTGCAGAACGTGGATATCTACGGCTACAATTTCGCCGTGCATGAGACGCACACCTTCGGTCCGACATCGGTTCTTGAGCTCTACATGGGTCGGAATTTTGGGAACGACATCGAGACTAATACAGGGAACGGTATGAATTCCGCGTTTCTCAGCAACATCAACAGCCTCGGGATGTCGACCACCTTCGAGACTCTGTCGAACAAGGAATATGCGCCGATGATGAGTTTTTCCGGCTACGTGGGCTGGCCGAACTCGGCACTGCAGGCCACCACGCTGGCAAACGTCTGGCAGTTTGGCGGCAGCTTTACGAAAATCATCGGCACACACACGATCAAGTTCGGCGGAGATATCGAGACGAACGACTTCCATTCGCCGATCGGATACGACACCGAGAACTTCTCCCCCACGCAGACGGCGGGTCTGGGCGGCAACATCCAGGGCGTAGGCGGCGACGCGTGGGCTTCGTTTCTCCTCGGAGTTCCCAACGGAGCCTCGCTGCGGAATGTGAATGAGGTTGCGAACGGCGGCCGGATGGCTGCCGGCTTTGTCCAGGACCAGTGGAAAGCAACCAGCAGACTGACGGTGAATATCGGACTCCGCTATGACCTCAGGCTCTGGCCGATCTACGGCGCGGGCAAGGATCTGTACACCGGCGACGCCAATCCGGTCACGGGACAGTACATCCTGACGGCTGTTCCGCCGAATTGTTCGGCTACCGTCGGGGCGCCCTGCCTACCCAACGGGATCTTCGCCGGAACCCCTGCGTCCGGCGATACATTCTCTCAATATCCCGATCCCAACGGACCCGGGGTGCTTCCGCCGAACGTGGTCGTGGCGGGCTCCAATCACGCGATTCTCAAGAACGACTTCGGGGATTGGTCCGGGCGCCTGGGACTGGCATACCGGCTCAACGACAAGATGGTGGCGCGGGCCGGGTACGGACGCTTCTACGACATGTGGGGCGGCATCACCCAACTGGCGCAGAATTTCGGGGGCAACTGGCCCGCCGTAGCCACCATCAACAACCCGAGCCTGAATCAGAACTCGGTTACGGCGAAGGTCACGGATCCCCTCAGCCTCGGCGGCGGTGGCGGCTTGGTCTATCCGGTGTCCACCTTCTCGGAGGTAAGCCAGTGGATGGTGGATCCGAACTTCAAATCGCCATACATGGATCAATGGAACTTCGGCATCCAGCGTGAGATGCCCTCCGGCATTGTCGCGGACGTGAACTACGTCGGTTCCGTCGGCCGACGGCTGGACTGGGGCCCCGTGCAGAATGTGGCGCTACCCGGGCCGGGTCCGGTGACGCCGCGCCAGCCGTTCCCATACATGTTGCCGCAATGGTTCGACCAGAGCGTGGGCGCCAGCAGGTACAATGCGCTGCAGGTTTCTGTCAACAAGCGCGCCAGCCGCGATCTGGCGTTCCAGTTGTCCTACACGTTGTCCAAGTCGATCGATGATGGCTGCGGGATCGGCGCCCAGTGCAACGCGCAGAATATCTACAACCGCACCGCGGACGTAGAAATCTCCGATACCAACCAGACCAACACCTTCTCCGCCTCGTTCACACTGCAATCGCCGTGGGGGAGGCCGGGTGCGGGTGGCAGCAGGGCGCTGAACGCCCTGGTGAGCGGATGGTCGCTCAACGGCATCGTGCAGCTCCATTCGGGCCTGCCGTACACGGTGGTCACCAACACGGCGATTCTGAACGACGGCGGCTTCAACAACGAGCGCGCTGACCAGGTGGGAAACGCGTCCGGAGGCGGAACCGTCGCAGAATGGTTCAACGTAGCGAACTACGCCAATCCGGCGGCCTATACGTTCGGCGACTCGAAGCCGAACTCTTTGGTGACGGACTGGGGGAAGAATCTGGATCTGTCCCTGTTCCGGCAATTCCATCTTGGCCTCGGTGAAACCCGGTATTTTGAATTTCGAGCGGAGGCGTTCAACGTCCTCAACAACGTTGAATTCGGCTATCCGAACAACAATCTGTCCAACCCAAACCCGGGGCAGGTTACGTCACAGCTCAACGCGCCGCGTCAATTGCAGATGGGTTTGAAGTTCTACTTCTAAAGACAGCGCCCCCTGAGCTGTCATTGGCGACGTCAATGCCGCGCGGCGTGGCGCGGCACTGACGCCGCTTTTGTGTGTCTGAGGGTTTTGGGGATACGCTGGTGAGACAGTGATGAGCCGGCCGCGACCCCAGCCTGAACGGCGCCGGAAGGCCCGTTCCGGCGTTTTGCGCACGGCTCTGTGGCTTCTGCCGTTTCTGTGCATGCTCGGGCTCGCCGTGTTTGGCGCGCAGGAACAGGCGACGCTGCCTGTATTCCTGGACGTGACAACGAAGTCGGGCATCACGTTTCAGCTTCTTTCTTCCCGTACACCGCAGAAGTATCTGATCGAGACGATGCCCGGCGGCGTTGCGATGCTCGATTATGACGGGGACGGATTCGAGGATCTGTTCTTCGTCAATGGCGCGCACCTGGAAAGTCCCGTGCCCCCTGGGACGGCGCCGGACAAGGCCGATCCGAAGTATTGGAACCGGCTGTTCCACAATAACGGCGACGGCACCTTCACCGACGTCACGGAGAAAGCTGGGCTACGCGGCAACTCCTACGGCATGGGGGTCGCGGTGGGAGACTATGACAACGACGGCCGCCCGGACCTCTACGTCACCAATTTTGGGCGCAACATTCTTTACCATAACAACGGCGACGGCACGTTTACGGACGTGACGGAAAAGGCCGGCGTTGGCGGAGGCGGCTGGTCGTCGAGCGCGCTCTTTGTCGACTACGATCGCGATGGCTACCTCGATCTGTTTGTGGCGCGCTATCTGGACTGGGACTTCGCGAAGAATATTCCCTGCGGCGCGCCGGAGCACAGGCAGCCGGCTTATTGCCACCCTGACGTCTTCGGGTCCGCCACTTACTTTCTGTATCACAATAACCGGGACGGCACGTTTACGGACGTGAGCGCGAAATCCGGTATCGCCGCGTCTCCGGGGAGGGGTTTGGGAAGCGCTCTGAACGATTACGATCGGGATGGGTGGCCCGATATCCTGGTCGCCAACGACGCGATCGCGGAGCAGTTGTTCCACAACAATCATGACGGAACGTTTACGGAAACCGGCCTCGCCTCCGGGTTGGCCTACGATGAAGACGGACACGCTTTTTCGGGAATGGGAGTGGCGTTCGAGGACTACGACAATGACGGCTGGCCGGACATCTTTATCGGCGACCTGGCGAACCAGAAGTACGCTCTTTTTCATAATGTGAAGGGATCGTTCGAATACGCGTCGGTCACGACTGGGGTAGCGCGGTTCACCATGGCGCATTCCGGCTGGGGGACGGCGCTCTTCGACTACGACAATGATGGCTGGAAAGACCTCTTCGTCGCGCAGTCTCACGTGATGGACAACATCCAGTATTTCCAGGGCAATGTGCGCTATCTGGAGCCGCTTCTGCTGCTGCGCAACGTGCAGGGACGCTTCGAGGACGTATCCGCGCAGAGCGGAGAGCCGTTCCGCACGGTGCAAGCGGCCCGCGGCGCGGCCTTCGGCGATCTCGACAACGACGGCCAGATCGACGTGGTGGTGAGCTGCCTGGATGGAAAACCAATTCTGCTGCGCAACCAGGGAAGCGCCAACCATTGGCTCACGATCAACACGGTGGGAACGGTGAGCAATCGCGATGGTATCGGAGCGCGCGTGCACCTGGTGAGCCAGTCCGGCGCCAGCCAGTTCGCCACCGTGAGCACTGGCGGGAGCTATTTCTCCGCGAGCGACAAACGGGTGCATTTCGGATTGGGGCGGGACCGGTCCGTGCGGTCCATCGAGATCACGTGGCCCAGCGGCACCGTGCAGACATTGCGTGATCTCGCCGTGGACCGCATCCTGACGGTGCGCGAGCCGCCGAAGGGGACGCAATAGGTGCCGAGTGCCCTGCGGCTGCCGCGATGGATACTCGTGATGGGTGCGCTGACGCTGGGCTTGTGGGCGGCGATGGCGCTCCCCACGGCGCAGAGCACGATCCGCTTCCAGGACATCGCCGGGCGGGCAGGTCTCCACTTCGTCACCGAAAACTGCGCGACTCCGGAAAAGCATCAACCCGAGACGATGCCTGCTGGCGTGGGCTTGCTTGATTACGATGGCGACGGCCTGCTGGATATTTACCTGGTGAACGGCGCGGAGATGCCATCCCTGATTAAGACCGGGCCGAAATACTACAATCGCCTGTTCCACAACAACGGCGACGGCACTTTCACCGACGTGACGGAGCGGGCCGGGGTGGCGGGAAGCGGCTACGGCATGGGGGTGGCCGTGGGCGACTATGACAACGACGGATGGCCCGACATTTTCGTCGCCAATGTGAACGGCAACCAACTCTTCCACAACAACGGCGACGGGACCTTCACGGACGTGACGGTGAAGGCCGGCGTTGGTGGGGCCATGCTGGACGGCAGGAAAATGTGGTCGATTTCCGCCGGCTGGTTCGATTACAACAACGACGGCTGGCTGGACCTATTCGTCTCCAACTACTGCGCCTGGGATCCGCTGCACGAGCCGGCCTGCATGGGGCTTAACGGGCGCGGCTACTGCCATCCCAAGAGCTTCGCTCCACTGCCGAATACTCTCTATCGCAACAACGGGGACGGCACCTTTACGGATGTTTCGGCTGAGACCGGGGTCGCCGAGGTGCGAGGCAAGGGGATGGGCGTGGCCTTCGCAGACTACGACGGCGACGGATTCCCGGACGTGTTCGTCGCCAACGATAACAGCCCCAATCTGCTCTTCCACAACCTGGGCGGCAAGAAATTCGAAGAGGTAGCGTTCGCGGCCGGAGTGGCATACGACGAGGACGGCAATCAACTGGCGGGCATGGGCGCCGAGTTCCGCGATCTGGATAATGACGGGCTGCCGGACATCTGGCACACGGCGATTGAGAACGAGACCTTTCCCTTGTTCAAGAACCGCGGGGGGGGACGCTTCCGCAACGTAACGCAGGAGAGCCGACTGGCACAGCTGACGCGGGAAATGTCAGGCTGGTCGGCCGGAGCCGCCGACCTGGATAACGACGGCTGGAAGGACCTTTTCGTGGCCCGCGGCAATGTGATGGACGATATCGACTCCTACTCAAAACATTTTCACTATGCGGAACCGAATGCGGTGTTCCGCAACCTGGGCAATGGGCAGTTCGAGGACGCGAGCGCTGCCGCCGGCGCGGACTTCCTGCGGCCGGCGCCTCACCGCGGCCTAGCTTACGGCGATCTGGACAACGATGGCCGGGTGGACCTGGTGGTGACCGCTTTGCGCGAGCCGGTTCAGCTCCTTCGCAACGTCTCGGAAAACCATAACCACTGGCTGCTGCTCAAACTGACCGGGACCAGCAGCAACCGGATGGGAATCGGCGCACAGATCCGGGTCACCACCGACGACGGCAACAAGCAGTACGATGAGGCGACGACGAGCACAGGGTACGCGGCGTCCAGCGACGCCCGGGTGCACTTCGGCCTAGGCCGGTTCCCGGCCGCTCGCGAAATCGAAATTCGCTGGCCATCCGGCAAACGGCAACTGCTGCGGAATGTGACAGCCGACCGCATCGTGAACGTGAAGGAGCCCAGCACTAGCTTGCCGGCAGGAAGGTGATGCGATTGTTCGGGCAGTTATCGGTGACGTTAACGAGTTGAGGGACCTATACTGGTACCGAGCGGGCATGAGGATCATGGATGCGAAAACGGGCAATCTAAAGCATGCCCCACCGCGACCGGGTATACTGTCGCTTGGGCGTGCCTTCACTTGCCCGTGCCTGGTTCTCAGCTGTGTCTTGGCCGCCGGTGCGGCAGAGCTCCCGGAAGAGTGCAAGCCGCCCGCCTCAGCCGCCAAAGCGATTCACGACGACCCGTCCGCCAAGGTATGGGATGCGACAGGCGCCTGGTTCGCCGCCCAGGGCAATCTGAAATGCGGGGTTTCCGCCTTTGAGGAGGCGGTGCGAATCGAGCCCGGGTCGGCGGAGGCTCACTATGATCTCGGGGTGGCACACGTGCGGCTGAATCAATTCCCGGCTGCAGCGGAGCAGTTCCGCCTGGCACTGAAGAACAAGCCGGACATGGCGGTGGCGCACACCTCGCTGGGGTTGGTGCTGGAAGACCTGGGCAAGGGGTCCGAAGCGGAGGCCGAATTTCGCGAAGCGCTGCGGCTCGATCCCAAATCCGCGGCGGCGCTGCATCACCTGGCGCAGTCGCTGGCGGCGCAGCGGCGGTTTGACTCCGCCATCCGGTATTGGAACGAAGCGCTGGCGATCGAGCCCGAGTCGCCGGAAATACTGCTCTCGCTGGGCGCCACCACCTACCAGGACGCAGCGGTGAAGGAGGCCGAGGGCGTCATCGGCGCCAAGGATGCCGGGACGAAAGAAGCCATCCGCACGCTGCAGGAACTGATCCGGCAGCATCCCGACATGAAGGCAGCACACTTCACGCTGGGCAACATTTATGCAAATGAGGCGCGTTTCCGGGAGGCCGCCGACGAGTATACGGAGGTGAATCATCTGGATCCGCTGGACACGGTGGCGCTGATGGCGAGAGTGAAGGCGCTGGCAACGGTTTCGGCATTTGAGGATGCGCTGGCGCCGGCGCAGGAATACACGCGGCGGAAGCCGGCCGATGCCGAGGGCCGGGTTCTGCTCGGGGCCGTTTACAAAGGGCTGGGAGAATACGAGAAGGCCGAATCGGAGCTAGAGCGCGCGGTGGCGGGAAACCCGAACGATTTTCAGGCGCAATACCAGCTTGGATTCGTGCTGGCCAAGAATCAAAAGCCGAAGCTGGCATTGACGCACGTGGAGAAGGCGGTCGCGCTCAAACCATCGGATTCATCGGCCCAGTTCCAACTGGCGGCGGTCCTGCGCACCCTGGGAGACAGCGCGCGAGCCAACGAGATTGCCGGGAAATTCAAAGCGAGCAAGTCGGAAGAATTCAAGGTGAACCAGCTGGCCGCCAAGGGCAACGAAGCGAACGAACTGCTGCAATCGAACCAGCCTGGGCGCGCGGTGGAGGTTTACCGCCAGATGCTGGAATTGGAACCCGGCAACGCACGGACCGAATACAACCTGGCACTGGCGCTGGAGGCGGCGCGCGATCTGAAGGGGGCGAGAGAAGCCCTGGAGCGGGCGGCGCGGCTGGACCCCAAGTTTGCGGCGGCGCCGGGTGAACTAGGTCGGCTGGACCTGGCGGCCGGCAACATGGCGCTGGCCGAGAAGCGGCTCGAAGCGGCGGTTGCCGACGATCCGCAATTCGCCGCGGCGCTGGGGAACCTCGGCGTCATTCGCTCCATGAAGGGCGACAACCGGGGGGCAGAGATGCTGCTTCGGGAGGCAATTGAAGACGACCCAAACTACGTCCAGGGGCATCTCAACCTCGGCCTGATTCTGGCCCAGCAGCAGAAGTACGGAGATGCCGAAGGAGAGCTCGACCACGCCTTGAAACTGGCGCCCGAAGACTTGCCGACGCTGGCGGCGGCGGGCAAGGTCAAGGTTCGGCTGGGGAAGAGCGGCGAAGGCGTCGCGCTGCTGCGCAAGGTTGCCGCGCTGGATGCGCGGTCGGCAGCGGCGCATCTTGACCTGGCGATCGCGCTGGCCGACAGCTACGATCTGCCGGGAGCGCTGAGCGAATCCGGCGAAGCAGTGCGGCTGGCGCCGGATTCGGCCTCCGCCCACTTCAACCATGGCCGGGTGCTCTTCGATCTGGGTCGCAATGCAGAGGCGCAGTCCGACTTTGAATCCGCCTGCCGGCTGGCGCCGCAGATGGCGGAGCCTCACTATTATCTGGCTGTGATCGAAAAGCAGGCGGGTCATTACCATGAAGCCGCCGTACTGCTGGAAACGGTCGTCCGGCTGCAACCGCGCAATGTGATGGCGTGGTATTCGCTGGGGCAAAGCCGGGAACATGAATCGCAGACCGCGGCGGCGATTGCGGCGTGGCGGCAGGCGGTGGCGATCGACGCCGAGTTCAGCCAGGCGCTGTGGAGCCTGGCGCGCGCGATCAAGGCGTCGGATCCCGCAGAAGCCGCACGACTGATGGCCCGCTATAGCAACGTGCAAAAGAAACGCCGCATCGTCGACCAGGCAGGTACCCTGGGTAATGACGCCTTGGCGGCGAGCGCCGCGCACGAGTGGCCGGAGGCCGTCCGCCAGCTGAAGCAAGCGATCGAGATCTGCGGCGACTGTGTCATGCGGGCGGATCTGCACAAGAATCTCGGACTAATCGACTGCCAGATGGGCGACATCGACAACGGAGAGAAGGAGCTTCGGTACGCGCAGGCGTCGAAGCCGTCGGACCCCGATATCGCGCGGGCTCTCTCGCTGGTGGCGCTGGCGCGGGCGCAGCGCGCGGGATCCCAGGCCGAGAAAGCGCATTGATGCGCCGGCCGGCACGCCGCCGCATATTCGTGATCGCCGCAGCGGCGGCGCTGGCTCTGGCTGGCGGTGTGCTACTGGAGCGGCAAGCCCGGTCGCAGATGGTTTCGTCGGGCGCCACCGATCAGCCAGTAAGGCCACTGCCGCCGGGGATGAAGGCGCCGTTGGTTCAGTTCCGGGACATCGCGGCCGAGGCGGGGCTGAGTGCGGTGGTGGTTTCCGGCGAGCTGGATCAGACCTTCGTGGTGGAAAACACCGGGACCGGAGTGGCCATCTTCGACTACGACAACGACGGCCTGCCGGACATTTTCCTGGTGCAGGGAGACCGGCTGAAGCCTGGCGGCGTGCCCCTCACGCCGCACTTGTATCACAATCTCGGCGGGCTGCGCTTTGAGGACGTCACCGAGAGAGCCGGCATTGGGCACACCGGTTGGGGGCAGGGCGTGTGCGCCGGCGACGCGGACAACGACGGACACGTGGACCTATTCCTCGGCCAGTGGGGCCACAACGTCTTCCTGCACAACATGGGCGACGGAACGTTTCGCGACGAAACTAAGGAGCGCGGCCTGGATCATCCCGGCTCGCGGTGGAGCACGGGATGCGCCTTCATCGACTATGACCGCGATGGATGGCTGGACCTGGTGGTGGCGAACTACATCGATTTCAACGCCCAGGAGACGCCGCGGCCGCGCGACCGCAGCGGGTGCAACTGGAAGGGCGTTCCCGTTCCCTGCGGGCCGCGCGGCCTGAAGGGCGAGACCATGACGCTGTATCACAACGACGGTCACGGCCATTTCACCGACGTCACCAGGAAGGCCGGCGTCGAGACGCCGCACGAGTATTACGGCTTCACGGTTCTGACGGGGGACTTCGATAATGACGGATGGCCTGACTTCTATGTGACCTGCGACTCCACGCCGAGCCTCTACTTCCACAATAAACGCAACGGCACGTTCGAGGAGAAGGGCCTGGTTACGGGGCTGGCCGTCAACGAGGACGGGCGCGAGCAGGCCGGCATGGGCGCGACGGCGGCCGACTACGACGGTGACGGGTATCTCGATATCTTCAAAACCAACTTCTCCAGCGACACAAACACGCTCTACCGCAACATGGGCGATGGAAGCTTCAGCGACGTCACCAGCCGGGCCGGCCTGGCGGTTCATACCCAGTACGTAAAATGGGGCACTGCCTTCCTGGATATCGATAACGATGGATGGAAGGATCTGTTCATCGCGGACGGACACGTATACCCCTTCATTGAAAAGTACGCTCTCGGCGAAGAGTTTCACCAGCCGCGCCAGCTGTTCTGGAACCGGGGAGACGGACAGTTCTTCGACATGTCGGCCATGAGCGGGCCGGGCATCAGTGCGAAGCACTCCTCACGGGGAATCGCTGTCGGGGACCTGGATAACGATGGCTCCGAAGAGATTGTGGTGGTCAACCTGTTCGAGCCTCCCTCGCTGTTGAAGAACTTCGGCCCGCGCGGCAATGCTCTGGTGGTGCGGGCGGTGACCGCATCCGGACGCGACGCAGTGGGCGCGCGCGTCACGGTGACCAGCGGGCATCGCAAGCAGATCGATGAAGTGCGCAGCGGCGGCTACCACATCTCGCAGGGCGACTTCCGCGTCCATTTCGGCCTCGGCCAGGCAACCAGGGCGGACGTCGCCATTCGGTGGCCGCAAGGCGCGGTCGAGACGCTGAAGGACGTCGCGGCGAACCAGTGGATTGTGGTGAGGGAGGGCCAAGGGATCGTCGAGCGGCACCCCTTTGCCAAGGAGCCGAGCGGTTCGCTTCAACGATAACTATTGCGTTTTTGTTGGGCGAATGTTATAGTGCGGGGCATCATGCGATTCCCCGCCCTGCTGCTTCTCGTTCTGCCGGCCGTTTCGGCGCAAACTCCCAACGCCGACGATCTGGTGTGGCAGAACGCCATCCACAAGTTCGACGCCAAGCGCGCCGCGTTGCTTCGCCAGGTCGATGAAGAAGGACAGAACGGGCCGTTCCGTCCGAACTGGGAATCACTCAAGCAGTACAAGGTTCCGGCCTGGTATCAGGATGCCAAGTTCGGCATCTTCCTCCACTGGGGCGTTTATTCGGTTCCCGCCTTCGGCAATGAATGGTATCCGCGGAACATGTACAACCAGGGGACGAAGGAGTTCGCGCACCATGTGGCGACGTATGGCCCGCAGCTGAAATTCGGCTACAAGGATTTCATCCCCATGTTCAAAGCGGAGCACTACGACGCTAAGGCGTGGGCGGATCTGTTCCGGAATGCAGGTGCGAAGTTTGTCATCCCGGTGGCGGAGCACCATGACGGGTTCGCCATGTACGACTCGGACCTCACAGACTGGTGCGCCGCCAAGATGGGCCCGCACCGGGATACGACCGGCGAGCTGGCACAGGCGGTGCGGGCGGCCGGCCTGCATTTCGGCGTGTCCAGTCACCGCGCCGAGCACTATTTTTTCCTGAACACCGGCAGAGAGATCGACTCCGATGTTCGCGACCCTCAGTTTGCGGCGTTCTACGGCCCTGCGCACGCGGGCGTCACCGATAAGAACCACATGAACTGGAAGGGCGCGCACCCGGACACGGCCTATCTGGACGATTGGATGGCGCGAGTGGTCGAGATGGTCAATAAATACCAGCCGGAGATCGTGTGGTTCGACTGGTGGATCGAGACCAAGGAGTTTGAGCCGTACCGGCAGCGGCTGGCGGCTTTCTACTACAACAACGCGGCGCGCCGCGGCGCCACGGCTGCCATCAATTACAAGAACGATGCCTATCCGCCGGAGGCCGCGGTTCTGGATATTGAGCGCGGCCAGTCGGATCAAATCCAGCCGCGGTTCTGGCAGACCGACACTTCGGTGAGCGTGAAGTCGTGGGGATACATCAAGGACGACACGTTCCGCTCGCCGGAGTCGATGATCCAGGAACTGGTGGACATCGTCAGCAAGAACGGCGCGCTGCTGCTCAACGTCGGACCCAAACCCGATGGCACCATTCCGGAGCAAGCCAGGAATGTGCTGCTGGCAATGGGGCACTGGCTTTCCGTCAATGGCGAAGCGATTTACGGCACGCGGCCCTGGAAGATTTCCGGTGAAGGTCCTACCAAAGTGGTCGGCGGGTCATTTAACGATACCGCGACGAAACCGTACACCAGTCGCGATATCCGATTTACCACGCGCGACCGGCTGCTTTATGCCACCGTGTTCGCGTGGCCGCAGGACGGAAAGATCCGGATCGGGTCGCTGGCTCGGGGATCGAAGCTGATGGAATCGGAGGTGGCCGGCGTACAGCTGCTCGGCTCGGGTGACAAGTTGAAATGGACATGTGATAATGACGGCCTGGAGATCGACCTGCCTGCCGTGCGAACGGGTGAATTCGCTTGGGTGTTGAAGATCATTCCGGCGGGCCGCAACCAGCATCCAGGGCGAGCGGATTGACAGAGGCAGGCTTCCAGGTTAGAATTATAATCGATTACTTTAACGTTAATTGGCGTGCGCCAGGTTTAGGCCGCGCGCCTGAAGCCTGCAGAAAGCCGGCTGCGCCGGTGTTGCACAACCATCACCTTCATGAAAGAAAACTCCGAAGTACGGATTGACCGCAAGATCGGCCGCGACGATCTGATCGTGATCGCGGGCGCCGGGGGCTTTATTGGCGGAGCGCTCACCCGGTACTTTCACGATCTGGGCTACATGCGTCTCCGCGCGATCGACCGCAAGCCTCTGCCCGAGTGGTACCAGCGCGTGCCCGCCGCGGAATGCCTGTCGATGGACCTGAGCGAGAAGAGCAACGCTATCCAGGCCGTGGAAGGCGCCGCCGAGGTCTATAACCTGGCCGCGGATATGGGCGGCATGGGTTTCATCGAGCATTTTCGCGTCGAATGCCTGCGCAGTATTCTGATCAACACGCACGTGATTGATGCCGCATGGAGGGCAGGAGCGCAGCGGTACTTCTTTTCCTCATCGGCCTGCGCCTACAATACGGACCTGCAACAGGACCCGGACGTGCGCGCGCTGAAGGAATCGGATGCCTATCCGGCCATGGCGGAGCGGGGCTACGGCTGGGAGAAACTGATCTCAGAGATGTTCTGCCAGGAATACTGGGCGGAGCGCGGCCTGGAAACGCACATCGCGCGCTTCCACAACATCTACGGGCCGCACGGGACATGGTTTGGCGGCCGTGAAAAGGCGCCCGCCGCACTTAGCCGTAAAGTGATCGAGGCCATCGACGAGTGCAAGACCACCATCGACATCTGGGGCGACGGTTCTCAAACGCGCAGCTTCTGCTTCATCGAGGACTGCGTGCTGGGGATCGACCAGATCATGCATTGCGACCGGCTGATTGCGACGCCGATCAACCTGGGATCGAGCGAGCTGATCTCGATCAACGATCTGGTGACCATGGTGGAAGAGATCGCCGGCATCAAACTCCACCGCACGTACGACCTGAACGCTCCCAGAGGAGTAGCCGGGCGGAACAGCGACAATACGTTTATGCAAAGCGTGCTGGATTGGGAGCCGCACACGCCGCTGCGAATCGGCATGGAAAAGACCTACGCCTGGATCGCGCAGCAGTACGCGGACCGCAAGGCGGGAAAGCGCGTGGTCAAAGACTAACCGTGAAGCCTCCGGCCAACTTCGCGACGGCTTCCCCCGTCCCGCTCCCGGACGGCCGGCACAACGGGAGCCATTGCGAGGATACCGCCTTGATGGCGAGCGCGATTCCGCACCGCATGGCGCTGGCGGGCGGATGGATTGACCAGCCGTTTGTCTCCCTGCAGAATCCGGAGCCTCCGGGATCGATGGTGGTGGTGGCGCTGGAGCCGGTTCACTGGTTCATGGATCGCTGCGGCATGGCCAGCAGCACGCGCAGGATTGCCACCAGCCTCTGGAATGGAGTGCTGCCGGAACGGCCCCGGGCGGAACTGGTGGGCGAACTTTATTGGGCCGAGAACACCGGGAAGCCGGAGCCCTCCGGCTCCCAGGACATGATCGGGCTCGTCTATCCGGGAGTGAGCCGGCTCGATTACGACGCCAGTGTCGAATGCGGCAGATTTCCGGCGCACGTCGAATCCAACTGCGATCCCGAGATCGCGCATTGGGTGGAAAAAGTCTGCTCCCTCGTCCCGATCAACCAGCGTCCGGCCGGCTACAGTCCTCTGGACATTCGCAACCTCGATCCGTCGTGGATTGCCAGGCTGGGCCGGACCGGTAAGGACTGTTACGACGCCATCCTGAACACCGACGCCCGCCGGCTTGGCGCGGCCCTGAACGACTGCATGCGGTGCTGGGAAGTGATTCTGCCGCACACGGTGCAGCACCCCGTGATCCATCTCGACCTGAAAGCGATTCTTGCCTGGTTTCAGTCGCGATACCCCGGCGCCATGTACTCCGGGTGCGGCGGCGGATACATGATCGTGGTTTCGGAAGAGCCGGTCCCGGGGTCGTTGCGCGTGAAGGTCAGGCTATCGTAACCTGTGCGGGTCGATGCAAAGTGGTTTTCACGCTTATGCTGAAAACTGGAATTCTGAACCCGGCGATTAACTCGCTGCTCAGCCGCGTCCGCCACACCAATACGCTGGTCATCGCGGATCGCGGGTTCCCCTTCTGGCCGCAAATTGAAACCGTCGACATCTCGCTGGTGGACGATGTTCCGAAGGTGCTCGACGTGGTGCGGGCGATCCGTGCCAACTTCACGGCCGGCCGGGTCTTCATGGCGGAGGAGTTTCTCGCGGCCAACGGCCCCGATGCACGATTGGAGTTCGAGCAGGCGCTGACCGGAGTGCCGATCGTGTTCGAACCGCATGTTCAGTTGAAGAAGCGTGTCCCCCAGGCGATCGGCCTGGTCCGAACGGGAGACACCGTCCCATACGCGAATGTGATTCTCGAGTCCGCATGAGCGCACGCCGCAAGAGTTGTGCCGGTCGGGGTCCGCGCGCTGGGGCTTGCAGCGCTGGCGCCGCGTGGGGACCGCAATCAGATAAGGATAGATCATGTCGTGCAAAGTGAACCGTGGGAATTGGCTCCGTCTTGCGAGGGTGGCTTCGCCTCTGTTCATCGCGATCGCGGCCGTAGCACCGTCGATGGCGCAGGCGCCGCAGGCGCGCATCCAGATCGACACGGATCGCGTTGTGGGAGAGGTGGACGGCCGCCTGTTCGGCAACTTCGCCGAGCATCTGGGCCGCTGCATTTACGGCGGCATTTATGACGAAGGAAGCCCGCTGGCGGATGCCGAGGGCTACCGCAAGGACGTGATGGAGGCGGCCAAGGGGCTAAACGTCTCGCTGCTGCGCTGGCCGGGGGGCAACTTCGTCTCCGGCTACCACTGGGAGGACGGCATCGGGCCGAAGGAGAAGCGTC
>CAZZHN010000036.1:0-28511 GCA_964654065.1 uncultured Solibacteraceae bacterium
ACGCGATGCCGGCGGACACCAGGGCCGCGGCGAAGATTTGGAACGACGCCATGGCGGACGTGATTTCGGAGGCCCGCAAAGCTGGCGCTGAGCGCACGTTAGCAAATGTTTGCACGGGGAAGAGCGAATCTGCGGAAGTGTTTGAAAAGAAAAGGAAAGGAATGGCGGGGACGACGGGGTTCGAACCCGCGACCTCCGACGTGACAGGCCGGCGTTCTAACCAACTGAACTACGTCCCCGCTGCGTCACGAGACATTTCAATCCTAACATGCGGCCTGCGCCGCCGCCAAACCAGCACGCGCCAGGGGATACACTTGTCAGGTGATGAGCAACCCTCTCGCGTACCTGCATGATCAGATCGAACAGTGGAAGATCGAAGGCACCTATCAGCGCCTGCGCGTGCTCGAATCAGCCAGCGCCGCAGAATCGCGCTTCGATGGCAAGGACGTAATTAACCTGGCGTCGAATAATTACCTCGGCTTGACCACGCATCCCAAGTTGAAGGAGGCAGCGATCGCGGCGGTGAACAAATATGGCGCCGGCTCGGGCGCGGTACGCACCATTTCCGGAACTATGTCGCTGCACATGGAACTGGAGGAGCGCATCGCCGCGTTCAAGAACGTTGAAGCATGCGTCGTGTTCCAGTCCGGTTTCGCCGCCAACGCGGGCACGGTGTGCGCCATTCTCGGACCAGAGGATCACATCATCTCCGACGAGCTGAACCACGCCAGCATCATCGACGGCTGCCGGCTTTCACGAGCCAAGATTCATGTCTTTCGACATAAGGATTTCGCCGCGGCGGAGGGCATTCTGGCCTCGCTCTCCGGGGCCGGCGGGAAAAAGGTGCTCATCTCGGATGGCGTCTTTTCCATGGATGGTGACATCGGCCCGCTGCCCGGCCTGGTGGAGGCGGCCGAAAAACACGGCGCCATTATGATGGTGGACGACGCTCATTCATCGGGCGTGCTGGGCCGCAACGGCCGCGGAACCATCGATCATTTCGGCCTTCACGGGCGCGTGCACATTCAGGTCGGAACGCTGTCTAAAGCCATCGGTGTTCTGGGCGGCTACGTCTGCGGCAGCCGCGATCTGATCGACTTCCTTTACCACCGCGCGCGGCCTTTTCTGTTTTCGACTTCGCATCCGCCTGCGGTCGCCGCGGCCTGCCTGGCCGCATTTGATGTGCTCGAGCAGGAACCGGAGCGCATCGACGCGCTTTGGGCCAACGCGCGCTACTTCAAGAAGGGCCTGGCGGCGGCGGGCTTCAACACCGGCATCAGCGAGACTCCCATCACCCCGGTGATCGTCGGCGAAGCGGCGCTGGCGCACAGGTTCTCCCGCGAGTTGTTCGCCGAAGGCGTGCTGGCTACCGGCATAGGCTTCCCTACCGTGGCGAAGGACAAGGCCCGCGTGCGGACGATCGTGGCCTCGACGCACACCAAAGCAGAGCTGGATCGCGCGTTAGAAATCTTCCAGAAGGTGGGTAAGCGCCTCCAAATCCTGTAGGGCGGACCATCGCCTTTCGTGGTCTGTCGCGCTCTGCTCGCCGCAACGCCTGACAGGCGACACAAACCGATCGTCTGTCCTACCTCTGCATCGCGGGGCCGGCCGCTAAGGGCGGTTTGCTATCGTGCGCCGGGGCGGACCGTCACCATCACTACGCCGTGGCTCGGCACCTTGGCCGAGAAGCTGGCCTGGAACGACCCGCGGTCCTGATGCGCCCATAGATCGCGCACGGTGGCGGCGACGGAGCCCGGGTAACCGATTTCGGTCCAGGCCACACGGATCTCAGCTTCCGAATCGCCGCGATTGAGCAACGCGACGGTTCGGCTGCCATCGGCCATCTGCTTCGACCAGACCTCGCTGGCGCCATCGCGCTTGACTCTGCGGCCCTGGTAGCCCAGTGGGTCCTGATCCACCGAAATCACTTCTTTGTTGGTGAGGATGGAGCGGATCTCATCGGTCATGCTGCGAATGTCATTGCCTGCCATCAGCGGCGCCGCCATCAGGCACCAAAGGCTGAAGTGGGCGCGATACTCGGTGGCGGTCATTCCACCGTTGCCCACCTCGAGCATATCCGGATCGTTCCAATGGCCCGGTCCGGAAGCGGATTCGATGCCGTCCTGCAGGTCAAGAATCTGCACCACGCCGTTGCCGCCCCACTGCTTCTTGATGTCCCAGTTGTCCTGGATGTCGCCGGTAGTGCGCCAGAGATTGCCTACGTCTTTGGCCCAAAGCCACGGCTTCGTCGATCCCCATTCACAGATGCTGAAGACGATGGGCCGCCCGGATTTGGCTAGAGCGTCGCGCATGATGCTGTAGGACGCGGCCGAGTTTTGCGTCGAGGTG
Source organism: uncultured Solibacteraceae bacterium (assembly GCA_964654065.1). Classification (GTDB taxonomy): domain Bacteria; phylum Acidobacteriota; class Terriglobia; order Bryobacterales; family Bryobacteraceae; genus Bog-375. The sequence continues at coordinate 2,350 of CAZZHN010000036.1, forward strand.
TTGCACCAGTCGTACTTCAGATAGTCGACGCCCCAGGCCGCGTACTGGCGCGCGTCCTGAAACTCATAGCCGCGGCCGCCGGGCCGTTTCTGGCAGGTGCCGGTGCCGGCGTCGGAGTAGATGCCGAATTTCAGCCCTTTCGAATGGATGTAATCCGCAAGCGCCTTCATACCGGATGGGAACCGTTTGGGATCGGGCACGATATTGCCTTCCGCGTCGCGCGACACCTGCCAGCAATCGTCGATCACGACATATTGATAGCCGGCGTCCTTCATACCGGTGCTGACGACGGCGTCGGCGGCTTCCCGGATCAGGCTCTCGCTGACGTTGCAAGCAAATTTGTTCCAGCTGTTCCAGCCCATCGGGGGCGTGCGGGCTAACCCGTTGTCGAGCGCGAACAGGCTGCTGCCGGCGAACATCAGGATTGCAAGAAGAAATACTCGTTTCATCTCAGACTGCCTCCTTTGGGGAAAACGGAACTCACCCGCTTCGGAATGCTTATGGTCGCACAGCTCGCGGTCAAAGTTGGTAGGACAGACCATCGGTTTGAGTGGTCTGTCATTTATCCCTCGGCGCCGGAGCCGACAGGACCGGGAAAGCGGTTCCACCTCCGGGGATGCGCCGAAAAATGCCGGCGGCGAGACCGCGGGCGCCACCTCTGGCGCTACAATTCGGGTGTGAGCAAGACACCGTTTCGACTGGATGGGCGTAAAGCGCTGGTGACGGGCGGGGCCAGCGGGATCGGCGAAGCCACGTGCCGCAGGCTGGCGGAGGCGGGCGCCGCTGTGACCATCGCCGACGTCGACAGCGATCGGGCACACGCCCTCGCGGCAGAACTGACCGGCGCGCAAGTGCTCATCCTCGACATCACCGACGAAGAGGCAGTCAACGCCGGAGTGGGCGGGCTCACGGCGCTCGATATTCTGGTCAACAGCGCCGGCATCGGCCTGGTGGGCGGGATTGAGGAGACCAGCCGGGAGGACTTTGCCAAGCTGCTGCGCGTCAACGTGGAGGGTATGTTCCTCGTGACTAGGGCGGCGATGCCGAAGTTGCTGGAGTCGCGCGGAACCATCGTGAACATTGGCTCTGTGGCTGGGCTGATCGGTGTCAAGCGTCGCTTCGCATATTGCGCCACCAAGGGCGCAGTGGTGGCGCTCTCGCGGCAGCTCGCCGTGGATTACGCCGGCCGCGTGCGCGTCAACTGCATCTGTCCGGGCACCATTGAAACTCCCTTCGTGGAAGGCTATCTGGAAAAGTTTCACAAGCACGAAAAGGACAAAGTGCGCGCCGAACTGCACGCGCGCCAGCCGATCGGCCGCATGGGACGGCCGGACGAAATAGCCGCCATGGCGCTGTACCTGTGTTCCGACGAAGCAGCGTTCGTAACCGGCGCCACGCCGACGATTGACGGTGGCTGGACGGCGGCATAAGTTGGCGTGCCCTTCGGCGTCGCGCGCAACCGCTCCCTAACGGTCGCGCCTCTGAAGCGCACATCGGAGACACGACCGTAAGGGAGTGGTGGGCCACCTAGCGAGGAATTATGTCTATGGATCGCAGACGCTTCGTGATGACTTCGACTGGCTGGACGGTGGCCGCGCCAAGTGCGTTCGCGGCGCTGGGAGCCGACCAGAATACCTCCGCCACGGCCAAGCCTTACGGCTCCGGCCACTTTGGCGAATGGATCACCGACGAGTTTGGCCTGCCGGCGTTTCGCTACACGTGCGACCAGACCACCGATCCGCTGGCCGTCACTCAGGTCATGCCCGGCATCCTCTCGGCCACCGACCACGTTCACCAGGTCGGCAACGATCGCATCGTTGCCATCGTCTCCAACTGCGGACACGTACGCGTCCGCCAGGACGAAGGCGCTCCCAAGTTCCTGAACGACTACGTCCCGGAGATGAGCCAGTTCGCGGGCGGCTTCGGCTACCTCACCGACGGCAACGAAACGCTGAGCACGTTGTATCCGCAAACCGGCGCCAGCTTCGATCGCGTATTCGGCGCCGGCTATCTGCGTAAGAAAGTGGCGCGCGGCGCCTACAGCGTCGATCAGGTGATCTGTGCGCCGTTCGGTGACGATCCGGTCCTGCTTTCGCAGGTGACCATCGCCAATCACGGCGCCACCCCGGCCGCCTTGCGGTGGATCGAATACTGGGGCACGCTGGTTTACGAGTTTTCCTTCCGCCCGTTCGTGGAGCAGTTCGCCGGGATAGGCACGCCGGTGAACCTCCGGCGCCGATTCGGGCAGCGCTTCTCGCACAGCTTCCGCGTCCTCGACGGCAACTACGGCATGGTGGAGATGAAGCACTTTTCCGGACGCGCGCCGGAAGAGGAAGCGGCGTGGCAGCGCATCAAAGCAAACCTGGCCGCCCATCCCAACTCTTTTCTGGGACCGATTCCGGAAACCGTGCCCGAAGCCTCCTACGACGACATCAATCCGCCCGGCACCTTCCTGATTTCGCTCGATGCGCCGGCCAACGGATCCAGCGCGAACGGCAAGGCGTTTTTCGGATCCGGTGGCGCTGCGAAGCCCGATGGCATCGGCCGGACGCTGGATGGGGATCTGGCATGGAGCGGCCCGGAGAGCGCGCTGCTGCTGGAGCGTGCCTGCAACCTCGCGCCAGGTGCGCGGACCACGTTGTATTTTCTTTACGGTTATCTGCCAGAGGGCTTCGATCTGGCCTCGCTGACGGAAAAGTACCGCTCCCGCGCAGCCACCACCTGGAAAGAATCGAGCGCCGAATGGAAGAAGAAGGGTATGCGTTTCAGTGTCGGCTCCGACCCGTGGGTGGAGCGCGAGACCATCTGGAATCACTATTACCTCCGCAGCAGCCTTACTTACGACGACTACTTTCATGAGCACATCCTCAACCAGAACGGCATCTATCAATACGTGATGGGTTTCCAGGGCGCCGCCCGCGACCCGCTCCAGCACTGCCTGCCCTTCCTGTTCAGCGATCCTGAAATCGTCCGAACGGTCCTGCGCTACACGCTGAAAGAGGTTCGGCCGGATGGCTCGATTCCCTACTGCATCGTAGGCCACGGCGCCGTGGGCCCGATGGTCACCGACAATTCGAGCGACATGCCGCTCTGGCTGTTATGGACCGCCAGTGAATACGTGCTGGCTTCCCGCGACCTGGCATTCCTCGACCAGGAGGTTCCGACCTTTCCTCTCTACGGTCCGACCGCCGGCAAGGAGCGCGTTCGCAAGCTCCTGGAGCGATGTTACCGTCACGAAATCGGCGGCGTCGGAGTGGGCGCGCACGGCGTGATGCGCATGCTCAATGATGATTGGAACGATGGGCTGCTGAGCGTGTGGGCGCAGCGGGCTTTGAAAGAATGCGTCGCCCAAGGCGAAAGCGTGCTGAACTCTGCCATGGCGGCCTGGGTGTTCGATCTCTACGCGCGCCTGTTGACTTATGCCGGCGAAGCGGACTTCGCGCAGCAGGTCCGCAAGAGCGCGGACGCACACCGCGCCGCGGCAGCCCAACAATGGACGGGTAAGTGGCTTCGCCGCGCCTGGCTTGGTCCTACATTGGGCTGGGTTGGAGAAAGCACGCTGTGGCTGGAACCGCAGCCTTGGGCGCTGCTGGCCGGAGTCACCACGCCCGAACAAAGCCGCGAGCTGATCCGCACCATGGACGACTTGCTCCGCCGCCCGTCGCCGATCGGCGCCGTGCAGCTGGGTCCGGGGCCGGACGCGCCCAAGGGGGTGTGGGAGCCGGGAACGTCGGTGAGCGGCGGCATCTGGCCGTCGCTCAATCAAACGCTGGTGTGGGCGCTGGCGCAGCACGAACCTGCCATGGCATGGGACGAATGGAAGAAGAACTCCCTCGCCTGCCACGCGGAGAACTATCCCGCCGTCTGGTACGGCGTTCAGAGCGGCCCCGACACGTACAATTCCGCGCTCAGCAAGCACCCAGGCGAGACAGTCAACAACCCGTATCTCCATTACACCGACTTTCCGGTGCTCAATCTACACTCGCACGCCTGCTCGCTCTATTCAGCCGCGAAGCTGATCGGCCTCGAGTTCACGGAAGCCGGCCTGTCGCTGCGGCCTGGGTTGCCGGTGGAATCGTACCGGTTCGAATCTCCATTGGTAGGCGTCATCAAATCGCGCGGGGGCACTTACGAAGGCTGGTATCACCCGTCTCAAGCCGGCAGCTGGAAGATCGCCGTCTGGCTGCCCGCCGGCCAGGCCGCGCGCCTCACACGCGCCGAGGTCAACGGAGTCCACGTGACTCCAAACAAGGCACCCGACGGCACCCTGGAACTTACCGGCCGGAGCAAGCCCCTGCGCTGGCGGTTGGGCTAGAACGCGCAGGCTGACGCCTCATTTCAGACCATCAGAGCCGCTATGCTGTTAATCTACGATGTTGAGGAACGTCCCAGATTGCAGGTGATTGGTTCTTATGTCGTTTGCTGAATGGATCCGCGACTTGCGCCTGGCGCTTCGCCTGCTCGCGAAAAACCCTGGCACGACGGCGTTGGCCGTGCTTTCGATCGCTCTCGGAATCGGCCTGACCACCGGCCTGTTCGCCGTGGGCGACGCCGCCCTGTTACGGCCTTTGCCTGTGGACAAACCTCAGGAGCTATGGACGGCCACTTCGCACGGCGATGACGGCAACTTCATGATGTACGGCTGGCCGGACTACCTCGATATGGCCAGAGCCCTCGAAGGCCGCGCGAAGCTCATCGCATCGCAGAGCCGCGGCGTCCAGGTTGGCGATGAAGATGACGGTCAGCTCGTGATCATCCAACCCGCCTCGCCCAACTATTTTCACGTGGCGGGCGTGAGGGCCGCGTTGGGCCGAGCGTCGCTGGGCGTGGCGGCAGGCAGGCCGGAGACAGTGTTGGGATACCGGCTCTGGCAAACACGCTTCTCCGGCGATCCCCATATTGTCGGTAAAACCGTGCTGCTCAACCATAAAGCCTTCGTCGTGGCGGGCGTGATGCCGGAAGTCTTTACCGGTCTTCAGCGAGGCGTTCTGGTCGGCGTCTGGGTGAGTTCGGACGCCTGGTTCGACACTTTGGGGAACCGCGAAGAGCGGCAATCGCGCACGGGCCAATTCGAGATCGCCGTGCGGTTCCGCTCTCCGCTGACGGCGGAGCGTGCGGCGGCGGAACTCGACTCTGCCATCCGCGGTCCGGGAAAGCACAACCCCGCACCGCGCGGCGATCCGGGAACGACGCTCAGGTGCTTTGTGAGCTGGAAGGACAATGTGATCTTCGGCGGCGGGATCGTGGCCGTCTTCGGTTTGGTCCTGTTCGTGGCGTGCGCCAACGTGGCTCAGTTACGTCTGGCACAGGCCGAAGCGCGGCGCAAGGAATTGGGCGTGCGCATCGCCCTGGGCGCCGGCGGGTGGCGGGTGGCGCGCCAGCTGGTGATGGAAACCGCCCTGTTCAGCCTGGCAGGGGCCGGGTTGGGCCTGTTGCTGGCCTACCTTGTGATGGAGAAGGTCACCCAGTTCGCTCGCGCCCAGAGTCCCTTCATTGATTACGGCATCCGGCTGGATGATCGCGTCCTCGCATTTTCGGCCGGCGCGCTGCTCCTTGCCGTTCTGGTTGCCGGCGTTTGGCCCGCCCTCCACGCTGCGCGGCTGAACATCGCCGACGTGCTGAAGCAGGCGCAAGGCGTAGCGGCGCGGCGCCGCGGCTGGCAGCAGAAAGCGCTGATCATTTCGCAGCTCGCGGTGAGTGTGGCCCTGTTTGGCATCGCAGTCTTGTTCCTGACCAGCCTGCGCCACGCTACCGAAATCCGGCCGGGCCTGGACCCGCACAAGAAGGTGCTGGCAATGTCGGTGATCCCGAAGCTTGCCATCCCGCGCGCTGCCTGGTGCGACCAGGTGAGCGAACGGCTGGCGGCGCTGCCAGGCGTACGCGGCGCCACCTATGCGCGGCGGCTTCCGCTGAGCGGTTCCGGCGGCGGGATGACGGCGAGGGTCGAGATCCCGGGGATGGCGCCGATGGGCGTGTTCCTCAACAACGTCGGTGGCAACTACTTTGGCCTGATGGGCACCCGCGTCGTGGCCGGGCGGAGCATCGATAGCCGCGATGGCGCGGGCGCGCCACTGGCGGTGGTGGTATCGCAGACGTTTGCCCGCACCGTGTTCGGCAGCCGCGACCCGCTCGGTAACTGGCTTCGGATCGATGGCCAACTGCGCCAGGTGGTCGGCGTAGCTGAGGATGGCCCTTCCAACGACCTGCACGAACCGCCGCAGCCGTTTCTCTTTCTCCCATACGCCCAGGCGGTGCCGGACGACCTCACACTGCTGGTGGAAACCGCGGGCGACCCCGCGGCGCTCGACCGCGCGGCACGCGCCGAAGTGCATGCTTTCGACCCCGGGGCGCGCGTCTACGATTCCACCACGCTCCAGAAGACGGTGGACCTCGCCCTATCGGATGACCGGTTTATCGCCACTGCGATCAGCGCTTTGGGCCTCAATGTGATCGTGCTCACCGCGGCTGGCCTGTTCGGCGTGCTGCTCTATGCCGTGAACCGGCGCACGCGCGAATTTGGCCTGCGCGTTGCCCTAGGGGCACGCCCGCGCGAGATCGAACGTCTGGTTCTGGGAGAATCGTTGCGCATGGCCGCCGTCGGCGTCCCCATCGGCCTGGCCGGCCTGGCCCTAGCGGCGCGGTTCGCTGGTTCGATGCTGCTGGGTGTGACACCACTAGATCCGCTTGCATACCTACTCAGCGCCTCCGCCGCCATAGCCCTCGCGCTTGCCGCTTCCTGGCTCCCGGCCCGCCGCGCAACTCGTGTGGATCCAATGGATGCCTTGCGCGCGGAGTAAGGCCGCTCACACATTCGGCCCAGTGGCGCACGCACTCGTGCGTGCCGCGTCGGCACTCCTGCCGACGCCCGGCGCCAACCACGCGGACGACCGACGAAACTCCTCCGCGCGCGCAACCAACCCTGCCTTCACCGGATTGTCTTCGACGTAGCTCTCAATTCGCCGCCACTCCCTCTCATCCCGGACCCAATGGTCATACGACTCCCGCTGTCAAAATGGCTCTCCCGTCCTGCCTAGCAGTCGGTTGGCCTCACGCGCGGTACAGCCCTCCAACGCTTTCAGCAGTTGGCTGGGCGAGACCTTCGGCAGCAGCAGTGCATGAACATGGTTCGTCATCACCACGAAAGAGCTCAGTTCGAGTGTCCGAGTTCCGCGCCCCGGTGTAGGGACTGTACAACCAGGTTCGCGATGGCCTCCTGGCGCAGGAACATAGGAACTGTGCGAGCTCTATCCAACTGCCGATCCAGCCAGACGGGGATTGGTCCTCGCGGACGGCGCCGTGGAGGGTCCAGGTGAGAAACAGCCAGGCATTCTTGGGATAGATATGTGGCAAGCGGCGGCGGGAGTTCATGTGGAATGTCAGTGGAATTGCGGGGCGAAACATCTCGGCGTCGGCAAAAGTTGCCGACGCGGCACGCACGAGTGCGTGCGCCACGGACAGCCTTAATAATCCTGAGAGCCGCTGCCAGCTGGCCGCACTACCTACATCCAATGCTACGAACGCTGGTAGTGGTGCTGGCTGCGCTGGGATTGCCGCAGGCGCTCGTCGCGGCCGAGCCGGGCTTCAAGGCCGAGCTGGTCGGTGGAACCCCGGGCGAATTTCCGACCAAAGGAAGCGTTCGCCTGGACCTATCCGACACCCAGACGTTGTTGCTGCGCACTGGCAAGACCGAGTTGCGCGTGTCCTATCAAAAGGTAAATACGCTCGAGTACGGGCAGACCGTGAGCCGGCGCTATGCCGCTGCGGTCCTGATTTCGCCGGTGCTGCTGCTGAGCAAGGCGCGCAAGCACTTCGTCACTTTGGGGTTTGTGGACGCAGAAGGAAAACAGCAGGCGCTCGTGCTGCGCGTAGAGAAAGGCGACATTCGCAGCGTGCTGGCCGGCCTGGAGGCGCGCACAGGCCGCCGCGTCGAGTTCCTCGACGACGAGGCGCGAAAGGCGGGCAAAGGATGAAAGCACTGACGCTGGTGGCGGCCGCGCTGGCCGCAGCATTTGTAAGTGCAGCCGCCGATTCGGCCAGCGCCACCATCGAGGCCGGCAATCTGCGCCAGTTGCTGACGGTGCGCCGCATTTATGTGGACCGGCTCACTGGCGGCGATACGGCCGCGCAGATGCGCGATATCCTGATCAGCAGCCTGGCAGGCGCCAAACTGTTCGTCCTGACGGAAAAGGAGGAGCGCGCCGATGCCGTGCTGCGCGGCGCGGCGGAAGACCTGGTCTTCACCGAGACTCACCAATCGTCTGACGGTATCAACGCACACGTCAGTCTCAGTAATCGCACGGGCACCGGAAGCTACGCCAAGGGCGGCGCCGTCGGCTTGGGGATCGGCGACAACGAATCCGACCACTCCGCCGAACGCCGCCACGAGGCGATTGCTGCCGTCCGCCTCGTCAACAAGGATGGCGATGTCATCTGGTCCACCACCCAAGAAAGCCTGGGCGCCCGGTTCCACGGCGCGAGCGCCGATGTCGCCGAGAAGATCACCACCCAGTTGAAGGACGACTTCGACCGCGCCGGCCGCTTCCGCTAGCACACTCTGCAAAACGGGGCCTGGCTCGAATTTCGCCGCCTCTGCGAAATTCGTGCCTATACCCGCTTTGCCCTAGAGGAGGTTTTTCCGCATACAATCGGTGGCAGACTACCCTTGGTGCCGCGCTGACGAGAAAGAATCGTCCGACTCCCCTCACTGCACCTTGGTGGGATGGTAGCCCGCCGCTTCTATCGCAGCCTTCGCCTTGGCCAGCGCAGCCTCATCCGGGTACGGCCCTACCAATACTTGCTCGTGACCTGACATTCCAGAGATGGATTGCGCCAGCGCTGGGAAACCCTTGTCTCGAAGTAAACGCGCGGCGTACGCGGCTTTGACGTCACTCTGGATCAACCAATAAGACCCGTGCGATGCCGGCGCCCCGACCATGCGAAATTCCCCCGTCCTGCCCGGGTCGCTGAACTGAACCTCGACAGCGTATCCCAGTCCATCGATGTGGACGTAGAGCCAGTCCTGGCGCGGCGTGCTATCGGTGCTGTGATCCTCAATCTCATCCGGCGGCCCATAGACGATATAGATGCGTCCGCGATCGGTCTTCCACCCGGGAATGCCTGAGGCATAGTGTTCGTTGGCATATGCGATACGGCGGTAATGCTCCTCCTTGAACTCGTTCTCTGCCGTGCCTGGCGTCGGGTCGCGCCGCAACCAGAATTGTTCGATGAATCGCTCGCGTTCCGGGTCGGTCTCAAGGGCCTGGTACGCACGCCGCTCCTGATCGGTGATGATATACGCCACATCTTCTTTCAGCCATCTCTGGTAGGCGGACTCGGGTTCCGTTTTTGTCTGTGGCGCAGGCGATTCCGGCGCCTCCGCCAGGAGATCGCGCGACCGACAACAAGACTGCGCAGCGCGCTCCAGTTGCTTTCGCGCCTGTTCCAATTGCTGTTGGAGCTCCGCCTGCTGCTTCGTGCCGTTCGTCGCTTGCCACTGCTTGAGAGCCTGGTCGGCATCCGCCATCTGCCTTTGCTGCTGGCTGAGCATCTCTTCCAGCTTTCCCTTCATCAGCTGCTGCAATTGGTTTTGTGCTCGCTCCAGTGCCCGCTTCTGCTGGAGCAGCTGGCTGGATGTTCCCGCTTGCGTAGCCTCCGAAGCCCTCTCTGCGTCCAGTATCTGCTTTTCAGCTTGCTCGAGTGACTGCTCCTGCTGCTGGAGCAGTTCCTGCGATTTACCCGCTTGTGCCTCCTCCAGTTCCTTGAGCGCCCGCTCGGCCTGCCGTAGTTGATCCTCGTGCTGCGCATCGCCGGCGCCAGCGTCTTGTAGTGCCTTTTCCAATTCCGCTGCGTGCTTTTGCAGGAGTTGCTGCGCATGATCGAGAGCTTCCTTGGCCGCCTCAATCTCTTTCTCGTTGCCGGCCAGCGATTGCTCCAGCTCATGGAGGCTCAGCTTCGCCTCCTCCCTTCCGCTGGCCTGATCCTGCGTGGCTTGGGCAGAATCCGCCTTTGAAGTTCCCTGCGCGAAACCTCTCGATGTCGGCCACACTGCCAGCGCCGTTGCCACGACCGCCACCAGCACCAAAACGCCGGCCAGTGCAGAAGCGCGTGCGTTCGTAACGCGTGCCGGCGAGGGCTCTCCCAACAGTCTGCGAATTCGTTTCACCAGATTCCCTCCAGTTGCGGCGGGCACGGCTTCCAGGGCCGCCCACCGGCTCTGTTCCAGCGTCGTCAGCGCCGCAGCGTAAGCGCGCGCATCAGGCCGCAGGGTCACCACCACGTCGTCACAGGAATATTCGCGTTCGGCGCGCACCACCGCGCTGATCCACCATACTGCCGGGTGGAAGAAAAACAGTCCTTCGATCAGGCTTTGCGCCAGGCTCACCAGGTAATCCGCACGCCGGATGTGGGCCAGTTCATGGATCAGGATGGCCTCCACCTGTTCCGCGCTCAGCCCAGTGAGCGCTCCCAGCGGCATCAGAATTACCGGACGCCAATAGCCAACCACCAACGGCACCCTGGCCAGGCAGGATTCGAGCAATACCACCGGCTGTGAGACCTGCACCGCCGAGGCCAGCGCACCCAGCCGCTGTTGCCACTCCGCCGGCGCCGCGCACACGCCGCGCCGCCGCATGCTGTCTACGCGCAGCCACCCTGCCAGCCGGAAGGCGTAAAAGAGGATCACGCCACCCATCCACAGCGGAGCGAGCCACGCCAGACGGTCGACCGGCGCGGCGGATGTGCCTGCGGCGATCACAGGATGGAGCACCATCCGCGGCGCCTGCGGCGGCACCGCCACCGCGATTGAAGGCCCGGGGCCGAGCAACAGCGCCACCGTCAAACCGAACGCCAGCGGCAAGGCGATTAAACAGGTCGCGGCCACCTGATGGCGCCACCGCGCGGGCCGCCGCGCGCCCAGGAACAAGACCACCCGCAGCGACAGCGCCAGCACCGCGCCTTCCCATAAGAAATGCAGCAGCGCCCGTCCCAGTGCGTGCGCCAGCGGAGCCGCCAGCCAGGATTCGAGTGTCATCGCTTCTCCTCCTCATACTCACCAAGCAGCTTGCGCAACTCGGCCAGCTCAGCCGCCGAAGCCTTGCGCGCAGCCAGCGCTCCCACCAGCAGACTGCTCGCCGAACCGGCGAAGGCCCGCTCCAGCAGATCGCCCGCCAGTTGCCGCTGCGTCCATTCGCGCGGCCGGCTGGCGGAGTAAATGTGCGCCCGCTGCTTTTCGTCGCGCTTCACCAGCCCCTTCTCGGCCATGATTTGCATCAGCTTCAGGACGGTGGTGTAGTGCGCCGGGCGGCGGCTCGAAATGGTGGAATGCACATCGCGAACCGTACACGGCCCGCGGCTCCAAAGCACCGTCAGGATCTCCAGCTCGGCATCGGTGGGGCGCGGCAGATCGTTCGTTTTCGCCATCTACGAAGACTTTACTACGAAGGTGTTCGTTGGTCAAGAGGGTATTTTGGGCTCGGCAATTTCCGCTGCCAGCCGAGTCGGCCGCCGCCGGCTTCCGCCCGGCGCGCCGGGTGCCTCCCTCTATAATCGAAGCATGGCACTCGCCCGCGGAGCCCTGGCCGGCCGGTTGATGCGATGAGCTCAGGTTCCCTGGCCCGCGGCGCGTTGCTCGACCCGGTGGCGGCCTATGACCGGATTGCGCCTGCGTACGCCCGCCTCGCAGAGCAGCGCAGAGCTTACCTCGACGCAATTGAAGGGCTGATTGCGGGCGAAATCCCGTCCGGGAGCCGCTCGCTGCTGGATGTTGGCGCCGGCGATGGCGTCCGCGCGGCGCGCATCGCCGGGGCCGCGGGCCTGCGGGATTTCACTCTGCTCGAGCCGAGCGGCGCCATGCGTAGGTTGTGTCCGGCACAGGCACAGGTTTGGGCCATGCGGGCTGAGGATCTCCACCTCCGGCCGGGCAGCTTTGACGTGATCACCTGTCTCTGGAACGTCCTGGGGCACATATTGCCTGCTGCGGCGCGGGCTGAAGTATTGCGCCAGTTTGCCCGCCTGCTGTCCCCGAACGGCAAGGTCTTCATCGACCTGAATCACCGCTACAACGCGCGCCATTACGGAGTTTTGCGGACGGCGGCGCGCTTCCTCAGGGACCGGATGACGCCGGGGCAAAGCAATGGCGATGTCGAAGTTACCTGGAACATCGAGGGCGATCACGTCTCGACCACCGGACACGTCTTTACCGGTCGCGAGTTCGCAGCCCTGTACCGGGCAGCCGGCCTACGCCTCGACAAGCGGTTCGTCGTCGACTACGCGTCCGGCCAGGTCCGGCGGCGCAGTTTTGAGGGCAATCTTCTGTACGTCTTGCAGCGGTGACGGCACAGAGGACCGTAGCCGGAAGCCTCACGCCGTTTCCATCACCTCGCGCAGGTTCCGGCAGACGTCAGCGATTTCGCCATCCGTGATCCGATTGAAGAAGGGCAACGCCAGGGTTCGTGCGGCTGCCTGCTCGGTGACTGCCAGACTGCGGCTACCATCGGCGTAAGCCGCATAAAGAGGTTGCCGGTGCAAGGGGGAGAAGTAGCGCCCGCATTCGATGCCCCGCGAAGCCAGGCCGGCAACGATTCGATCACGGTCCTGCAGCGTGAAGCAATCCGCCAGCCGCACGACGAAGACGAACCAGCACACGCGTCCTCCCGCGGTCTGGAGCACCGGCACGGTGAGCCCCGGAACCATCCGCAGATGCTCGCAGTAACAGGCCGCGCGGTTCTCGCGGCGCGCCAGAATGTCCTCCATGCGCTTCATCTGCGACGCGCCCAGGGCGCAGTTGATCTCAGACAGACGATAGTTATAGCCGAGTAGAGAATGATCCGCCCAGCCATCCGACGGCCTCCTGCCCTGGTTGCGCAGAGCGCGAATCGTCTCCGCCAGTCGACGATCGCGGGTGACCAGCATTCCGCCTTCACCAGTCGTGACCGGCTTGTTGGGATAGAATCCGAAGACGCCGAAGTCGCCGGAGCCGCCGGCCCTTCTGCCCCGGTACTCCGCGCCGAGAGCCTCGCAGGCGTCCTCGATCACCTTCACCCCGTGCGTGGCGGCCAGATGGAGAATCGGATCGAGATCGGCGGGACGCCCAAACGTGTGGACCACGATCATCGCGCGCGTCCGCGGAGTGATGGCCCCGGCTACGTTCGCGGCGGTCACGTTGAGCGTGCCGGAATCGATATCCACGAAAACCGGCTTGGCACGCTGGTAGAGAATGGCGTTGGCGACAGCGATGAACGTAAAGGACGGGAGAATCACTTCATCGCCCTCGCCGACACCGAGTGCGGCCAGGCCAAGGTGCAGTCCTGCCGTGCCCGAAGACAGCGCCACGCCATAAGGCACGCCCGCATAGCGGGCAACCGCGTTCTCGAACTCCTCCATCATTGGGCCGATGCTGAGCCGCGGGGTCCGCAGCACGCCGGCCACGGCTTCGATATCCTCCTCTGTAATGTCGGGAGCCGACAGCGGAATCCTCATTTCCGTTCCACGGCCGGCGCCCGCTTGACGAGAAGCTCTTCGCCGAGCGGTACGGACGTCAGCACGGACACGATCCTTTCGGCCGCGTGTCCGTCGCCATACGGGTTCTCCATGCCCCGCAGCGATTGCCGAAAACCCTCCGTCATCGCCGTGCCGGCACGGTCGAGAATAGAGGCAGCGCTGGCATCGGCGTCAAGCACATTGCAGGAGCGCTCTCGCCCGCGCTGCCGCATCCCGACGTTCACCACCGGCAGGGCAAAAGACGCCGCCTCCATGATCCCGCTGCTCGAGTTTCCGATCAGCAGGTCCACCGAGCGCAACAGACTCCAGTAGAGAACCGGGTCCAGGTTTACAAAGACTCGGCTCTTTCCGATGCGGCCGGCGAAGGCTTTCGAGCGCTCAATCAGCGAGCGGCTGCCGGCGTCCGCGTTCGGGTAGCAAAACAAAAGCTGCGCTGCGACGGATTCGAGCGCGGAAAACAATGCGTCGGCTTCCCGCGTTGCGTCGCGGGCGATCGTCGTCGGATGATACGCGATCAGAGCGGTAGGGGGCGAGAGGCGAACATCGAGGCGCGCTTCCACCTGCTCGCGGCTGATCAAAGAGCTGCGCCGCAAGTGGTCGAGCGAAGGAGCGCCGGCGCGGTGGACCCGCCACTCTTCCTCGCCCATGGCAACCACGCGAGCCCGCGCCAGTTCGGTGGACGTGAAGTGGATGTGGCTCAGCTTGGTCAGCGCGTTGCGGACAGCATCGTCGATCACGCCTTCGCTGATCTCCCCGCCTTCCACATGCGCCAGCGGTATGCGCAGTGCGGTGGCCACGGATGCCGGCGCCAGCATCTCATAGCGGTCCGCAATGAGCAGCAGCAGGTCGGGGCGCATCTGCCCCAGGCAGTCCGCCAAGCCAAGGCTCGCCACACCGATGGTCTTGGCCATCCCGATATCGCTGTCCGAGCTGAGCAGGCATTCGATCCGTGCCTCGATCGCGAACCCGTCCTTCTCGATCTCGCTTGCCGTGCAACCGAATTCCGGGGATAAATGGGCGCCCAGCACGATGATTTTCAGTTCCACGCCGGCGTGCGACTCCAGTTCGCGGAGCGGCCAGTACAGGTGGCTGTAATCAGCGCGCGAGGACGTCACCACGGCGATCTTGCGCTTCATCTTCCGGCGCTCCCGCCCGGGCGCATCGCAGCCAGGATGGTACAGCTTGGCCTGTACTCAGGAACCATTGCGCATATCGTACCAACCAGTCCTGCCACATCACCCCGGGCGGCGTGGCAGGCGAGCTGTTCGATGCCGGCTTGCAGTTCGGCCGCCGCCGGAAGGGGTGTCGCAATGACGTCTAACTGCCCCGCCACGGTTCCCTCGCGGACTTCCGTCGCCAGAATCAGATCTTCAGCGAGCTTCTCCCCTGGACGCAAACCGATGAACTGTACCGCGATTCGGCCTGCGGAGCCGTTCGTGGCCTTGCTAATCAGGAATTGCGCGATAGCGGCGATCGGTTCCGGCTCTCCCAGGTGCGGCAGTAGGATCCGGCCTCCACACTCCGCCGCGCCGCCGGCCAGGATCGCTTCAGCCGCCTCGTGCAGCGACAGGAAATACCGGCTCACATCGGGATGGGTGACGGTTACCGGTCCGCCCCTCGAGATCTGCTCTCGAAAGATGGGAATCACGCTGCCGCTCGACCCGATCACATTGCCCAGCCGGACAGCGTTCATCTGGCACTGCGGACTGCTGAGAGCAGCCACTGTGAATTCCGCCAGCCGCTTGGATGCGCCCATGATGCTATGCGGGTTGACCGCCTTGTCGGTCGAAACCAATACTAGCGTCGACGCGCCATGCTGCTGCGCTGCCTGCGCCAGCGCATACGTGCCCAGTGCATTGTTGTGGACCGCGGCCACTGGATCGGATTCCAGCGGAGCGACGTGCTTGAGAGCCGCCGCGTGATATACGATCGTCGGGTGAAACCGTTCGAACAGTCCATTCAGTAAAGCGACGTCGGCCACACTTCCCACGACCGCTTGCGCAAGGCCAGACCCTTGGGCAGCCTCGAGCCGCTTCTGCAATCTGGACAAGTTTTGCTCGCACGAATCGAGCAGGACAATGAGAGCGGCGCCGCCCGAAGCAATCGCAGTGGCGAGCGCGGATCCAATATACCCGCCCGCCCCGGTTACCAAAACACGCTGGCCGGCTGCCACGGAGGCGAACTTGCTGGACGCGCCATATTCCTCGGCGTCTGCAAGAAACCGGCGGAACCGCGGCGATTCGGAATTGGGCATCCCCTTCAGCTTCCCGCCCGGGGGGAGCGCAGCGCAACTGCCGGGAATGACAGGGGCCGGCGGCTGCACGGGCTTTCCATTGCCTCCCTTTATAATCGAAGCATGTCCCTCGCCAGCAAGGCGCCGCACACCCCTATGGAAGGCTTCGATTCTTCAACCATGACGAACACCCTTGCCGAAAAGGAGCGGCTCCCCCTGTGGGAACGCTACGCGGACCAGTTTCCGGTCCGTAGCCAGCTCATCTATCTCAACCATGCCGCCGTTGCGCCGCTGGTGAAACCGGCGGCTGAAGCTATGCAGCACCTGGCGGATGATTGCTCCCGCTTCGGCAGCCTGCATTATGACCAATGGATGAGCGCCTACGATGGCCTGCGTGTCGCGGCGGCCCAGATGATCAACGCCGGCCGCTCGGAAATCGCGCTGGTGAAGAACACCTCCGAAGGCATCGCCACGGTCGCGCTCGGGTTGGACTGGAAGCCGGGCGATCGCATCGTCGGCTTTCGCGAGGAGTTCCCGGCCAACTTTTACCCCTGGAAGCGATTGGAGGCCAAGGGCATAACCATCACCTGGCTGAGCGCAACCGACCCTCTCGACCAGATCGACGCAGCCTGCCGCGGCGCGCGCCTGCTCGCCATCAGCTTCGTACAGTACCTGACGGGTTATCGCGCTCCTCTTCAAGCAATTGGTGAGATCTGCCGGCGCAACCAATGCATTTTCTTTGTGGATGCCATTCAGGGATTGGGAGCCTTCCCGATCGACGTCGAGGCCTGTCACATCGACTCCCTGGCTGCTGATGGGCACAAGTGGCTGTTGGGGCCGGAGGGTTGCGGCCTCCTCTATATCCGTCAAGCACTTCAGGACAAGATTGAACCGGTGGAATTCGGCTGGACCAACGTCGCCGGTTACGCCGACTACGCTTCCCGCGACATGACCTTGCGCCGCGACGCGGGCCGATATGAATGTGGAACGTTAAATACTATTGGATGCTTTGGCTTAAGAGCATCAATTAAGTTTTTACTTGAAGTCGACCCAGGAAAAATCGGCCCGGTTGTCCAGAATCTGGGCGACCGCATCGCAGCGGGTGTCAGAGCCTTGGGATACGAGGTGTTGGGAGAAAGAACACCGGCAACCGGCGCCGGGATTGTCAGCTTCCGCAAGCCAGGCTTGGAAGCTCCGCAGATCGTGCGGCGGTTGCGCGAGGCCGGCATCGCCTGTGCTCCGCGCGCCGGTTGGGTCCGCACGTCCCCGCATTTCTACATCAGCCCAGCCGACATCGACAAAATGCTGGGCGAACTGCCGTAGGGGCCTGGCATGCCAGGCCCGTCTGCCTGCGGAAACCTCACGCCAGCGCCTGGTCGAGGTCCCCAATAATATCTTCCGCCGCTTCAATGCCGACGGAAAGCCGCACCAGGTTATCGCGGATGCCGACCCGCTGCCGGTGCTTCGGGGCGAGATCGCGGTGCGAGCTCATGGCCGGGTACAGAATCATGCTATGCACATCCCCGAGTGAAGTGGCGCGCACCACCATTTTCAGCCGGTCCAGGAAGCGGAAGATTTCGGGACGGCCGGCATCGCGAATCTCGAAGCTGACAATTGCTCCATAAAGGCCGCCGGCGAACAGGCGGCGGATGGCGGGAGCGTCCGGATGCATCGGGTCCCCGGTAAAATGCACGCTCTCCACTGCGGGATGGCCGCCCAGCCAGGACGCCACGCGGCAGGCGTTGGCGCACTGGCGTTCCATGCGCAACGGAAAAGTCTTGATGCCGCGCATGGTCAGGTAGCTCTCAAACGGCCCGAGCAGGGGGCCGATCACGCGTGCCCGCGCGCGCAGGGCATCATAATGAGCGGCGTCGCTTACCACTGCGCCGCCCAGAACATCGCCGTGTCCGGACAGGTACTTAGTGAGGCTGTGAACGGAAAAGCTCGCGCCCATCTCTAGCGGCCGCACCAGCAAGGGCGTTGCGAAAGTGTTGTCCACCACCAGAGCAGCTCCGGCAGTTCGGGCAATTTCAGCGATTTTGTCGATCTCGCCCACCCGAAGCAACGGATTTGAAATGGTCTCCATCAGAATGCATCCCGGCCTGGCCTGGCCGACCGCGGTGCGCACCGCATCCAGATCGCAGACATCGGCGAATCGCACTTCCACGCCGCGCGGCTCCAGCACATTCAGTAACAGCTTGGTGGATGCGCCGTAGAGGGCTTCCGCCGCCACTACAGACGGCCGGCGGTCGGCGAGGGCGGTTTCGACCGCCATCTGCAGCGCTGCCATTCCCGAAGCGCAAGCCAGCGCGCCGTGCCCGCCCTCCAGCGCCGCCAGCAGCTCTTCCAGTGCCGCCGCCGTCGGATTGTCGTACCGGGAATAACAGTAACCGGCCTGCTCCATGCCGAATACGCGGTCGAGCTCCTCGGTGGTCTCGTAGAAGAAGCTCGACGCGGTGTAGATGGGCGTCGTCACGGGAACCGCGCTGGGAGCTTTGCGCCGGTCTCCTGCGTGAACTGCTTGAGTTTGGATCTTCACTGCGATTTCCTTTTCCAGCGCACGCCGGACTTGGTGTCTTCCAGAATTATCCCTTGCTCGAGCAGCTGGTCGCGAATCTGGTCCGCCCGTGAGAAGTCGCGAGCCTTCTTGGCGGCGGTTCGCTCGGCCACCAGCACCTCGACCTTAGAGTCTTCCGCGGTGCTGCTTTCGCCGCTGGGTCTGAGCACGTCGAAAACGGCATCGAATTGTTGGAAGAAGCGGAGCGCTGCCGGCCGGTCGTCGGCACCGAACTGGCCCGCATCCATGGCGCTGTTGGCGTCGCGCGCGTATTCGAATACCGCAGCCAAAGCCTCGGCGGTGTTCAGGTCATCGTCCAGGCTGGCTACAAACGCCTGCTCCGCGACGCGCGTTCGCACCGCCGCCGCGTCGTTGCTGCCTTCCGGAAGCTTGTCGGTGTCCAGCCGCAGTTTGAACCTGCGCAACCGCTCGATGGCCATCTGCGCCGCCTGCAGGCCGTCGAAAGTGAAGTTCAAAGACTTGCGGTAGGGCACCGAGGCCAGCAGGTAGCGAATCGCTTCCGGCCCGTAGCCGCGCCCGATCAGGTCGCGCAACGTGAAATAGTTGCCGAGCGACTTGGCCATCTTCTGGCCTTCCACCATCAGAAACTCAGCATGCAGCCAGAAGCGCGAGAACGGCTTGCCCGTCAGTGATTCCGACTGCGCGATTTCGTTTTCATGATGCGGAAAAATCAGGTCGACCCCGCCGGCGTGTATGTCCAGCGTCTCGCCCAGGTACTTGAGGGCCATCACCGAGCACTCGATGTGCCAGCCCGGGCGGCCCGCGCCAATCTCGGTATCCCAGCTGGTTTCGCCGTCCTTCGGCGCCTTCCACAGCGCGAAATCGCGCGCGTCTGCCTTTTCGTATTCGTCCACATCGACCCGCGCCCCGGCGAGGTTGCCGCTGAAATCGTTGTGGGATAGCTTGCCGTAACCCGGGAAAGTCGCGATTCGAAAGTAGACCGAGCCTTCGCTGGTGTAGGTGTGCTGGCCCGCGGTGAGGCGTGCAATCGCATGCGCCATGTCGCCAATGTGGTCGGTGGCTTTCACCAGGTGCTCCGCCACCTCCAGCCGCAGCGTGGCGCAATCTTCCAGAAACGCCTTCGTGTATTCCGCCGTGTACTCCGGCAGGCTCTTTCCCTGGGCCGCTGCGTTGCGGATAATCTTGTCATCCACATCGGTGATGTTCATGACATGATTGAGGCCGTATCCGCTTGCCCGCAGCCACCGCCGCAGGATATCGACAAAGGTGAAAGTGCGGAAGTTGCCGATGTGGGCATAGCTGTAAACGGTTGGACCGCAGGTGTACAGGCGCACCGTATTGTCGTGCGCAGGCTGGAACTCCTCGACACGTTGCGACAGGGTGTTATAAAAACGCAGAGCCATAATTGCAGGGAAATTCCATCGTAGCAGAGGCCGCCGAACGAGCGCAGCGCCGTGGCGCGGCGGCAGGTTCCGAGTGTCCGTTTTGCCAAAAGTCAGTCCCATAGGCGGACAGTGCCGATGAGCAACTGGCTTTTGAAGAGCTTTTTGGATATAGTTTTTTCAATGAGTTAGCGCGCGGCGGGCTTGGCCCGCGAGATGCGTCTCGCCGCGTACCTGGTGAGGCACTCAAGGGAGACAGCGGCATGATCGAGAACATCGCAACGTTCCTGCACGATCTGAAACTCGCGGCCCGTTCACTCGCCCGGACAAAAGGGTTTACGGCTACCGTGGTGATCACCCTGGCGCTCGGAATCGGCGCCAATGCGGCGATGTTCAGCCTGGTGCGCGGCGTGTTGCTGCGGCCGTTGGTGAACCGCGATGAGGACCGGCTGATCTACATCCGGCAGAGCGCACGCGGCATCGGAATCGACAACACCACGTTCTCGGTGCCCGAAATCCAGGATTTGCGCTCGCGGGTGAAAACGCTGAGCACATTCGGCGATTTCTCCGAGATTGGCTTCACCATGGTCGGCCTTGGAGAGCCGCGCGAGGTGCGCGCCGGTGTGGTTGGCGGATCTTATTTCGAGGTGATGGGATTACGACCCGTGCTCGGCCGGCTTCTGAATGTGCATGATGACGGTCCCAGCGCGGCGGGCGCGATGGTATTGACGTATCGTTTCTGGTCGACGGCGCTCAAGAGCGATCCCTCGGTGCTGGGCAAGACCGTCCGGCTTGATTCCGGTCCCACCGGCAACCGCTCGGCCATCGTGGTTGGCGTGCTGGAACCATGCGTTCCCTATCCCGCCGACACCGAGATCATCGCCAACATTGTGACCAGCCCGCATCATCTTTCGGCGACCATGGCGCAAGGCCGGGTCCATCGCATGACCGAACTGTTTGCCAGGCTCGCACCCGGCGTGGATCTGGACACGGCGCGCGCGGAGTTGCGCACGGCACACGGCGTGATGATGCGGGAACACCCCGAAACCTATTCAACCAGAGCAGACTTCCGAATCAGCGCCGTGCGACTGCGCGACCAGCTTACGTCCGGAGCGAGGACCGTGCTGCTGGTGCTGATGGCTGCCTCTCTGCTGGTGTTCGTGATCGCGTGCTCGAACGTCGCCAACCTGATACTGGCACGGACGGTGCGCCGCGAAGGCGAACTGGGGATCCGCGCTGCGCTGGGAGCGAGCACGGTCGCGCTGCGCCGGTCACTTCTGGCGGAGAGCCTCCTGCTGTGCGTCGGCGGCGCAACCGTCGGTGTGCTCAGCGCGCGCCCGATGGTGGCCGTCCTGTCGACGTACGCGTCCCGCTTTTCGGTGCGCGCCCTGGACCTGACGGTTGATTCCAGCATGCTCCTGGTGGGAGCGGCACTGGCTGTCGTCGCTGCGGTGCTTCTGGCGTTCGTTCCGCGCCTGCCGTCATCGGGCGGTTCGCAGGGATTCGGTCTGTCGAGCAGTAGCGTTCGGGTTACGGGGAGCGCGAACCGCCGGCTGCGAGCCTTCGCGGTGACCCAGATCGCGGCTTCGTTTTTGCTGCTGGCCGGCACCGGCGCGCTGGTGAAGACGCTGCTCTCCCTTCAGGCCGCGCGAGCCGGCTTCGACACGCGCCATGTGCTCGCGGTGAATGTGCCGGTGATGTCATACGGAAAGACGTCGGAACAGGTGGTGGAGTTCTATAAAGAGACGACGCGCCGCATCCGGGAACTGCCCGGCGTGGAGAACGTCGCGATCGGCACGGCGGTTCCGTGGCGGGATAGCTCTTTCGATTTTGGACTCCAGTTTTCGGCTGACGGCCACGTTCGCGCAGCGGGCGAAGAGGACCCTCGGGCGCAGTTTCGGGTTGTATCGCCCGGATTTTTCGCAACGCTTGGCGTGCCGATCCTTGCGGGACGCGATTTTGACGATTCCGATCGCAAGGACAGCGAGGATGTCGTCATTGTGAGCCAGAGCGTGGTGCAGCGGATGTTTCCCAATCGGGACCCGCTGAACCATCACATGATCTGGACCGATCCGGTGCTGAAGTTCATCGGCGTAGGCACCGCGCCCCGGCGCATCGTCGGCGTGGTGGCCGATATGGACGATGAGCATATTATCCCCGGCCCGGAGCTGACCGTGTACCACGTGGTCGGTCAGCAGCAGCTTTGGTTGGGACGTCTTTTCGTTCACGCGCGCTCGGATCCGTATGGGCTGGTTGCACCGATCACGCGCATCATCCGCATTATGTCCGCAGACCAGCCCGTGGAACACGCCGCCACACTGGAGGACATTCGCGCCGAAGTGCTCACCCCGGACCGGCTCAACGTCGTGGTGTTCGGCGTTTTCGCGGGTGTGGCGCTGCTGATTGCAGTGGTGGGGGTTGCGGGCGTGCTGGCATTTTCGGTGAGCGGGCGCACACGCGAGTTCGGAATCCGCCTGGCGGTCGGATCGCAGCCACGGCATCTGCTGGCACGGGTTGTCGCCGAAGGCGCGGCGATGGCAATCGGGGGCCTGGTGGTGGGCGCCGTGTGCGGATATGGGTTGGCGCAACTGGCGGGCAAGTATTTCGTCGATATGAAGATGCCCGGCGTCCTGCCGGTGGCCGGCGCAGCTTTGGTCCTGATTCTCGCCGCCGTAGTAGCGTCGGTGCTGCCGGCCGCGCGAGCCGCCCGCGTCGACGTGATGCAGGCGCTACGGTCGGATTGAGGGTGGATCGGCTCCGGGAAACAAGAAACCGCCGGTGCGCGGATCATCGCGGCCGGCGGTCCTGATTCGGCCAGCGTCTCTTCGCCGGCTCCTTCGGTGAAACCGCCTGCGTAGGGGCCATAACTGCTAGGGAGGTCTCATCGTAGCAGAGGCCGCCAGCCAGCGCAGGCGCAGATGGCGGGACCTTCCCGGAGCAATCAGCCGGACGCTCCGGTACTACCACCGCCGACATCGTTGCATCGGCCTGAGGCATCTCAGTGTATGCTGATACGACCGGAGATATCGGAGGGGCCGGGATGAGAATACTGTTCACGAGTACGTGTAAGCCAATCCCAATATTCCTGAACCGCTTCCTCTCGATCGACGATGTCTCGTATCGTTTCATCGTAGATCAAGGTCCTTTCAGCGCCACGGCCGACGTCCCTTCCTTTTCGCTGCACTTCCTGGCGCAAAACATCGCCTGCCCGTCGACGGTTCTCGAATGGCCGACGCTCGAAGAACTGGCGGCCGAACTGCAGTCGTCCCACTACGATTACGTGGCAATCACTTGCAAGGTGATCGATATGGACCATCTGCAAGCGATGATTCCGCTCATCCGGCGCGTGTCCTCGACGTCGAAGATCATCCTGGGCGGATATGGGACTCTGGGCCTCAACGAGCCTCAATTCGCGGCCATCGGCGAAGCAGTCGACCATGTCTGCACGGGAGGTGACGGCGTAAAGTTTCTGCGCACCCTGCTCGGAGAGCCGCTCGACCGTGGAATGCAAGCCCACCTGCCTGTCGAGGTGATCCGCATCCCTTGGCTGTCCGAGGTCGGTTCGATGCTTGCCGGCGGAGTACAGGCCGGGTATCTGCTATCCGCGTTGGGCTGCGTCTGGAAATGCGAGTTCTGCGCCACGTCCGCGTACACTGGCGGCCAGACCGTGGAAATTATGACGCCGGAAGAGATCGTGGAGTCGATGAAGTGGTACTACGCGAACAATCCCGCCATGAAGCATGTCTTCGTCATGGACGAGGAAATCCTCCTCCGCAAGAATAAAGTAAACGCCATCGGCAGACTGATTCGTGAAGACAAACAGTTCGGCCTGTCCACCATGACGTTTCTGGCATTCGGCACGATCAAAGCGATCAGCCGCTGGGATCCCGAGGAGTTGCTGCTGAATGGCGTTGGCGAGGTGTGGACCGGCATCGAATCCAAATTCTCCTACCAAAGGAAGAAGGGCGAGGCCGACCAGAAGGATCTCATACACAACCTGTCCCTGGCAGGTATCGAGCCGCAGATTTCGTGGATCATCGGCGACGACTGCCAGAACAAAGACAACATTCAGGAAGACGTCAATTACCTGATCAGCCTGCAACCGATAACCGTGCAGCTCACCACGCTGCTGGCATTTCCCGGTACGCCGCTGTTCGCCAGACTGAAAGGCGAGGGCCGGTTGCCGGAAAAGCACGATCCTTCCGAGTTCCACCTGTTCGGCGACAACATGACCTCGCTGCATTTCACGCATCAAGAGCGGATCAGAATCATCCTGGATACCTATGAACGCATCTACCGGACTCTGGGTCCCGCGGCCATGCGTTCGCTGGGTGTGTACATGAACGGCTATGAGTTCTGCTCGCGCTCCCAGAATCCTTTCCTGAAACTGGAGAAGAAGCGATTCTTCAAAAAGAAGATTGAGACCGGCATCTTCCTGCTGAAAACCGCTATCGAAATGGCGCCCACGCCACAGGCGAGATCCGCCATGGAAGACCTCCGGCAGCGCTATGTGGGCCTTTTCGGACCGATGAGCAAGAGCATACAGTATCTGGCGGATCGGGCTCTGGCTGCCGCGGGGAAGGAAATGGAGCGCCGCGCCCGCGACGGCTTCTCCAGGCTGCGCGACGTCCCCATGAAACGTTTCGCGTATCCGGGCAGCCAGATGCTAAGCCGTGCTGGGGCGGCTGCCGGCACGGAACTTCCATTTCCTGTGGACGTACCGCTTTCCGCGTTCGGCCGCGCATAGTCACTTTATGGGGCCGTACTCAGGCGGCCCAGCGTTCAACTGAAGATTCCCGCGAAGCCGAATTGTGAATGCCGGGCGCTACTTGTTACGTCACGCGGGACGTCCCGTCGGATCCGTGAGGCCACGGCGACGCTTGACCTCGGCCATCCTGGTACGATCTGGCAGCCGGCTCCTCATTCAACAGCTTTGAGGCCCCCGGCATTGGCGGCGAATGCCCCTTCCTGGCCTGACTCTTCCACCAGAAACGGCTCGCGGCCCTCGAAAGAAGTCTGGCCCATGCGCAGACACATGCGGTGGTGGGCGATCATCCCTTCGTCGAAGTCCTTCATATACATAGCGCGGGGCTTCTGACGATCCAGGAAGGCGTCTTCGCCATCCTGGTGGTGGCCGAAGAGCTTCCTCATAGCGACATTAAGAAGGGGCATACGGCCGCCGGCGCGCAATCTCACCACGAACAGCATGTCCGTCTGCGTGACGTTTTCCTCGATCGGCAAACAGGCGCGGATGTGGCCGAGCAGCTCGCGGCGTCCGTACGACCTGGTGTAGACGATGGCCGGCCCCCAGTAATGTCCTTGGTATTTCACCCGGTTGCCCAGGCCGAATATCTTGCGGTGCTTCAAGTAGCCGGCATCGGAGTACTCTACATCCAGCGTTACGATCAGCTCGTGCGGCGTAGGCGACTCCAGAGATTCCAGCGTCGATTGCAAGCCGTGGACCAGGTTGCCGTGCATGTAATCCAGGCAGCCGCAAATCGAGTCTCGCATCAGGCAGTTCCGGACATTGCGGAAGGCATACGCCATGGCCATTCTGCCCTGACCGCCGACCGCTTTCAGAACGCCACAGTTTTCCATGCTGGGAGCCGGAAACGCCGGTTGCGCGCCGTAAAACATCCAGATCATGCCCATGGACTCCTCTACCGGGAAGCTCCTGAGCATCGCACCTTTGGGAATGCGGCCAACACCCGGCACGTGGGTGCAGCGGCCATCCAGGCCATACTGAAGGCCGTGGAACGGACACTGGATACACTCGCCGGCAAACTGCCCGCCGTCGCCCAGACTGGCGCCGCGATGCGCGCAGTGCCCTTCCAGAAATGCGAGTTTTCCCTGCGGCGACCTCGCCAGAATGTAGTCGTCGCCCAGCGCGCGAATGGAGAGAATCTGGCCCGGCTTTACCTCGTCGGACCTACGGAGCGGATACCATGTCTGGGGCCACTTGCTGGCCTTTGGCGTAGCTGCGGTGGTCATCTCTCTCCTCCGAATGCAATCAAAGATGGCGCCCTGTCGAGTTTTCAGATTCTACCACGCTCCCCGGGACACGCACCTCTGCGCCGGGAATTCGCTTCGACTCGCCGGCCAATGTCCGTTGGATTGATGGAGAGGCGTCTTGAGCGCCGTGCTAAGCCGGTCGGGCACCCAATACGCTCCACCAAACAAGAACCGCCGGCGCGGGTCAAATCGCGCCGGCGGTATGGGAATCTGAACGTGCGCCCCTGGACGCGCCGTCTTCCTGACTTTATTCGGCCAGCGTCTCTTCGCTGGTTCCTTCGGTGAGACCACCTGCGTATAGCGAACGGGTCTCTTCCTCGTAGCCTGGGATGGAGTCGAGCGGCTGCTCCTGCACCGGTTCCTCCACCACGTCCTCTCCGGCGATCTTGACCCGGCGGTAGTACTCCATGCCGGTGCCGGCTGGGACCAGGCGTCCCATGATCACGTTCTCCTTCAGACCTCGCAAGTAGTCCACCTTGCCGTTGATGGCGGCTTCGGT
>CAZZHN010000037.1:0-27878 GCA_964654065.1 uncultured Solibacteraceae bacterium
GTTGCCAACGAGTTGCTCATGCAATTCCAGGCCGACATTCTCAACCGGCCCGTAGTGCGGCCCGTGATGCGCGAAACCACTGCACTGGGCGCGGCCTACGCAGCGGGCCTGGCGGTGGGCTGCTTCGCGGACCTGGACGATCTGCGCGCCAACTGGCAGGCCGATCGCACCTGGCATCCCACCATGGAAGAGGGGCAGCGCACTCGGCTGTATCGCTATTGGAAAAAGGCCGTCCAGCGGTCGTTCGATTGGGTGGACGGGAAGGAGAAAGACTGATGGCGTCACCGTGGTTCGGCGAATTCATGGGGACGTTCATCCTCATTCTCTTGGGAAATGGCGTTTGCGCCAACGTGCTGCTGAAGCGGTCGAAGGCGGAGGGATCGGGCTGGATGGTGATCGCTACGGGCTGGGGACTGGCGGTCTTCGCCGGTGTTTTCACCGCGATCGCCTGCGGTTCGTCCGATGCGCACCTCAACCCGGCGATCACGCTGGCGGTGGCCGTGAAGAGCGGAGATTTCGCCAAGTTGGTGCCCTACATTAGCGCGCAGTTGCTGGGCGCGTTCGCCGGCGCGGCTCTCACCTGGCTGCACTTCTGGCCGCATTGGAACGCGACCGGCGATGCCGCCACCAAGTTCAGCGTGTTTGCGACGTCGCCCGCCATCCCGAACCGCGCGGCGAACCTGGCGAGCGAAGCCATTGGCACCTTTGTGCTGGTGCTGGTGGCGGCAGCGCTGGGGGCGAAGGCGGTATCGGCAACCGGAGCCGCGCCGGGCCTCGGTCCGTACCTGGTGGGCTGTCTCGTCTGGAGCATTGGGCTGTCGCTGGGGGGCACCACGGGTTATGCAATCAACCCAGCGCGCGACCTGGGCCCGCGCCTCGCGCACTTCCTCTTGCCCATTGCGGGCAAAGGCGGATCTCACTGGAGCTACGCGCCAGTGCCGATTCTAGGGCCGCTGGCCGGCGCCGCGCTAGCCGGATGGCTGATCCGTGCAGTTGGGTTCTGAGGGCGGCGTCTTGCTGGCGAGAGCAATCGACTGCGGTCGGAGCCGCGACCGTCAGGGAGCGGTGCTGGACCTGCGGCGGTGCACAGGAACAAAGAAAAGGGCACCGGCGGCAAAGACCGCCTGGCGTTACCGAGAAATGCGAGTTGTAACGCCGGCAGTCTTGCCGCCGGTACTCTCAGAGGCTTCTTCCCACGGCCGGGGCGATCAGGCGCAGTTGGGCCATCAGTTCGGTGAACTGTTCGGGCCGCAACGACTGCGCTCCGTCGCTCAGGGCGCGGTCCGGTTCGGGGTGAACTTCCAGCAGCAATCCGTCAGCGCCGGCTGCCACGGCGGCGCGCGCCATGGGCAGAACCTTATCGCGGCGTCCGGTGGCGTTCGAAGGGTCGGCCACTATGGGCAGATGCGAGAGTTTCTTGACCACCGGAATCGCGGAGATGTCCATCGTGTTCGCCGTATAAGTCTCGAACGTGCGGATGCCGCGCTCGCACAGGATCACGTCGTAGTTGCCGCCGGCCAGAATGTATTCGGCGGAGAGCAGCAGTTCCTCAATGGTAGCGGCGATGCCGCGTTTCAGCAGCACCGGCTTGCGCTGCTTGGCTAGCTCCCGCAGCAGATTGAAGTTCTGCATGTTGCGCGCGCCGATTTGCAGGATATCG
This sequence comes from uncultured Solibacteraceae bacterium, assembly GCA_964654065.1. Classification (GTDB taxonomy): domain Bacteria; phylum Acidobacteriota; class Terriglobia; order Bryobacterales; family Bryobacteraceae; genus Bog-375. The sequence goes on from CAZZHN010000037.1 coordinate 1,661, forward strand.
GCGTACCGGCTGACGAGGGGGATCTGCGCAATCTCCATCACTTCGCTCACCACCAGCAGGCCGCGGCTGTCGGCGGCGGAGCGCAGCAGGGCCAGGCCTGCTTCGCCCAGGCCCTGAAAACCATACGGCGAACTGCGCGGCTTGAAGGCGCCGCCGCGGATCACAGCGGCACCGGCAGTAGCCACGATTTCAGCCGACCGCTCAATCTGGTCGCGGCTTTCGACACTCGAAGGCCCGGCCATCACCACCACGCGGCCGCCGCCGAATTCACAGCCGCTGACCTTGACCACCGTTCCGCCCGGACGAAAGTGGCGGCTAGCGAGCTTGTAGGGCGATGCGATGCGATGCGCCTCTTTGACGCCATCCATCACCTCAAACACCGCCAGGTCGAACTCCTCCTTGCCGCCCACGCCGCCAAGCACCGTGTGGATGAACCCGGTGGAGCGGTGGACGTTGAAGTCCATCTCCACCATCCGGTCAATCACCGCCTGGATGTTTTCTTCGGTGGCACCTGCCTGCATGACCACGATCATGGCTTATCTCCGTCCGATTCCATGCGCGACCGCTGGATCGTGCGCATTTCATCGATGATGCGTTCGAAAACACGGCGCAAGCCATCCTGGGTTAACGGCCCGGCGTTGCAACCGATGACATTGGCGAACACCTGGTCCTCCCGTTTCGGCTCGTAGATGGGCAGCTGCGCCAGGCGTTTGACGCGCCCGATGTCCTCCACCACGCGCGTGCGCTCGTTGAGGAGGCCCACGATGCGCCGGTCCAGGTCGTCAATCAGCACGCGAAACTCCTCCAGCTTGAGCCGCGCTTCTTCGTCGGTCATGCCTGCGCTCCAAAACCGTGTTTCAGCTCGCGGGTAAAACTCTCGAGCTGGATTTCGAGGGACGAATTGTCGAGATTCCGCTCGATCAGACGGACAAAGGCGCTGCCCACCACCACCGCGTCCACCTGGGCGCCCAGTTCCGCCACGTGCTCCGGCTTCGAAATGCCGAAGCCCACCGCCAGCGGCAAATCCGTGATGGCGCGCACGGCACGCACCAACGGCGCAGTGGAGACGGAAAGCGAATCGCGCTCGCCGGTGACGCCGGTGCGCGACACCAGGTAAACGAAGCCGGTGGAATAGCGCGCCACCAGTTCGAGCCGCTTCGGCGTGGACGTAGGTGCTGCCAGAAACACTGTGTCGAGGCCCTGCCCGTGCATGGCGCCCACATAATCGTGCGCCTCCTCAACCGAAGCGTCGATGAGCAGACAGCCGTCGATGCCGCTGCCGGCGGCGTCGCACGCCAGGTTCTCCAGGCCGTAGCGCAGCACCGGGTTGAGATAGGTGAACAGCAGCAGTGGCACTTCCGAGCGCTGGCGGATCTCGCGCGCGATTTCGAGCACGCGCCGCAGCGACGTGCCGGCCTGTAGCGCGCGCTCTCCGGCGCGCTGGATCACAGGACCATCGGCGATGGGGTCGGAAAACGGCACGCCCAGCTCGACCAGGTCCGCGCCTCCGCGCACCATGGCCTCCACCAGTGACGGCGTGCGCTCCGGCGAGGGGTCGCCCGCTGTCAGGTAAGCGATCAGGCTCTTACGCCCGGCGCTCTTTCGCTCGTCGAACATGCGCCCGATGCGCGTCATGCCTCGTCCAGTTCCTTGAGGTTCTCGCGGTAGATATCGATGTCCTTATCGCCGCGGCCGGACAGGTTGATGAGGAAGATCTTGCCCGACGCGGCAGGCGCCCGGCGCACTGCTTCGGCCACGGCGTGCGCGCTCTCCAGCGCCGGAATGATGCCTTCCACCCGCGAAAGCTGGACCGCTGCGGCGAGCGCCTCGGCGTCGGAAGCGGCGACGTATTCGGCGCGCTGCTGGTCGTGGAGCAGAGCGTGCTCGGGGCCGATCATGGCATAGTCGAGGCCCGCCGAGACGGAGTGCGTGAGCGACACCTGGCCGTTTTCATCCTGCAGAAGATAGCTGAGCGCGCCTTGCAGCACGCCGGGAGCGCCGCCGCGGAAGCGGGCAGCGTGTTGGCCCAGCCCATCGCCGCGGCCGCCGGCTTCAACCCCGATCAGCGCCACGGTGGGATCCGGAAGGAATGCGTTGAAGATGCCGATGGCGTTGGAGCCGCCGCCCACGCACGCGAAGACGGCGTCCGGCAGCCGGCCTTCGGCCTCCAGAATCTGGCGCCGCGCTTCCTCGCCGATCACCTTTTGAAAATCGCGCACCATCATGGGGTAAGGGTGCGCGCCCAATGCCGATCCCAACAGGTAGTAGGTGTCGCCGACGTTGGCCACCCAGTCGCGCATGGCTTCGCTGATGGCGTCTTTCAGGGTCCGGCTGCCGGCCTCGACCGGCGCCACTCGCGCTCCCAGCAAGCGCATCCGGAACACGTTGAGCCTCTGGCGCCGCATGTCCTCGGTGCCCATGTAAACGACGCATTCCAGGCCCAGCAGCGCGCACACTGTGGCAGTGGCGACCCCGTGCTGCCCGGCGCCGGTTTCGGCGATGATGCGCCGCTTGCCCATCCGCCGCGCCAGCAGCGCCTGCCCCAGGCTGTTGTTGATTTTGTGCGCACCGGTGTGCAACAGGTCCTCGCGCTTCAACCAGAGGCGCGCACCGCCCAGCGTCCGGGAAAGCCGCTGCGCACAGTAAAGCGGCGTGGGACGGCCGGCATAGGTGCTGAGCAGTCCGCTCAGTTCGGCCTGAAACGCGGGGTCCTGGCGCGCCTCGAGGTAGGCGCGCTCCAGTTCCTCGATTGGCGCCATCAGCACTTCGGGCACAAAGCGTCCCCCGTAGGGTCCGTAGTGGCCGGTCGAATCCGGTTGAGGGCTCATTGACTGAGCGCCTCGCGGGCCGCGCGCAAAAAGGCCGCCATTTTTCGATGATCCTTCTTCCCGGGCGCGCTTTCCAGCCGTGAACACGCGTCGACACCCCAGGGATGAGCCAGCGCAACCGCTCGCGCAACGTTCGAAGCCTCCAGGCCACCGGCCACGATGATCCGCCTGGGTGCGCCGGCAGCCAGTTTCCAGTCGAACGGTTCGCCCGCGCCGCCATACAGTTCCCCCGCCGGTCCATCCAGCAACAGCGCTTCGGCGGGAGAATCATGAAAGCTCGCGAAATCGACGCCCCCGCTCACGCGCACGGCTTTCCACACGGGGAGCGACGCTGGATACGCGCTCGCGGCTTCTTCCCCATGCAGTTGGACTGTGTCCAGGGACGCTGTGCGCGCGATCCGCTCGATACTGACAGGACCTTCATCGACAAACACACCGACCCGGCGCACACCCGCAGGCGAAGCGATCTCCGCTGCCAGCTCCGGCGCAATGTAGCGAGGGCTGCGCGGGTAGAAATTAAATCCGATGGCGGTGGCGCCTCCCTCGACGGCCGCGGTGGCGTCCTGTTGGCTGGTGATACCGCAAATCTTGACGATCATGACGCCAACCTCTCGGAGGTGCGGGTAACGCCCACTTCGGTACTGTCGTGACTCGCCACGCGCATCGGAGCCGCGACCGTGAGGGAGCGGTTGCTAGCGGCGTACCAGAACATCATCCTCATAGAATCAACTCGCGGAGCGCCGCGGCGGGGTCGCAGGAGCGCATGAGGTGCTCACCCACCAGAAACGCGGAGTAGCCGGCGGCGCGGAGCCGGCCGATATCGGCCGCACTGTGAATGCCGCTCTCCGTGACCAGCAGAGCGCCGGCGGGCATGTAGGGCGCGAGCGCAAGCGAAGTTTCCAGCGTCACCTCGAAGGTGGCGAGGTCGCGATTGTTCACACCGATGATGTCGCTGCCGGCGGCGATCGCCGTGTCGAGCTCGCGCCGGTTGTGCACCTCCACCAGCGCGGCCATACGCCAGCCGGCGGCAGCCTCGCGAAAGTCGCGCAGCTCGCGTTCGCTCAAAATTGCCGCAATCAGCAGAATCGCGTCGGCGCCGTGAGCCGCGGCCTCAAGAATGTGCTCCGGAGCGATGGTGAAATCCTTGCGCAGCACGGGCACTCTCACAACCGAGCGAGCCTGCTCGAGGTCCGCCAGGCTGCCTTGAAAGAAGTGTTCATCCGTCAGCACCGAAAGCGCCGCCGCGCCGCCGTCTTGATAAGCCGCGGCAATCCGCGCCGGCGCGAAATCCGCCGCCAACAGCCCTTTGCTGGGCGAGGCCTTCTTGATTTCCGCGATGATGGCTGGCGTGTGAGCCCGCAGTCCCGCGCGAAAATCGCGGCGGCTGGGCAAGAGCATTTCCGCCAGCCGCTCCCACTCCACGACAGGGGACGGCTTCGCCGCGAGATCCGCGCGCTTTTGGGCGACAATCGTCGCCAATATGCCGGGAACAGTGTCGATCAAGGCTGTTTTCTTATCCTAGCAGACAGGATTCATCCGGCCGCGGCGCTGGCTTGCCAAAGCAAAGGGCAAGCTAAAGCATGCCCCACCAACACCACGCGTGCCCTCAGTGGGGCATGCCCAGGCCCTGCCGTTCCCATACTCCCCTTCCTTGACAGAGATTAGGGAGATGGTACAATGAATCGACTCAGAGAGTGTGATAATTCCTTTGCCGACAAACAGATGGATGTTTGAATCCACAGAGGGCGGCGGGGAATCATAAAGGTATAGCATGGCCCAAGCGCTTCACATTCCGCGTCTCGCGCGGACCCAGGCGGAACCGTTGCTGGCGACCATCGGCAATACGCCGTTGTTGCGCCTCGACAAGATCGCGCGCGAGTTTCCGGACATCGAGATTTTCGGCAAAGCGGAATACTTCAATCCCGGCGGGTCGGTGAAGGATAGGGCGGCACTCAACATGGTGCTCGACGGCGAGCGGTCCGGCAAGCTCAACCCGCATCGAACCATCCTTGACGCCACCAGCGGCAACACGGGCATCGCTTATGCGATGATCGCCGCCAACCGCGGCTACAAGGTGAAGCTGTGCTTGCCGGGCAACGCCTCGGAGGAGCGCAAGCGCATCCTGCAGGCCTACGGCGCTGAGATGGTATTCAGCGACGCGGACGAAAGCTCGGACGGGGCGATCCGGCTTTGCCGGGAGATCTACCTGGCGGATCCGGACGCGTATTTCTATCCCGACCAGTACAACAATCCGGCCAACTGGAAGGCGCACTTTGAAGGCACGGGGCTTGAGATCATCGAACAGACCGGTGGCCTGCTGACGCACTTCGTGACTTCGATGGGCACCAGCGGGACTTTCACCGGCGTCAGCCGGCGGCTGCGGCGCGATCTACCGGAGGTGAAGTGCTATTCGGCGCAGCCCTCCAGCGGATTCCATGGACTGGAAGGCCTGAAGCACATGCCTACCGCCATCGTCCCCGGCTTTTACGACGAAGCGCTCGCCGACGGCAATGTGTGGATCGGAACCGAGGATGCCTACCGCATGGTGCGGCGTCTGGCACGTGAAGAGGGGCTGCTGGTGGGGATTTCCTCCGGCGCCAACGTGCACGCTGCTACGGTGCTGGCACGAGAGCTTGCGGCGCGCGGCGAAAGCGCGACCATCGTCACTGTGCTCTGCGACAGCGCCGAAAAATACCTGAGTGAACGGTTCTGGAACGAGGAATGATCCGTATAGAACCCGGCCCCTGGAGGGCCATGATGGCGCACGCCGTCGAGACCTATCCGAATGAATGCTGCGGGGCGATGCTGGGTGTCGCGGATGGCGACGCCAAGACGGTGCGCGAATCGATGCGCCTGGAGAACTCGTTTGCCGGGGCGCAGGCAGCTCGGTATGAGCTTCGGCCGGAAGATCTGCTGGCAGCCGACGCCGCCGCGCGCAAACGCAACCTGGATGTAATCGGCATTTATCACTCGCATCCGGACTGCGACGCGTACTTTTCGAAGACCGATCTGGAGAATTCCTGCCCGTGGTACTCATTTGTGGTGCTTTCGGTGCAAAAGGGCGAGTTCCATCACGCCAATAGCTGGCTGCCGAACGTCGAGCGCACGGAAGCCGCGAGAGAGGAGTTGCAGTACTGACATGCCGAAGATTCTGATCCCCACGCCGCTGCGGCAATACACCGCCAAAGAGAACAGCGTCACCGTTCCTGGTGGGACCGTGGGCGAGGCGCTGGATGCGCTCACCAACCTGTATCCCGAACTGCGCAAGCAGATTTTCAATGACGAGGGCAAGCTGCGGAGCTTCGTCAACGTGTACCTGAATGACGAAGACATACGCTACCTGAGCAAGGCGGCAACGCCGGCGGCGGAGGCGGACACGATATCGCTGGTGCCGTCGATCGCCGGCGGCTCTTCCGTCGCCGCGCCGCCCGCAGCACCGGCTCTCTCGAACGAAGAGATCTTGCGCTATAGCCGCCACCTGATCATTCCCGAGGTGGGCATCGAAGGCCAGCAGAAGCTGAAAGCCGCCAAGGTGCTGCTGGTGGGAACCGGGGGGTTGGGCGCGCCGCTCGGACTCTACCTGGCGGCGGCCGGTGTGGGACGCATCGGTCTGGTGGATTTCGACGTTGTCGACTTTACCAACCTGCAGCGGCAGGTGATCCACTCGACCGCGGACGTGGGCCGCAAGAAACTCGATTCGGCGGCGGAAAAGATGCTCGCCATCAATCCGCATATCACGATCGCGCGCCATGAAGTCGCGCTCACCAGCGAGAATGCGCTCGAGATTCTGAAAGACTACGACATCGTGGTGGACGGCACCGACAACTTTCCCACCCGCTACCTGGTGAACGACGCCTGCGTGCTGCTCGGCAAGCCCAACGTCTACGGCTCCATCTTTCGCTTTGAAGGCCAGGCCACGGTGTTCGCTTACCAGGGCGGCCCGTGCTACCGCTGCCTCTATCCCGAGCCGCCGCCTCCGGGCCTTGTGCCGAGCTGCGCCGAGGGTGGTGTGCTGGGAATCCTGCCCGGCACCATCGGGTTGATTCAGGCCACCGAAACCGTGAAGCTGATTCTGGGGATCGGCGAGCCGCTGGTGGGCCGGCTGCTGCTGTATGACGCTTTGGGCATGCGGTTCCGCGAGCTGAAACTGCGCAGGAATCCCGAGTGCCCGGTGTGCGGCGCGCATCCCACCGTGACCCGGCTGATCGATTATCATCAATTCTGCGGGGTGCCCCGGCAGGAAGCCGCGCCCGCCCAGGAGGCCAAATTGAACGACGGCGAAATCGACGTGACGGAGCTGAAGGAAAAGCTGGATCGCGGCGACCAGTTCGTGCTGATCGATGTGCGCGAACCGCACGAGTACAAGATCGCGAGCATTCCTGGCGCGAAGCTGATCCCGCTGGGCGAATTCGCCAAACACGTGGACGAGTTTGACAAGAATGCCGACATCGTGATTCACTGCAAGAGCGGCATGCGCAGCGCCAAAGCCTGCGGCATCCTGCGCCAGGCCGGGTTCGCCCACGTCCGCAACGTGGTTGGCGGCATTTTAGCCTGGTCCGACAAAGTCGATCCTAGCGTGCCGAAGTACTGAAGGCGCCGCCTGCACCTCATGGGCAGGCCCGCGGGTCTGCCATTCTTATTCCTTCCTTGTGTCCATTTTTTGGGCGCTCCCATTCGACACTCGATGGTAGGGGCCGGGCATGCCCGGCCCGCCGGACGCCGCGAACCTGCGGGAGGCGAGTCGTATTGCTGGTAACCAGGTCGCGGGAGTATTTACAAGCGGCGAATACCGTCTAGCGCCGCAGCGCCCACAGCAGGAGTGAGACTGCCGCGCTCAGCAAGATACAGGTGGCGAATGGGAAATAGAAACTCCCATGCTTGCCGGAGATGAAGATGTCGCCCGGCAGCCGGCCGAGCTTGAAGGGGAGGCGTCCGGCGACACGAACCAGCAATCCGGCAGCTATCAGCACAGCACCGAGCGTGATCAAGACGCGGCTAGCTCCCATGCTTTCCAGTGTAGGGCCGCGACCCGCTCGTGGCGCGGCCATTCAAGGCTGCTGAGCCGGGAGTCGGCCCAGCTTTCGGGCCCAAGGACAAGCGAGAAAAGCCGAGATGACTCTCGGCTCAGCAGGCTGGACAGCCTGCGCCACGAATTACAGGGCTGGCTCGATGCCGGCGCCGGCGGCCGGGACGGCGTCGATTAAGTGATCCGCCTCGCGGAAATCTGCACGGCCGGCATAGTAACTCGCGATCAGGCCGCGGCGCAGCGCGGGCAAGTCAGGCTTGCGGATCAGGGCGACGATGGCGCCGCCAAAGCCTGCGCCGGTGAGCCGTGCGCCCAGCGCGCCGCAGACCATGGCGGCATCCTCCAGCCGGTCCAGCGCGGAAGAGCTGACGCGCAGGCGGTCGCGCAGGCTGCGTTGCGATTCAGTCAGCAGGCGGCCGAAACCCTCGGCATCGCCGGACTCCATCGCGGCGACGGCTGCGCCGACGCGCCCGGCTTCCGAGGTGGTGTGCAGGAATGCATCCCGTTCCTCGATGCTGGCAAGGCGCGCTACAAGTTCGTCCTGGCACGGCGCAGCGATTGCCTCGCGATAGCTGGCCAGGCCCAGGCGGGCGAGCGCGGCTGTGCCGGCCCGGCGGCAAGCGTTGTAGGCGGCGCGGGCGCTGCCCGATTTCTCAGCGGTTTCCAGGCTGTGCGCCACCAGGAAAGCCCAATTCGGCGGCACCGCGATGTGTCGGACGGCGAGCGGCGCGAATTCGATCAGTGACGCGCAGCCGGCGCGGGACGACAGAATGGCGGCGTGATCCATGCCGCCGCCGCGCGTGCCGACGAAGTGCTCGCCTTCGGGTAAAACCGCCATCAGTTCCTCGAACCCGGCTTCGATCCCGTTGGCCGCCAGCAGGCACAGCGCAAACGCCACGATCAGTGCGGAGGAAGAAGAGAGGCCTGCCGCGGGCGGCAGATCCGAGGCGATCCACGCATCCACTCCGGCGCCGACTCTCCACCGCGACGCCACAGCACTCGCTGCAGCCCGCAGGTAGTTCTCCCAATCGCCGGTGGCTACGGGGCGCAAATCGCCGCTCCATACGAACTCCCGCAGCCCGAAAGGCGGCCCGTTCGAGGCGCAGATGCGCTGGTCGTCGCGGGCGCGGAAGCGAATGCGGACCCGGCGATCGATCGCGATCGGCAGAACAGGCAAGCCGTGATAATCGATGTGCTCGCCGATCAGGTTCACCCGCCCCGGCGCCTGCACTTTCCCGGAGCGCACTATTTTGCCTTCGGCAGCAGCTTCACATTAGCCGGCAAGGTAAATAGATCATCGCCAAGATCTTTGTTGATCTCCACGGTTTCCGAGTACATCTCGTAAATCTTGTCGCCGTTGCGCTCGCGGCGGATGTCGTAGGGCCAGAGCACCCCGCCCCCGGTCGAATGGTACTTGGCGAAGGCCGTCACTTCGGTGTCGAAGTCGCCATACGTCGGGTTGCGCCGTCGGAAACTCTGCCGCAGCGGGAGCTTGGTGGAACGGCTGAAATAGACGGTGACGGTCCGGCCGTCGCCATCGGTGATATCGACGATTTCCACCGGCTGGTTCTCGAGAACGTCGGACCCTTGCGAATAGTATGATAAGCCCGGCTCCGAGAGCCGCTGCCGCAGAATGTAAAAGATGTTCAGCAGCCCGCTTTCCTGATAGTTCTTGAACCGCTGATCCTCGAGCGGTGTCGCGCCATGGTAGTTCACTTCCCAGGCGCCGCCCTCGTTAAACAGCAGAAACCCCTCGTCCTGTTTTTTGCCGAAGTTCTCGCGCTCGCGCATTCCGAGCTTGCCCGCCTCCGGGGCCAGGTAGCGGGTGTAGATGGTGGCCACCGAGAGCCCGGCGAGTTTCGCGTTATAGAACGAATAGGCGCGGCCCGTCTCCACAAGGTCCTGCATGTGGAGGAAGGCGTCGCCGCCCAGCGCGGCCAGAGCCTCGTCGACGACGCGTCTGCCGCGCGCCTGGCGTGTTTCTTCCTGCGCCCCCAGGGCGCCTGCCAGCATGGTGCATGCGAGCAGGCACAAGAGTGGTTTGGCGACAGGAGAACAGGTAGGACAGGCCATCGCCTTTCGTGGTCTGTCACGCCGCGAGATAGCGCGGTGCCTGGACGGACGACAAGAACCGATCGTCTGTCCTACCCTTGAGATTGCGTCTGCCAGGCCTTGAGTGTTCACGGGCGGCGCTCCAAGTCCTCCAGGTGGAGGCCGGAGTTGATCTGAAACTGGCTGACTGTGGTGTCGGCCAGGTGTTTGCCGCCCTGATGATAGGTCACGTGAAAGGGCACCTTGATACCATTTACCTCCCGAAAGTCGGAATACTCCTCGTCCACAGGCTGCGGCGGACCATTGGCCTGCTGCGATTCGTAGAGCAGTTCATGCGGCAGCCCGGTGGCTGGATCGATTACCAGGCGGGCGATCTCGTCGCCGGCCACAATCTCCATGGTGCGGTCGTCCACCGCCGCCACGGTGGCGTCACCGCCGGCCTGCAGCAGGCTGAAGTACACGTGGAACACCTCGTCGCGCATCACCTTCAGGCCGGCGCCGGTCAGCGCCCCGGCCCCCTTGGAGGTGGAAAGCCACCCGATCTTGCCGTCGCAATACGTGCTGACCGGCCCACTCGACAGCCTGCTGTCCTGCCGGAGGTGGCTGGGAGCAATCCACCGGTCGGTCTCTGCGGCGTCAGGCCGCCCGGAGGCAGCATCGAAGCGGTTGCTCTGGGTCACCGTAAAATCCTTCACCGCGGCCAGCTTGTCCGCGCCTCCCACGGCGCGCTGCGCGCGCGCCAGCATCTCCCGGCCCTGCGCCAGACTGGAGGCATCCGAAGGGGCCGTTACCCCCTTGGGTTCCGGAATGGTCAGGTCGATGGCGTTGACGGGCATCCCGAACTTGGAGAGGGGCTGCCCGAACTGCTCGGGGTTGCCCACCGCCACGATGGTGAAACTGGCCGGGGCGAGATACTGTTTGGCGACGCGCAGCACGTCGGCGCGGGTCACCACTTCAATCGCGTGCTGATATTGCTGGATGAAATCGCGCGGGTACCCGTAATACTCATAGTTGAGAATCCGGCCCAGCGTTTTTGCTTTGGTGTCGAAGGCGAATACCAGGCTGTTGAGCGCGGTGTTCCTGGCCGTCTTGAGCTCGTCTTCACTCACTTCAGCGCCGCGGATGCGCTCCACTTCGCCGAGAATCGCCTGCAGCGTTTCCACCGTGGATACCGCCTTGGTGCTGCCCGCCATGGTGAACAAGCCGGGGTGATCGTAGTTGGCGCCCCAATAGGCTTCAATTTCGTAAGCGTTGCCCATCTCGGTCCGGACTCTGCGGAAGAGGCGGCTCTGAAATCCGCCGCCCAGAATGTCGGCCATGATCTCGAGCGCTGGGTAGTCCTTGTCTTTGAGCACGCCTCCCAGGTGCCCGAGGGAAAAAAACGTCTGCGTGACGTCGGACTTGGCTGCCAGGTATATGCCCGGCGCGGGCTTGGCTGCAACCGGTGGAAAGGCCGGCACCGGCGGCCGCTCCACGGTCCAATCCGCGAACAGTTTCTCCAGACGCGCCTTCATTTCCGGCGCGCTGAAATCACCCCAGACCGCCAGCATCGCGTTAGCGGGGAAGAAATAGCGCTGGTAGAAGCTGATCAGGTCGGCACGGGACACGCGGTTCACGGTGTCGTATTCATAGTCCCACCCATACGGTGTATTCTTTCCGTACACGAGGTTGGTGAACTCACGCTCGGCGATGCCCGCAGGCTCATCGTTGCGGCGCGCGATCCCCCCGCTCAACTCGGTCCTGGCCAGGTCGAGCTTATCCTGACGGAACTCCGGTTGGGTGAGAAGGTCGTGAAAAGCGGTCAGCACTTCGTCGAGGTTGTCCTTGAGACACGAGAAGGTGACCGACCCGAGGGTTTCGTCGATGTTGCTCTCGACGCTGGCGGCGACACTTTCCAGTTCCACGTCGAGCTGGTCGCCGGTCCTGGCGCGGGTTCCACCCGTCCGCAGAACCATGCCGGTCATGGTGGCCAGCCCGACTTTATCGGGCGGATCGAACAGATTGCCGGTACGGATGCGCGCCGCGCCATGCACCAGGGGCAGCTCGTGATCCTCCAGAAGGTACAGTTTCATCCCGTTGGGTAGGGTCACCGCCGCGACGTCAGGTGTGGCGATCGGGTGAAGCGGCGGGTAAACCAGGTCCTTCCACGAAGGCACCGGCCCGGCCGCTGCTTTCGACGACGGGGCGGCTGCGCTTTTCCGCGGCATGGCCGGCGTTTGCATCGTTAACGCCCCTTGCGCGGCCGCGCAACCCGCGGCCAGGAGCGCCAGCACGGGGAGCCGGGTCACTGTCTGCCCTCCGCGCCGCCCGCCGGGGCTGGCCTCAGCGCGCGCGCCGACACGGTGTACGCCACCGTGCGATTTTGCGGCGCGAAGCACGTGCGCGCCACCCGCTGCACATCTTCCGCGGTCACCTTGTTCAGATCGTCGATCTCGGTAAACAGTTTCCGCCAGTCGCCATAGCTGGCGTAGTTCGACGCCAGCAGCGCTGCCAGGCCGGAGTTGCTGTCCAGGCGCTGGATCACCGCGGCGCGGGCCTTGGTCTTCACGCGCTGTAAGGCCTGCGCGTCGATCTTTTGCGCCGCAAACCGCGCCAGCAAGTCTTCCAGCGCCTTTTGACTTTCTTCCACCGTGTGTCCCACGGTGGGCGCGATGAAGATGACGAAAAGGTTCGGGTAGCGGGACGACGGATAGGTCGACGACGCCTCTGCTTCGAGCGCCAGCTTCTTCTGCAGCACGAGATCCTGGTAAAACAGGCCGGTACGGCCGCTGGAGAGAATCAGCGAAATGATCTCATACACCGGATCGTCCTTATCGTCCTGGCCGGGCCGTTTGAAACCGGCGGCATACAGCGGCTGGCTTTGCGACTCCACGAGCGCCGTTTTGGGGCCGTCCTGGGGCGGTTCGACGGTGTAAAGCAACGGCGGCAGCGGGCGCGCCGGAATGGGGCCGAAGTAGCGCTCCGCCAGGCGCCGGGCCTGTGCTGGATCGACATCGCCTACAATCGCAATATTAATATTGCCGGGCACGTAGTACTTGTCGAAGAACGCCTGCGCCATGCCGCGCCGCAAGTTATCGACATCGCTGGGCCAACCCCCGGGTGGATTGCGATATGGGAAGGCGGCAAAGGCGGTGGCCGTGAAATCCCGTAGGAGTTCGCCCGATGATCCCGGCTGGTTGCGCATGCGGTTCTCTTCCTGCACCACGTCCCGTTCCTTATAGAACTCGCGGAAGACCGGGCGCAGGAAGCGCTGCGACTCCAGCAAAAACCAGAGTTCAATTCGGTTGGAGGGAAGACTGTAGAAGTACTCGGTGAAGTCGTAGGCAGTGTCTGCATTCAGGCCGGCGCCGCCGTTTTCCTCGATGATGCGTGTGTACTCATTGGATTCCACCAGTGATTGCGCAGCATCGATGGCCACCTTGAGCTTCATTCCCAGGTAATCGATCTTGCTTTGATCGCCCTTAGGGCCCTTGTTGCGCTCCGCATCCACCTGGTCGTAGAGGTCTTCCACCTCCTGCAGGGCCTTCTTTTCAGCCGGCCAGTCTCTGGTACCGATGCTCTCGGTTCCCTTGAACGCCATGTGCTCGAACATGTGAGCAAGACCGGTTTCGCCGGCAGGATCGTTCGCCGAACCGACGTTGACGACGGTGTGGAAGGAAACAACGGGCGTCTCGTGGCGTTCTACAACGGTAAAATGCAGGCCATTGGCTAGGGTGAATTCCGTCACCCTTTTCTCGAATTGCTTAAGATCCTGTGCCGGAAGCAGGGCGGCCGCGAACAGCAGTACCAGGGTTAAACGGCGTCCAGTCAATGTCTATCTCTCCTACGCTTTCTATGAGGATAGCAGGGGTCCAACTAACTGTTGGGCAGGAGGGTTAACGGGTAACGTTGTAGAACCGCTGTTACCCGGTACGTACTTCCATGACTTTAGAGGATCCTCGCAAGTCCGCATAATGAAGGCGGCTCTAATGATGCGACCGAGAAAACCATGATAGGTGCCGAGATGGATTGGGACGAAACAATTCAGGAATTCGATACGATTGCAGGAGATCGGCGCCAGGATAAGCGCTACGAACTCGAACTTGAGTTGCGCTGGAAGTTGATTCGGCGCCGCCGCGTGCTGGAAAGCGGCGAGGGCCGCACCGTGGACCTTTCGAGCGGCGGGATTCTGTTCGATTCCGGGCGCCCTCTGCCGGCGGGTCTCAACGTGGAGCTCTCGCTCACCTGGCCGGTGATGCTGCATAATGTGGCCCCGCTGCAGCTGGTGGTCTATGGAAAGATTGTCCGCTCAGCCGGCAGACGTACCGCCATCCGAATGGTACAGCATGAATTCCGGACCGCTGGAGCCGTGATGGAACGGCGCTTGGCGATGGCCAATGGCGGCCGGCCCGCACTGCCCCTGTTCTCGCGTGTCAGCGGTACGACAGGCTTGAACAAGCCGCACTAGCCACAGTCGCCTTAGGGTTTGGGATTCCAACAATCTGCCAAAGTCGGGCCGTCGCCTCGCGCGCTCATGCCTTGCCTGAGCTCGATAGACTGATCGAAGACACAGACTGATCTTTCCCTCTCAAGCCCTGACTTGACCTACCGCCCGCGGGCGCGCCATAACCGGCTCCGGGACCGGCGGCGGCGGTGCTGGCGGCGGCTTGCGCGGCGCGCGGCGGTCCAGCCGGTTGGCGATGAACTCCTCCCGGGCCTTCTGCTGGCGCGAGGGCTTGGCTTCCACCGTAGCCCATTCCTCCGGCGTGATCTCCTGCACCGCCGGCAGATACTTCTGGAAATAAGCGCGCAGGCGGTCCTGCACCGGTTTCAGCGCCGAAGCATACAGCAGGAACATCACCTGGTCCGGCGCGGCGGTGGAAACAATCTGGTACACCTGCGAGGGCTTGCGGATGCGCGGCGACCGCAGCGCCGCCGCCAGCTTTTTGGAACGCGCCTCCAGTTGCAGCCAGTGGTTGGTGTCCGCCCGGGACAGTTCGAGGTGCTTGGCCAGCGCCTGCTTTTCCCGTGAGCTCAGTTTCTCGGTCAACGCGACCATGAAGGGCCCGAAGCGGGCCGCGCGAACCGGGAGTTCGTCGGGCAGCATGCGGGCAATCTTTTCGAACTTGGCCAGCCCGGCGCGGTGCGGATGATTCTCGGCAAGGGCCGCCGAAAACAGCCCCAGCAGACCGGCCTGGGCGAGCGCGTCAATGATGCCGGCGGCGTTGTCTTCGGCACCGACGAGTTTGAGCTCCGCCCCCAGGGCGTGCGGCGGGATAGACTTTTCCACCTGGGCCTCGCGGGCGTTGGCAACCTGCATTGCGGTTCGCTCCTCGGTTGCGAAGCCCAGCCGGACGCCTAAGCGCACCAGCCGCAGCAGGCGCGTGGGGTCATCGTAAAATCCATAGGCGCTGACGGCGCGCAGCTCGTGCCGCTCGATGTCCGCCAGGCCGTTCAGAGGATCCAGTAGCAGACCGCGCGACGTTTTGTTGAGGGAGAGCGCTACCGCGTTGCAGGTGAAATCGCGCCCGCGCAGATCCTCCTGAATGGTGGCGGGGGACACCTGGGGCTTGCCGCCGCCGCGCGGGTATTTCTCCTGCCGGGACATGGCGATTTGCGCGGTGGCGCCGCTGCGGAATAGCAGCTCTGCGCTCTTACGGTTCTCATCGGCAGAGACGATGGCGGCGCCGGAATGCGCGGCTACCGCCTTGGCGAGCTTGAGCGCAGCGCCCTCCACCACGAAATCGAGATCGCGAATCCGGAAACCAGCCAGCATATCGCGCATCGCGCCGCCGGTAAGGAACAGGTTGAGGTTGGCCTGTCCGGCGGCGGCCATCACCTCTCCCAGAACCAGGTTTTGGTCGGGGCTCAGGTGGCTCTCCAGGATGTAGATGTAGTCGCTCATCGAAGTGCGCTCTCGAATTTACCAACCTGTTTCGCGCCGGATTCGCGTAGTGATCCTCAAGCGCGTGGATGATGCTTTTGAACCGTTTCCCGCAGCCTCGACCGCATGACGTGCGTGTAAATCTGGGTTGTAGAAATATCGGCGTGGCCCAGCATGACCTGGACGCTGCGTAGGTCCGCTCCACCGTCGAGCAGGTGGGTGGCGAAACTGTGGCGCAGGACATGCGGCGTCAGCCCGCGGAAGATTTGAACTTTGCGCCCGTAACCGGCAAGCAGCTTCCAGAATGCCTGCCGGGTGAGGCAGCCGCCACGCGAGGTCACAAACAGGTAGCGGCTGGCGCGGCCCTTCAGCAGGCTGCCACGGCCCTCTGCCAGGTACCGTTCCACGGCAACAATCGCCTCCCGCCCCACCGGAACCAGGCGCTGCTTGTTTCCTTTCCCGGTGACCCGCACGTACCCCATGCCGGCATCCAGGTCGCCCACACCTACCCTGCAGAGTTCCGAAACCCTGAGACCCGAGGCATACAGCAGCTCGATCATGGCGCGGTCGCGCAGCCCGCCCGGCCGGGTGGTGTCTGGAGCCTGTATCAGCTTCTCAATCTCATTGATATTCAGGTATTTAGGTATGGTCTGCCATTGCCGTGGGGGGCGCAACTCCTGGGCCGGATCCCAATTGATAACACCCTCCTGTAGCAGAAAACGGAAAAAGCAACGAAGGGTGGCCAAGTGCCTGGCAACCGAGCGGTTACTCAGACGGCCCCGGTATAAACTATCAATATAGTGACGCAACGATTCCGGTCCAGGGATTTCCGAACGGCCGTCGGCGGAAGTGATAAATCGTTCAAGGTCAGCACTATAGGCGCTGATCGAGTTGGCCGACAGACCCTTTTCCACCCGGCAATAATTGAGAAACGCGTGCGTATGTGCTTTCAGGCCAGCCGCTTCCTGCGCAAGCGCTTCCGTCATCGTGCCAATGATACAATAAGCGCCGAAATGTTTTGAAACATAGTTGAAAAAAAAGGCTACCCTTTTGGCCACTTCGACCACAAAAAAGGCGGTGATCCGGCGGTTTCAGCGGGAGAGTCTCGCCGGATACTTGAATCCCCTTTCCTATCTTCAGGCTACGGGCGTCGAGCTGCTTTCCGCCGACGGCCAGATCGTCAACGTGCCCTACGTGGAGATCAAGAGCGTCTCGTTCGTGCGAGACTTCAACACGGTGGCCGAGGCCGGGCGCACGGTCTTCCTCAACCGCCCGAAGATGGAAGGCCTTTGGATGCGATTCACATTTCACGATGGGGAAGTCATGGAGGGAGTGATGCCAAATGACCTGCTGCCGGTCGAGCCATATGGGTTCACTGTGATTCCTCCTTACCCTGACGGCGCCCAGCAGCGGGTGTTTTTGCCGCGCCAGGGGCTGCGTTCCGTCGAAGTATTGGGGGTGGTGGGCAGCCCTCTGAAACGGCGCAAGGCGAAACCCGCGCACGAGGAACAGATCGGCCTGTTCGGCGAATAGGCGGCGGGCCCGCGAACCGTCCGCCACACCGCTTGCAAGAGCCGCTGCAAGGGTGATACAGATCAATTGCGGTATACTCGAATTTCATACACGCAACTCTCAAGTTGGAGGTTCCATGAAGATCCGCACGACGGCCGTGGCCCTGTCCGGGCTGCTGCTGATGGCGCTGCCATCCTTCGCCCAAATCACCACCATGGAAGGAACTGTAACCGGATTGGACGGCAACCCTGTGCAGGGAGCCGTAATCCAGATCGTCCGCACCGATATCAAAGGCTCCTACCACGTTAAGACCGACAAGAAGGGCCATTTCCTCTATAACGGGCTCCCTCTCGGCTCGTATACCGTCTCCTGTGAGGTAGACGGCAAGGAGATGGACAAGCGCAATAACGTCAAGACCACCACCAGCTCGAACATGATGGTGAACTTCGACCTGAAGGAAGCTGCCGCGCAGGCAGCCGCTTTGTCCAAGGCCGCGGCGAGCGGCAGCCTCTCCAAAGACCAGGAACGCGGCATGACCGCGGAGCAGAAGAAGCAGCTTGAGGATCTCTACAAGAAGCGCGAAGAGAGCATGAAGAAAAATGCCGCGCTCAACGAAGCCTATAATGCCGCCAGGGCTTCCTTGGACGGGGGACAGGCCGCCGAGCAGTTGGCCAGAACGCAGACGGGCGCCGACCACGACACCAACATGCAGCGGGCGGCAACGCAGTACGCCGCGGCGGTCGATAGCTTCAACAAGGCGGGGGAACTGGACCCCAAGCAGGGCGCCGTTTGGGCCGGCCTGGCTCAGTCTTACGAGCAACTGGCCAAGACGAAGACTGGGGCCGACTACGATACGAACATGCAGAAGGCGGCCGACACCTGGACCAAGGCCATCGCACTCAACCCGGAGGATGCCGGCCTGCATAACAACTATGCGCTCGCATTGGCAGGGGGCAAGAAGTTCCCCGAAGCACAGGCAGAACTCGAGAAGGCCGCTACCATCAACCCTCCCGGCGCCGGCCAGTATTATTACAACCTGGGCGCCCTGGAAGTAAACGCCGGCCAGAACGACGCCGCCAGTGAGGCCTTCAAGAAGGCGATCGCCTGCGCGCCGCCGTATGCAGAGGCGTTCTATCAGTATGGCCTGACGCTGGTGGCCAAGGCATCGTTCGACAAAGACGGAAAAATTGTGCCGGTGGACGGAACGGTGGATGCTTTCCAGAAGTATCTGTCGCTGGCATGCCATAATCCGAACTGCGATCCCCCAGACAAGGCGGATGGTTCGCACGTGCAGGAAGCCAAGAATATGCTGACCACGCTCGGCTCCAAACTCGAAACGCAATACAAGAACCCCGACGCGGGCAAGAAGAAAAAGAAGTAGCCATACGCATAACCCGGGGCAGCGGCCGCGCGCTTCTGCCCCGACCTCATGATTCGAGCATTCTTCGTCGAGTTTGTTCTCCCCCTGCTGCTGTTCCTCCTGCTCCGGTCCCTGCTTGGCAATTTCCTCTCGCGGTTTCGGCAACCGCCGGCATCTCGCCCCCAGGCGGTGCCCACGGTTCAGGCCGGGGGCGAATTGAAGAAGGATCCGGTCTGCGGCACCTATGTCTCGACAGCGGCAAGCCTGACTCGCACCGTGAATGGCGAAGTCGTGCACTTCTGCTCGAAAGACTGTCGTGACCGGTATGGGAAGTAGAATCGGGCTGTGAGAACTTGGCTGCTCGCTCCTTTCCTGGTGATTGCCCTTCCCGCATTCGGGCAGCAGCTATCTTCTCGAGAAATTCAGGATTACTCCCTCGAAGCGCGCACGTTCCTCGAGGCTCTGCTCAAGGCGTCGGCCGACTTCCAATTCCCGTTGGGAGTAGAGTGGCTCAAAACAACTGACACGCTGAAGCCCGTCCGGTTCGACGCCGGCCGCGCCACGGCCCAGGACGTAATCCAGGCGGTGGTTTCCATGCACGCCGGGTATGAATGGCTTGTGGAAGATGGCGTTGTTCATGTCTTCAACACCACCCTGAAGAGCGATCCTCGCAACCCTCTCAACGCGAAACTGGCTGGTTTTGGGTTCTCTGAATGCCAACCGATGATCGCGCGGATGGCGGCGGTCTATCTGGAATTGAATGTGCGCGCCGTGGTCGCGCCGAAGATCGGCGGCGGATTCGGCGTGAGCATAGGAAGTGGCGCCAACGAACCCAAGATCCAGTTCCCGTGTTCCGGCGTTTCCGCTCGCACCGTCTTAGACAAGATCGTTGCCGGCAGTGCGGAGCATGTCTGGTTCGCGACATTTCCTGACAAGGAGGCGCCCGGCCCGGCCGGATTCCTGGAAGAAGTGCCGATCCTCATCCCTGGCTCGGACCAGCCGTTTTGGGTCTTGCGCCGGTGGGGCCAACCGCCTCCGGAAACACTTGTACGGTGAGGCGGTTTGACCCGCAGGCGCGGTCGAACGGTACAATCGTCGAAGCAGGCGACTGCCTCCGGGCTGCTGAGAATGAAGACCTATTTCCACGTGGACATGGACGCTTTTTTCGTGTCCGTGGAAGAGTTGTTCGACCCCGCGCTGAAAGGCAAGCCGGTGGTGGTGGGCGGGCGCCCCAATGAGCGCGGCGTGGTTTCGGCCGCATCCTACGCGGCGCGCCGCTTCGGCGTGCATTCGGCCATGCCGCTGCGCACGGCGTACAAGATGTGCCCGCAGGCCATCTTCGTCGACGGCCACCCTGACCGCTACCGCGACTATTCGCGCAAAGTCTACGATGTGCTGTGCGGCTTCACGCCGCTGGTGGAGATGGCCTCGATCGACGAGGCCTATCTGGACATCACCGGCACGCAGCGCCTCTACGGCCCTCCGCTGCACGCGGCGCACCTGCTGCACGAGCGCATCCACTCAGCGACCAGCCTGAACTGCTCCATCGGCATCGCCGCCTCCCGCCTGGTGGCCAAGATCTGCTCCGACCAGGCCAAGCCCAACGGTGTGTTATGGGTGCCTCCGGGCCGCGAAGCCGCGTTCCTCGCTCCCCTCGATGTGCGGCGCGTCCCCGGCGTGGGCAAAGTGAGCGAACAGAATCTGCACTCGCTCGGAATTCGCAAGGTGGGCGACCTGGCGAAACTGGACGAGGCGTTCCTGGAACAGCGCTTTGGCAAATGGGGCATGGCGCTGGCCGGCAAAGCGCAGGGCCTGGACGCGGGCGGGTGGTTCGATACCGATATCGGCGCCGAAGAAGGCCCCAAGTCGATCAGCCACGAACACACCTTCTCCGAAGACACGGCCGACCTGACGCTGATCGAACCCACGCTCGCCCGGCTGAGCGAGATGGTCGGCCGCCGCCTGCGCGAGCATGGGCTGAGCGCCCGCACCCTCCAGCTCAAGCTGCGTTATTCGGATTTCTCCACCATCACCCGCGCCCGCTCGGTGGAGAGGGCGACCGCGCTCGACACGGAACTGTTCGACGAGATCCGCGCGCTGTTCCATCGCAACTGGAAACGTGGCGCGGCCGTGAGGCTGCTCGGCGTGCATGCCTCCGGCTGGTCGCAAGAGCAAGCACAAATGGATCTCCTGGACGACCAGCGCCATGAGCGCTGGCAACGAGCGCTAGCCGCCGCGGACCACATGCGGGACCGCTTCGGTGAATCGGCGGTGTCCCTCGCCGCCAGCCTGCGGGGCAAATTCAGAGAACGCACCCACGAGAACCCGGCAGGGCTGCCGGGGAAAGGAAAGGCCGACCGCCCCGCGAAGCCGGCACAGGGATGACTCGGCGGATACTCGTGCTCCCTGTCTATGCGTGCTCTGCTTTGCTCTTGTCGAGGGCGGGCGCGCCCAATCCAACCCGGTGACACCTGCTCCATCCGCCACCTCCCGCCGTGACGCTCTTCACCTGAGATTGAGGTTGATGGTGCCGCGACAATTGTGCGCGTTGCAGCAACAACGGACGTGTCCGACGGCGTCGGAGAAACGGTAGTCGACCGTCAGCTCCTCGCCGCTGCCGATCGGGCGTTTGCTGATGTACAGGATGTGCCCTTTGAAGACGCAGGCCCTCAGGTTCGGGTCGCAGCTGTGGTTGATGATCTCGGCGCCGGACCCGCCAACGGCGCCGTCGAGGGCCCAGTAATCGTCGAGACTGAACAGGTAGGTGACCGGTCCCTGGCCGCGGCGCTTGGTTTCGCGCCGGCTGATACGCTCCCCCGTGTACTCGATCACTTTGCGGCGGGAAGGGATCGGGTCAAGTGTGTAAACGCCGCGGTAGTGAATCCTGGACTCGCGAATCTCCAGCCGGAAGCAGGTGTAACGCGGGTCAATGGACGGTGACTGGATAACGCGGGTCCCCATAGCGGATTCTTCGCAGTATAGCCGAGCTCCATCCGGTTTCGAAGAATCGTGACAGTGTTCAGGTCAGGCCAAGAAGTGATTTGCCGGCCCGGCCAAGTCAGGAAGAACTGGATGGTCCCCCGCGTCCCGCAGGAAGCCGGAGGGTTTACTCGCCGGCGTTCCGGCCACCTGCAGCGCGGACGTTTTCGGGAGCCGATCGAGAGCGCAGCCGAAACCTGAGCGCAATCAGGAGCACGCCGACGCAGAATAGCGCGAGCGTGGCCGGCTCGGGAGTGGAGATGGGGTCGGAAGTGGGATCGGAGGGAGGATCAGAGGGCGGATCGGCTGGCGGATCAATCGTTGCCGGCGCAAACGCCCCACCCCACGCCACTCCTAATCCCTGTCGATTCTCATCCCACGAGAGGTCAAAGGTGGCAATGCCGCTGGTCAGGCTAATGGAATAGACATTCTCTCCGCCAACTCCGTACAGATTCAAATTGCTTGGGCTTCCCAACCCCCAAATGTTCACCGCGTCAAGGTTCCCAACGAGCGTAGTCGCTCCAGTGGAAGGGTTGAGGGTCGCCAGTTGGTTGGAAGCCGTGGAAAGATAGAGCTTCCCGCCTAAGAAGGCCAAATCGCCGCCTGAGCCGCCCAGGCCGATGGGACCGACGTCGTTTGCCAGGCCAGTAGCCGGGTTTACCGTGTAAAGGTTGTTGTAGTCGGCCGTGTACAGCGTTCCACCCGGGGAAAATGCCAGGGCATTTGCGTTCGAAATCCCGTTGCCGAGCGAGCCGATGAGCGTGGCCTTGCCGGTACAAGTGTTGATGGAATACAGGCTGGTCATGGTGACGCCGTACAGGCTTCCATCGGGTGCAAACGCGATGTCGGTCAGAATCACTCCCGCGTTCCCGACCATGGTGACGCCGCCGGTCGCAATATTCACCTCTCCGATATTTCCGCTCGCGTCGTTCACCCAGAAGTAAATCGGTGAACCGAAGCAACTGACCGCGAGGAAGGCCAAACTGCCAAGGAGCCGGCAGATCATGCACGCCTCCCGCAGCGCGGCAGGATCGCCGGTGCGAACAGACGCCGCGTGCACCGAAGGAGTCGGAAAGGACATCGCACAAACCGATTTTAGGTCGCCGGTAATGTGCGCTAAAGTCCCATCGGTCCTGAGCCCTATGGGACCGTCGGGGACTACTCCTCGGGTGTATCAGCGGCTGTAGTTAACTACCCTTGATATTAGAATCAATGAGTTAGAGAAACTCGGCGCCGCCGTTAGTTCGCTCTCATATCCGCTATTACAGTACAGACTTGGGTTCTGGTTATGAGGTTCTCCCCCTACCCGAGCTCCAACTGCACCACCGTTTCCAGGTGGAACGTCTGCGGGAACAGGTCGACGAGCGTCATGGCGGTGATGCGGTATCCATATGCGGTTAACGCGGAGAGGTCGCGCGCCAGCGTGGCAGGATCGCACGCCACGAGTGCGAGGCGGCGCGGCTTGAGACCCGCCAGCCGCTGCACCATGATTTTGCCGAGACCGGCGCGCGGGGGATCGGCGAGCACGAAGTCCGGCGACCTTTGCAGTTTTTCCACTGCGGCCTCTGCCGTGATCTGTTGGGCCTTGATGTTGGCCAGCCCCGCCCGCTCGGCGTTGAAGCGCAGATCGCGCACCGCACCGCCTCCGGCTTCGACCGCATTCACGCGCCGAAAGCGCCGCGCCAGCGACAGCGAGAAAAGCCCGACCCCCGCGTAAAGGTCCAAGGCCGTCTCGCCTTCGGCCCCAGCAAGCGCCGTTTCCACCAACTGATCCGCGAGAAAGCGGTTCACCTGGAAGAAAGAATTGCTGCTGACGCGGAAGCGGCCCCGATAATCCAGCGCTCCCTCGACCAGGCCGGGAATGCGCTCGCCGCACCACTCGAAAAAGCGGCGCGCCACGGGGCGCCTGGTGTCGAGAACATTGATCTGGGTACTGTCCTCGTCGCTGAACACTTCGATGGTTTCCATGAACAGCGGCCAACGGGCTTCCTGCGCCATCTGGTTGAGGGCGGCGATCGCCTGATTAATCTTGGGCGATGAAGTGGGACAGGCGTCGATCGAGCAGATGCTATGCGAACGCGGTTCGCGAAAGCCGATACTCCGCCCATCGACGTGCAGTTGCGCGCGGTTGCGGTATCCCCACGCCGGGCCTGTCACGGCGGCGATCTCGGCGGGCGGCTCTATCTTACCCAGCCGCCGCAGCTCCTCCACCAGGATGGCGCGCTTGGCCTCGACCTGATATTCGTGCGGCGCGTGCTGGTAGTGGCATCCGCCGCACCGGCCGAAGACCGCGCAGCCGGCGGCCACCCGTTCCGGCGACGCCTCCAGAACTTCCAGCGTGCGCGCCTGCACCAGGCCCGGTTTCTCGGCGCGCGCCGTGGCACGGATGCGCTCGCCCGGCAGCACGAACGGCGCGAACACCACGCGCCCATCCAGGCGCGCCAGGCCGTCGCCGCCATACACCAGTTTTTCCACCCGCAGTTCGAAATTGCTTACGATAGGATTTACTCCCAAACCTTTTACCATGAAAACACGAGTTTTCTCCGGAATGCAGCCCACCGGAAACCTGCATATCGGCAACTACCTGGGCGCCCTCAAGAACTGGGTGCGGATCCAGAACGATTACGAGTGCATCTTCTGTATCGTCGACCTGCACGCTGTCACGGTCTATCAGGACCCCGGCGAGCTGCGCCGCAAGATCGAGGAGATCGCCGCCCTCTACCTGGCTGCCGGTATCGACCCCAACACTTGCTCCATTATGGTTCAATCTGCGGTGGCCGCGCACGCCGAGTTGTCGTGGATGCTCACCTGCGTCACCCCGGTCGGTTGGCTGGAGCGCATGACGCAGTATAAAGCCAAGGCCGGGAAGCAGGAATCCGTGAGCTCCGGGCTGCTGCAATATCCGGTGCTGATGGCCGCCGATATCCTGCTTTACCAGGCGGGCATCGTGCCCGTGGGCGAAGACCAGGCCCAGCACCTGGAACTGACACGCGACATCGCGCACCGCTTCAATTCGCTTTATGGCGAGACCTTTGTGGTGCCCGGCACCAGCCTTCCGGCCGTCGGCGCGCGCATCATGGGGCTCGACGACCCCACCCAGAAGATGAGCAAGTCGGCCGCCGGCCAGAATCACGCGGTGGCGCTGCTCGATCCGCCGGAGACGGTGCGCAAGACTATCATGCGCGCCACGACGGATTCCAACCCGGCCGTCGATTTCAACTGCGCCGGCCCCGGAGTTCTCAATCTGCTGGCGATCTACCAGGCCTTTTCCGGCGACACCGACGACGCGATGAAAGCCCGCTTCACTGGCATGCGCTACGGCGACTTGAAAAAGCAGGTGGCCGACATGGCCATCGCACACCTGGAACCTTTTCAGCAGCGCTACCGCGAGATCACCAGCGAGCCCGGCTACCTGGCCGGCGTCCTCCGCCAGGGCGCCGAGCGCGTTGCCCCCATCGCCAACCAAACCGTGCGCCTGGTGAAAGAGCGCATGGGGCTGTTCGTGGGCTGAGAAGCCAAGACTGAGGCCGCCGTGGCGCGGGCCGTCCGGCCTGCTGAGTCGAGAGTCGTCTCGACTATGTTTTCAAGGCGCACTGAGCTGCACCGGCCGCACCAGCAACAAATAGTGAAAACACGCTTAAAACAGCCTGCTCACAAGGGAATGAGGTGTTCGCACTCGATCAGGAAAGAAGAGCCGAGACGACTCTCGGCTCAGCAGGCTGAGAAGCCCGCGCCACGGCATTTGGTTGCAAGCGCGCTTCATCCTCCAGCAACCCCCCCCTCTCCCGTTGTAAAATAAACAGTTTAAGGACATCTCCCCATGCAGAACACGCTGTTGACGAAGTTTATTCAGAAGAACGTCCGGACCGACGTCCCTACGTTCCGGCCGGGCGACACGATCCGCGTTCACGTCAAGATCAAGGAAGGCGACAAGGAGCGGCTGCAGGCTTTCGAAGGCGTGATGATTGCGCGCAACAATACCGGCCTCGGTGAGACCATCACGGTTCGCAAGGTCAGCTTCGGGCAGGGTGTGGAACGCATCTTCCCGGTACACGCCCGCATCATCGATCACATCGACGTTGTCCGCACCGGCCGCGTCCGGCGCGCCAAGCTGTATTATCTGCGCGACCTCAAGGGCAAAGCCGCCCGCCTCCGCGAGCGAGAATAAGCGTCCCAAATTCCATGCGGCCCGAAGCGGCGTGTGGCAAAATCCGTTGCCAGGCCACTATCGAGCGTGAGCTGCGCGCGCGCGGGTTTCATGGGGTGGCGGGCGTGGATGAGGTAGGCCGCGGCTCGTTGTTCGGGCCGGTCGTGGCCGCCGCCGTCATTCTCTCACCCGACCGTCCCATTCGCGGCTTGAACGACAGCAAGCAGCTGGAACCGGAGCGGCGCGAAACTCTCGCCGCGCGGATCCGCGAACGCGCGCTGGCCTGGGCCGTGGCTGCGGTCGACGCCGCCACCATCGATTCGGTCAATATCTACCAAGCCTCGCGGCAGGCGATGCGAATGGCGGTCAGCCAGCTCAACCCCGCCCCCGATTTCCTGCTGGTGGACGCCGTCTCGCTCGATATGGATGTGCCGCAGCGCGCGCTGATCAA
>CAZZHN010000038.1:0-27753 GCA_964654065.1 uncultured Solibacteraceae bacterium
TGCCGTATTCGGCAACCACGCCGCCATCGCCTGCCACATGGCGAACGAGAGCTTTTTCCGCCAGAAGCCCGTCTTCTGGGACGCCGCCACGCACAGCATCAAGAGCTAGCTTCGCGTGTTCCTTTCGACTGTGGCGCAGGCTGTCAAGCCTGCTGAGCCGAGAGTCGTCTCGGCTTTTGCCGCGCGGCGTGCGTTCTCACGCCACGCCCGCCTTGCGCATCACCGCCAGCGCCGTATCCAGCCCCAGCCGCGCGCCTTCCTCCGCTGTCATCTCTTTCGGAATCCGCCCGATGGGTTCCGGGCTCACGCCGCCGCGGTAACCGACCTTGGCCAGTGTCTCGAAGAACGGAACCAGCGGAATGACGCCTTCGCCGGGCAGGACGCGCTGGTTGTCGCGCACCTGCTCCGGCGTCTCCTTCACGCAGTCAGACAGATGGATGTGGAAGATGCGCTCGCTTCCCGCCGCGGTGATGTCCGCCAGGGTCGCGCCCGAGTGGTACCAATGCCAGACATCCAGCAGCAGCCCTACGTTCGGCCCGCATTCTTTGGCGAATTCCAGCGTCTCATTCATGCGCCAGATGAATTCGTAGGGCTGGCTCGTGCGGAAGTGCAGCGGGCCCAGAAATTCCAGCCCCAGGCGGATATTCGAGCCGCGTAGAATCTCGCCCATCTTTGTCACTCGATCTTTCAGCGTTTTCCGCAATTCCGCTTTCGGCGTCGTGCTGGCGGGCGGGAAGACCGTCAGGAAGGTTGGGCATTCGATGGCGGCGGCGAACTCTGCCGCTTCGTCCAGATCCGCCAGGCCCCGCTCGAAGGCCGCTTGGTCTCGCGTGTACGACACCGGCAGATCGGCATTCGATGCCTTGATCTTAAGCTCACCGAATAAAGCGCGCGTCGCCTCTACGCCCGCCTTCCGGGCTGCCCGCAAATTCACATCCGTGCCCCCATACCCCACGCGGGCGGCCAACCGGGCGAATTCCGGCCAATCCACTTTGCCTCCCGTCAGCGAGCCGTTGAGCGACAAATACATGCCAGTCGCGGCCCCGCGTCCGCTTTGGCCCAGTGCGAAAGCCGCACCCACCCCGGCCGAAATCCGCAAGAAATCTCTCCGCTCGATTCGTTGCCTGGCTTGCGACATATGTCCCTCCCGTCTACTCGATGATCGCCTGCACCACTGCGTTTTCGAAATCGC
Organism: uncultured Solibacteraceae bacterium; assembly: GCA_964654065.1. GTDB lineage: Bacteria > Acidobacteriota > Terriglobia > Bryobacterales > Bryobacteraceae > Bog-375. The sequence goes on from CAZZHN010000038.1 coordinate 1,193, forward strand.
GCTGCACGGCCGCAACCTGCGTCTGAATCATGATGATGGTGAGCATCTTTTCCTTCGGGTCGATCCACACCTGCGTCCCAAACGCGCCATCCCAGCCGAAAGCGCCATTGGACACGCGCAGGCCCGCCGCGACGTTGTCTTCCACCACCTGCACGATCAGCCCGAAACCCATCCCGTGGGCCGGCCGTCCCAGCTTGCCGTCGAACATATCGCCGACGTGATTGGACGCCATTAGTTCCACCGTGCGCGGGCCTAGCAGGCGCTTGCCGTGCAGTTCGCCGCCGTTCAAAAGCATCTGCGCAAACTGCAGGTAGTCGCCGGCGGTCGACATCAACCCGCCCCCGCCGGAAAAATACGTCTTGCTCGAAAAGCCGTCCTGGTTCGCCGCCTTCTCGAGCCCGTTCGGTGTCTTCCGGTATAGCGTAACCAGCCGCGGCCGGCGATCTTCGGGTGGATAGAAGAAAGTGTCCTTCATCTCCAGCGGCTCGAAGATGCGGGTGCGCAGAAACTCGTCGTACGTCTGGCCGGATGCGATTTCGACGATGCGCGAAAGGACTTCCGGGCCCGCCGCGCCGCTGTAAGCCCACTGCGCTCCGGGCTGGAAATCAAGCGGCACCGCGGCCAGCTTCGGTACGTAACCCGCGAGTGTGTCGGCGGGCCCGTGCGGCGCCAGCTTCGGCGCTTGTGCCGCCCCCAGGCCGCCGCTCACCAGGCCGGACGTGTGCGTCAGGAAATCGCGGATGGTGATTTCCCGGTTCGCCGGAATCACGTAGAAGTCCGGCTCGCTGGCCGCGCCGCGCCCAGGCCCTCCCGCGCGTTCCACTGGCACCGCCACTTTCATGTCGTGGAACTCCGGCAGGAACTTCGAAACCGGGTCGCTTAACCGGATCTTGCCCTCTTCCACCAGCATCATCACCGCCGCGCCCGTGATCGGTTTCGTCATTGAGGCCAGCCGGAAGATGGCGTCCTTCTCCATCGGCCGCTTCGATTCCAGGTCCATCAGGCCGTGCGCTTCAAAGTTCACTACCTGCCCGCGGCGCGCCACTACCGTCACCGCCCCGCAAATCTCACCGGCGTCAATGTGGCGCTGGATCGATTCGTGGATCCGCTTGAGCCGCTCGGACGACATCCCGGCGTCTGCCGGCTTTGCAGCCGGCTGCGAGGCAGCCACCAGCGGCCAGGCCGCCATCGCCAAAACAAGGCTTCTGAGACGGAGCATATCGGGCACCTCGGTCCATATTATCGGCATAGACGCGCCAATGGGAATCCCGCAAACAGGCCGGGCGAACGTGCCCCGCCAGATCGGGCCAGTTGCTACTATCGAGTTCGATTCGCATGACCGCCCGCACGCCAGCCGCAGGTACGACAGCCAGTGGGGCCCCGTTTCAGCCGGCCAGCACGCCGGACTATCTGCCCGCTGCGATCTTGCGTGAGCTGCAGCTCAGCCGCCTGCGCAGCACCGTCGAACGGGCCTGGTCGCGCGTGCCGCTTTACCGCTCGCGCATGAAGCAGGCCGGCCTCGAGCCTGCCGATCTGCAGAATCTGGACGATATCGCCGCTCTGCCGTTCACCACCAAGGCGGATCTGCGCGACACCTACCCCTTCGGTCTCTTCGCCAGCCCGATGGAAGATATTGTTCGCCTGCACGCCTCCAGCGGCACCACCGGCAAGCCGATCGTGGTGGCCTATACTCGCCAGGACGTCGAGGTCTGGACTTCGGTGATGGTCCGCAGCTTCGCCACCTGCGGGCTGCACGCCGGCGATATCGTGCAGAATGCCTATGGCTACGGGCTGTTCACCGGCGGCCTGGGAGCGCACTACGGCGCGGAAGGTCTGGGCGCTACCGTGATTCCCATCTCCGGAGGGAACACAGACCGCCAGATCATGGTGATGCGCGATTTCGGCGTCACCGCCATCTGCTCCACGCCTAGCTACTTTCTTCACCTGGTAGACCGCGCCGCGCAGCTCGGTGTGGACCTGCGCGCCCTGCCCTTGCGTGCTGGCGTCTTCGGTGCTGAACCGTGGACTGGCTCCATGCGCAAGCGCATCGAGAGCCTGGCGGGCATCCAGGCGTTCGATATCTACGGGTTGTCGGAAGTGATCGGCCCCGGCGTCGCGGTCGAATGCCCCGCCCAGGACGGCTTGCACATCTTCGAGGATCATTTTTACCCGGAAATCGTCGACCCGGAGACCGGCCGCGTGCTGCCGGACGGCGACGAGGGCGAGCTCGTCCTGACCACGCTCAGCAAACAGGCCATGCCCATGATCCGCTATCGCACGCGGGACATCACCTCGCTGATGCCGGGCGCCTGCGCCTGCGGCCGGTCGCTCCGGCGCATGCGGCGCATCGGCCGCCGCAGCGACGACATGCTGTTCGTGCGCGGCGTCAACGTGTTCCCGTCGCAGGTGGAAGCGGCGCTGCTCGAAGTCGAAGGCACCCTGCCGCACTACCAGATCGTCCTCACCAGCGAACAGGGACTGGATCAGATCGAGGTCCAGGTGGAGGTGACCCCGGAAATGTTCAGTGACCAGATCGGCGTCCTGGAGCGGCTCAATCACCGGATCTCCGGCGCGCTCGAGCACGTCCTGGGCATCCGCGCCAAAGTCACGTTGGTCGAGCCCCTGACCATCAAGCGCAGCGAAGGGAAGGCCCGGCGGGTGATCGACCGCCGGCGACTGCAGCCATGAAACTCCACCAGCTTTCCGTCTTCTCCGAGAACAAGCCGGGCCACGTCATAGCGCCCTGCCGCGTGCTCGCGAGGGAAGGTATCGATATCCGCGCCCTGTCGCTGGCCGACACCGAGCGCTTCGGCATCCTGCGCCTGATCGTCTCGGACTGGAAGCGCGCAAAAGCTCTGCTCGAACAAGCCGGCTCGGTGGTGAAGATCACCGAGGTGCTGGCCGTCGAGGTGCCGGACCGTCCCGGCGGCCTGGCGGAAGTTCTCGAAGCGTTTCAGGGCAGCGCCATCAACATCGAATACATGTACGCTTTTCCTTTCGCGCGCGGCGAGAAGGCGGTGCTGATTTTCCGCTTCGATCAGCCCGATGCCGCCATCGCCCGCCTGCAACAGCACGGCATCCAGGTGCTGTCCAGCGGCGCCCTCGAAGAACACTAGGACAGACGATCGGTCTGTGTCGTCTGTCGGCGCGCTGTAGCGCCGGCGTTTTGCCTCCGGCGTCTGTAGGGGCCGGGCATGCCCGGTCCGCGGTGCTGACAAGCGACGCGGTACCCGTCCTATCTCCTGCGCGCTGGAGTATACTCGCACCCATATGGATCGCCGACACTTTCTGTTGACGGGCGCCGCCGGCCTCGCTGCCGCGTCGCGAGCCTATGCCAGCCCGTTTGCCGATGACCGACCGCTGCGCGTGGGAATGATCGGCTGCGGATGGTACGGCAAGGTTGACCTGTTCCGGCTGATTCAGGTCTCCCCGGTGGAAGTGGTATCGCTCTGCGATGTCGACCGGCACATGCTTGCCGAGGCCGCGGACATGGTGGCGGCCCGGCAGGCCTCGAAAAAGAAGCCGCGCACCTATGCCGACTATCGCCGCATGTTAGCCGAAAAGGATCTCGACATCGTGCTCGTCGGCACGCCCGACCATTGGCACGCGCTGGCCGCCATCGCGGCGATGCAGGCCGGGGCCGACGTCTATTGCCAGAAGCCGGTCAGCGCGGATGTTCGGGAAGGCCAGGCGATGCTGGATGCGGCACGCAAACTCGGCCGCGTGGTGCAGATCGGAACCCAGCGGCGCAGCACCCCACACCTGGTTGAAGCCCGCGATCAGGTTGTGCAGTCCGGCAAGCTGGGCAAGGTCGCGCTGGTCGAAATCTGCTGCTACTATCACATGCGCGCCATGGATCATCCGCCGGATATCGCTCCGCCCGAATACCTCGACTATGACATGTGGACCGGCCCGGCGCCCATGCGGCCTTACAATCGCCTGGTTCATCCGCGCGGCTGGCGGGCATTCATGGAGTACAGCAATGGAATCGTCGGCGACATGTGCGTCCACATGTTCGATATGACCCGCTGGATGCTCGGCCTTGGCTGGCCCAAACGAATCAGCTCCAGTGGTGGCATCCTGGTCGACAAGAACAGCATTGCCAACATCACTGACACTCAGCTGGTGACCTTCGAATATGACGATCTGAAGATCATCTGGCAGCACCGATCCTGGGGCGATCCGCCGGACCCGAACTACCCTTGGGCCGCGACCCTGTATGGCGACCGCGGAACGTTGAAGGCGGATGTGTTCCATTACGATTTCATCCCCAGAGACCGCGGCAAGCCCGTTCACAAGGACGTCACCTACGAGTTCGAGCAGTTTCCTGAGGATCGCACCGAAAAGGACCTCGAGCGCCACTGCGCCCCGGCCATCCGGCATCACATGATGGACTTTCTCGCGGCCATCCGCGCGCGCTCAAAACCCGTCGCGGATATCGAAGAGGGCCATATCTCCACCGCCAGTTGCATTCTCGGCAACATCGCGTTGCAGCTCAACCGGACCCTCGCCTGGGATGCCGCGCGCCGCGAAGTCACCGGCGATCCCGAGGCCAACCGCCTGCTACAGCGCCCCTACCGGAGTCCCTGGATCCACCCCGGCCTGGGCTGACACCCCCGTGGCGCAGGCTGTCCAGCCTGCTCTGCCGGCTGTCGAGCCGGCATTCCTTCGCGTAGATCTCACGCAACGCCCCGTGCCTTTCGGTGTATACTTGGCCCCAATCGGCGCGGAAACCGCAAACGGAGCTCAAAGGAGAACGGGATGCAGAGATTGCAATCAGTCACGGCGTGGGGTGCGATGTTCTTAGTGGCCTCGCTGACTCCTGGCGACGCGCAGTCGTTCCCCGCTGCGGCCCCGCCCGCGGCCAGCTCGGTCAAACTCGAAGTCGAGCAGCTCGGAGTGGGTGCCAAGGTCAACGTTAAGCTGGCGGGCGGCGTGAGATGGCGTGGCGCAATTCAATCGATCGACGAACGGGGCTTTCTGCTCAGCACCGGCAGCGCCTCTGCCGCGAAGGCGATTTCCTACGAACAGCTGGCCCAGGTGAAGCTCGCCAAGATCACCTACCATACCTCCGGCCCAACTGACGCGATCGAGGTGCGCCGGGTGGTCACCTACTTCGGTGCTGGCAAGCATATCCAGGTGCGGACGACGGGAAGACAGGAGTATCACGGCAACATTCAGAGCATCGAGCCGGACCATTTCACGATGCTGCCCGACAGCCAAACCACTCCCGTCCGGATCGCGTACAGTGAAGTGGCCGCGGTGGGGCCGAACCTCAGCAAGGGGGCCAAAATCGCCATCGTGGTGGTCGCTGGCCTGGTGGCGGCGGCCGCTATCGTCGCCCTGGTCGCGTTACACGAGTTTCACAGCAAGGGACTCTGAGGCCGCGTCCTGTGGGACAGGCGCTTGCGCTGTCCGCGTTTTCTTGAATTGTCCGTAGGGGCCGGGCATGCCCGGCCCGGGGAGCCCTCGAATCAGTGCGTCCCGCTCGCATCCGGTTTGCGCGTGCCCTTCAGCCCGGCATAAACCGCCCCGCCCAGCACCACGATCACCAACCCCGGCCACGTCGTCGCCGGCCGGTAGGCGAACAGAATCAGCAGCACCACCGATCCGCCTAGAATGTACGCTGCCGGCAGCAGCGGATAGCCCCACACCCTGTACGGCCGCTCGGCGTCGGGCCGTGTCCGCCGCAGCCGGAAGACGCCCGCGATGGTGAGGATGTAGAACAGCAGCGCCGCGGAGATCACCCAGTCCAGCAGATTGCTGTACAGATTCCCGTAGAGCTGTGTGGCCGGGTTGTAGGTCCGCGGCAGAACCAGCACGGCTGCCCAGATTCCCTGCGCCACCAGTCCCCAGGCCGGCACGTGTGCCCGGTTCAGCACGCCGGCTGGCGCGAAGAATAACCCGTCCTTGGCCATTGCGTAGTATCCGCGCGCGCCCGCCAGCACCAGGCTGTTCACGCAGCCGAATGTGGAGACCATGATCGCAGCCGCCATCAGCACCGGGCCATACCCGGGAAAGAGTTTCTCCAGCATGGCTGTTGCCACGCGGTCGGAGGGCGCATGTTGGATCTCAGGCAGCGACAGCACCGCCAGGTACGCCAGGTTGGCCAGCAGGTAAAGGCCGATCACCGTCGAACACCCCAGCGCCAGCGCCAGCGGAAGATTGCGCTTGGGGTTGCGTACTTCGCCCGCTACCATGGTGATGTCGTGCCAGGAATCGGCCGCAAACAGCGACCCGGATTGCGCCACCGAAAGCGCCACCACCAGCCCGAAGATGCTCGCCGCCGGCACGCCCAGCGCCGGATCGAAGGCGCCAATGCGGAACATGTTGGTAAAATTTGCGTGCACCGCGGTCGCGTTCCACCCCAGAGCCAGGCCGACCACGATCAGCGCTCCCAGCGCCAGCGTCTTGGCCGACGTGAAGATCGTTTGCACGATCTTGCCGTATTCCAGGCCGCGTGTGTTCGTCCAGGTCAGCAGGGCAATCACGCCGATCGCCACCAGCTGCGCCGTGGACAGCGAAACCGCGTAGCCGGCCGAGATGTGAATCGGGCGGATCAGGTAGTGATCCTCGGCCACTGCCGGAAACACGATCGAAGAGAACCGCGCGAACGCCACCGCCACCGCCGCGATGGTCCCGGTCTGAATCACGGTGAAGAAGGTCCACCCGTACAGGAAGCCCCACAACGGCGAGAAGGCCTCGCGCAAATAGACGTACATCCCACCGGCTTGCGGCATCATCGCCGCCAGCTCGCCATAGGAAAGCGCCGCCGCAATCGTCAGCACGCCGGTGAGCACCCACGCCATCAGCATCCAACCCGGGCTGCCGATCAGCCGCGACATATCGGCCGAAACGATGAAGATCCCCGAGCCGATCATCACCGAAATCACCACCATGGTGGAATCGAACAGGCCCAGACCCTGCACAAAATGCTGGTCCGGCTGCTTGGCGGTGATGGGTTGGCTCATGTGTTCTTTCGTCTGCGGGATGCTTCGGGCAGCTTACACTAGCGCGCTCGGGTCGCGCAACCAACGCCAACCAGGGCGGGAGCCCTCATGCCAGTGCGCGCCTGGCGTAGGCGTAGCTTCGCTTCACATCCTCCGCGCGGCTCAGCGGGCTTTTGTAGTCGTTGTCGAGGTAACCGCGAATCGGCCACTTCTGGTCGCGGATCAACTGCAGAATCGCCGCGATCGGCGTGTCGCCCTCGCCCCACGGCACGCTGACTCCGGCCTTGGTGCGGTCCTTCAAAAAGAGCTGAAAGATTCGTTGGTGGTGATCCCGGACAAACTGGAGCGCGTCATATCCGCCGCCAACCGCGTCGCCGACGTCGATCGTGATCCGGAAATTCTTTGACAGAGCCACCCCCTCTTCATACTGCTCCGGCCTCGCGATCTGATCCGGGTTCGTCGCCTGCATCGTCGGAATGCCCTGCAGCCCCACCAGCAGATCGTGCCGCTCCGCCATCGGCGCCAGCCGCCTCGCTATCGAGAGAGGACTCGCCACGGTCATGATTCTCGCCCCGAGCGCCTTGGTGATCTCGAAGCTCCGGTTCAGCTCCTCATCGCTCGACCCGGGCGAAGCGCTGAAGGCGGTAATCTCAATTCCGGCCTCTTCGAATTTCCTGCGAATCGCCCGAAAATGATCCAGCGGAACTGCCAGGTGCCATTTTCCAAGCTCGGCCCGGGCCTTGGCCCTTTGGTCCGCGTCTTGCGCCGCGCGGATCTGGCGCACAAGATCCGGCGGTTCAATGAGCGGTGACCAGATCTCGCATTCCCCGAGCCCGGTCTCGACCATCGACGCGATCACCACGTCGAGGATGCCCTCCAGCGGCAGGCCGTTAAAGCTGTAGCTTTGCAGCCCGAACTGCACCCCGGCGATCCGCGACTCGATCTTCGCTCCCATCATCGATAGCGGCAACGCCGCCAAAGCAACCCTTCCGAACTGGCGTCTCGAATACATGGTCCGATCACCGCCCGTCCCTGTGACCTCTGGCCAACCGCTCCCTGACGGTCGCGGCTCCGATGCGCCTTCAGAGCCGCGACCGTTAGGGAGCGGTCGCCGGCAGTCTTGCTCCGGTCAGGCCCCCCAGCATAACTCATCGCCGGTTTTCCAGCGCCACCACGTCCGCCGCCGGCGCAAACGAGCTGGGCGGAAACTGAAATATCCGCGCCCGGTAGAATCCCCACCGCGCCGCAGCCAACAAGAGCGAGGTGCCCAGTACGCCCAACCCATACACGGCGCTGCGCCGGAAGTTGATGGACGACGCTTGGGCGAAATAACGCGTCGGGCACGAGATCTCGCCGATCCGCGCCCCGATGAGCACCGCCTGCGCCAGCATCTGGTTGTCGAAAACGAAATCGTCCGAGTTGCTCTCAAGCGGCAGCGCCTCCAGCAGCGGCCGGCTGAAAGCGCGGAAGCCCGTGTGGTACTCCGAAAGTTTCGCCCCCGTCAGCACGTTCTGCGCTGCCGTCAGGAAGCGGTTGGCCACGTACTTGTACTTCGGCATCCCGCCGCGTAGCGCGCCGCCCCCCAGAATGCGCGACCCCAGCGCCACATCGTAAACGCCATACGCGATCATGGTTGCGATCGGCGTCACCAGCAGCGGGTTGTACTGGTAGTCGGGGTGCAGCATCACCACCACGTCGGCGCCGCGCTCCAGCGCGATACGGTAACACGTCTTCTGGTTGCCGCCATAGCCGCGGTTCTTGGGATGAACCTCCACCGTGAGCCCCAGCCGGCGCGCCACATCCGCGGTGGAATCACGCGAATAATCGTCCACCAGGATCCGCTCGTCCACTATCTCCGGCAACTCCCGCACCGTCGCCTCAAGCGTCATCTCGGCGTTATAGGCCGGCAAAACGACGGCGATGCGTTTTCCGTTGATCAAGGCCGCTGCTCCCTAGCAGTGTACCCGGTTTCGCGTCGGTGGGGCATGCTTTAGCTTGCCCGCCGTCGTCTTGTGTTTTGCAGCTTACGCCTCCTCACGGCCGAAGGCCGCCAGCGCTACCCGGCTAGGATCCCACCGCCGCCAATGCCTTCTGGATGCCCGGGTCGCGCTCAGCCTCCACTTCGTCGCCCTTTTCCACGCCAAAGGCCTGGTTGAAGATTTCCGTCTTCAGGCGGTTGGCCACAAAATCCCCTTCGCGCGACCATTCCGTCACACCGGGCTGGATGTTGCGCGCGGCCAGGAAAACCTGGAACTGGTCCATCACGTCCGAAGTCACCGCAAACTCATCGGTCACCTTGTGATCGCGCAGGTACTCGGTTGCGAAAGTGGTGAACGATGCTGAGGCTTCCAGCACCGCCCGCAAACGGTTCATCGCCGGCGGCTCCACTACGATGTCCGGCTGGATTCCGCCGCCGCCGGTCACCGTGCGGCCCTTGTCGGTGTGGAATTGCTTCGCCTGGTTGGGATGAGAAGTGGTCGCCGCCAGCTCGAACCGCGCCGCGTCGAGCGGCTTCTGTATCGACCGTCCGCTGGGCGTGTAATATAGCGCCGTGGTCAGCGCCAGGCCGGCCCCCTGGCTCAGCGGATACACCGTCTGCACCAACCCCTTGCCGTAGCTGGGCTCACCGAGAATGGTAGCCCGGTCGTGGTCTTGCAGCGCCCCGGCAACAATCTCCGAAGCGCTGGCGGTCTTGGCGTTGATCAGAACTGCCAGCTTGAAACCGTAAGGCTTGGCGCTGGCAGGCACCGTCTCCGGCTTCTCGGGAACGTGCCGCCCGCGCACCGTCAGAATGGTCTGGCCGGGCTGCAGAAATAACGAAGCTGTCTCGAGCGCAGCGGTCACCAAGCCGCCCGGGTTGTTGCGAAAGTCGAGCACCAGTCCGGCCAGATGGTCGCCGCCCAGCTTCTCGATCGCCTCCTTCAGCCCCTGCACCGTATGTTCGTCGAAGCTGGAGACCCGTATATACCCCACTCCCGCGCCCAAAAAGAACGCTCGCTCCACGCTCGGTGAGGCGAGCTCCTCCGGGATCAGTGTGAAATCGAGGATGCGCGCTGTTCCCGGCCTGCGGACTTCCAGCCTTGCCGGACGCTGCCGCGATTCCCCCAACAGCTCGCTCAACTGGTCCATGTCCAGCCGCGCGATCACGTAGCCGTTCACCGCCAGAATCTCGTCGCCCGGTGACAGTCCTGCCTTAGCCGAAGGCGTGCCGGCCAGCGTTTGCAGCACGATCACCCGCCCGGGTATCAGCGACACCACGCTGCCAAACCCTTTCTGCGTGGATTCCTCCATTTTCTTGAGTTGATCGAACTGGCCGGGATCGAAGAATATCGAATGTGGATCCAGGGTGCGGAGCAGCCCGGGAATCACGCCCTGATAAAACGTCTGCTCCGGGAGCACCGGGTCGGCGGCATTGCGTTCCACCGCCGCGTACGCCGAAATGATCGATTTGATTTGCGAATCCAGGTCGTCCGTCGCGCCCAGCGTCAGTGCGGCCGCGAAAAGAGTTGCGGTGAGGCGGACCATCAATCCGGCCAGACTGGGCTGAAGTTGACCGGAACGCCTGGAAGGCGAACCGGTTGCAACAATGCCTCGGCGAAAGTCTCGGGGTGCTCCAGGCCTGGGCGCCCCTCGCGCATCGGTATCCGGTTTTTGGGAAGGCCTGCCATCAAACGCGCCCTTACGGTATTCTATCGCGTGAAGCGCGTGGCCTTTCGCTGCCGCTGCCGGTCCAGCGCCAGCTCAATCAGCCGGTCCAGCAGCGCCGCAAACGGCAGGCCGCTGTGCTCCCACATCTTCGGGTACATGCTGATCGACGTGAATCCAGGGATGGTATTGATCTCGTTGATGTACAGCTTGCCGGTCGAATCTTCCAGCAGGAAATCCACCCGCCCCATCCCTTCGCACGCCACCGCGCGGTAGCACTCCACCGCCAGCCGGCGCAGTTCCGCTGTCGTCTGCGGCGGCAGATCGGCTGGCACCTTCGTCTCGGCTCGATCCAGCGTGTATTTATCGTCGTAGTCGTAGAATTCGCGCGAGGGCAGAATCTCGCAGGGCAAGGAAGCCACCGGCGCCTCGTTGCCGAGCACCGCGCACTCCAGTTCGCGCCCCACGATGCCGCGCTCCACGATCACTTTACGGTCATATTCCGCTGCCAGGGCGAACGCCGCCTCCAGCTCGCGCGCGTTGTGCGCTTTCGAAATTCCCACTGACGATCCCAGGTTGGCCGGTTTCACGAAAACCGGGAAGGGCAGGGCGGCGCAGGCTTCCGCCACATTGGCCGTTTCGCGCGGCAGCGCCACAAAGTCGACAACCGGCAACATCCGTTCCATGCAGACACGTTTGGTCATCTCCTTGTCCATGGAAACGGCCGAGCCCAGCACCCCCGCGCCTACATACGCCAGCCCGGCCAGTTCCAGCAGGCCCTGCACCGTGCCATCCTCGCCGAAAGTCCCGTGCAGCACCGGGAAAACCACGTCGATATCCGACTGCGCTTCCGGCTCGGGCAGGATCGGGCGTGGCGACCACTTGCCGTCCTTGCCGATAAAATACTCCAGGATCTCGTACTTAGCCGGATCCAACCCGCCTATGATGGCGCGCGCCGACCGCACCGAAACCTCGTGTTCGCCGCTGCGGCCGCCGTAGACCACCGCTACTCGCAGCTTCATAGAATCCGTTTTCCCATTCCCGACATGATCAGTTCCACCGCTAAATCGGCAGTGCGGTTGGATTCGTCAATCACCGGATTGACTTCCACCACTTCCATCGACACCATCTTTCCGGAATCACAGATCATTTCCATTGCCAAATGCGCTTCCCGGTAAGTGGCTCCGCCGCGCACTGGCGTGCCAACCCCGGGCGCATCCTTGGGATCGACGAAATCCATGTCGAGGGAAAGGTGAAACCCGTCCGTGCCGTCCGACGCGGTGCGAATCGCCTCTTCCATCACGGTGCGCAGGCCGCGCTCGTCGATGTCCCGCATCGTAAAGGCCCGAACCCCCGAATCACGCACAGTGGCCCGCTCCAGGTGATCCACGTCGCGCAGTCCCACGATTGCCGTATTGCCGGGGCTGACCTTCGGGTGAAAGCCCAGCAGGTCCACCAGCTCCGCGGCGCCGCGGCCCACGATGGCCGCCAGCGGCATGCCGTGCACGTTGCCGCTCGGGCTCGACCCCGGCGTGTTCATATCCGCGTGCGCATCCAGCCAGATCAACCCGATCGTCCGGCCCTGGTCGCGAAAGTGGCGCGCCACACCGCTCATCGTGCCCACCGCAACCGAATGGTCTCCGCCCAGAACCAATGGCAGGCGCCCCCGCTTAAGCGCTTCCATCACCTGCTTGCCGAGCCGTTCACAGGCGCTGGCGATCTGCGCCAGGTACTTGGCATGCGCATCGCCTGCGGCGCAGCTCTCCGCCTGCTCCACCGCGATGTTGCCCAGGTCTTCCACTTCGTAACCGAGCGCCGCCACGCGCGCGTTCAGATTGGCGACCCGCAGCGCCGACGGTCCCATATCCACGCCGCGCCGGCCTTGTCCCAGGTCGAGCGGCGCACCGATCACCGCAATGTGAGAATGTCGCATACGAAAAATCGAACCCGCATCACCCGCGCATGACGCGCAGGCGGCAGCGTTCTACGCTTCCTCCAGCCGGTCGAAGACCCGCAGGACGGTCTCGAGCGGGTTGGTCATCTCTGCCTTCTCTTTCAATTCCAGCACTAGCGGAAACTGGCCGCCCGGCTCGCGGAACAGCTCCATCGTCTGCTTCCAGTCTACCGTTCCCCCTTCGCTCTCCAGCGGGAACAGGTGCTGGTCCGACTTGCCGTCGTTGTCATGTACGTGCGTGGAGCGGACGCGTGGCTTCATTAATCGAAAGGCCGCCTCCACGCCTTCGTTCATGTTCGCGTGCCCGGTGTCGAAAACGTAGTTCAGCCCGATGTGGGTCATCTCCTCGAATAACAGAAGACGCTCCGCGCTCGAGAGCCCGTTCGGGATGTTCTCCAGCAGAATCTCCACCCCGCGCTGGCGCGCGAACAGGCTCAGCTCCTCCAGCGCCGCAAAAGCCGCGTCGAACTTGCGCATGTCGAACTCCTCGCCGCCTACGCCGATGTGCTGGATCAGATAGCGATAGGGAATCACCTCGGCGATCTCCAGCGCCCGCTTGATTTCGTCCACCATCCCCAGCCGCTTGCTTTTCACCGTCTCGGTGATCGTGATCACGGCGTGCGGCCCCGACCGGCCCCATATCTCGTCCGTATACATCGGCGAATGCAGCGACCGCAGCTTCAACGATGAGTCACGAAACCAATGGCCCAGCTCGGCGATCTGCGCCTTGTCCCGGTAGTCCAGGTGCTGCCGCGCGCAGAACACCTCGACCTCCGGAATCCCCGCCTGCTCGATGCGTTGCAGCATCGCCCCGGTCAGCCGGTGACCGACAAACACGTGCGTCGAAAGTACGTGGTCCATGTTCTCCGTTCAGTTTTTCCGGCCTGCCACCGCTCGTGCCGTGCAGTCTGGTGGGGCAGGCGCCCCGGTTTTTGGGTCCGATGCGGATTCCGGCTGCCAACGGTTCCGCCCTGCCATTTCAGCCCGTTCACTCAGTATCCTCGTGCCGTGCCTTCAGGTGGGGCAAGCGCTTCCGCTTGCCAACTGTTCCGCCCTGCCATTTCAAGCCCTTCGCTCAATATCCTCGAGCCGTGCCTTCGGTTCGCGGATCGGCCGCGCCATCCAGCCAGCCGTCTTCCCAAAGAATCGCCGCGCACTCTCCCTGAGCGGCGATCCGGCGAATCTTGTATCCGCGGCTCTCCAGTAGCGCCACCGTGTCCGGCGAATAGCCAGGCTCTACCGCGAGCACGTCCGGCAGCCACTGGTGGTGGAAGCGCGGCCAGTTCACCGCATCCTGCACGTTCATCCGGAAATCGAGCACGTTCACCATTACCTCGAGCACGGTGGTGATGATCGTGGGCCCTCCCGGCGAGCCGAGCGCCAGGAGCGGCCTCCCATCCTGCAGCACGATGGTCGGAACCATCGACGACAGCGGCGTTTTGCGCGGTGCGATTGCGTTGGCTTCGCCCTGCACCAGCCCGAACATGTTGGGTTCGCCCGGCTTGGCTGCGAAATCGTCCATCTCGTTGTTGAGCAGAAACCCGAGGCCCGTCGCCGTCACCTTGCTGCCATACCCGCCATTGAGCGTGTAAGTCACCAGTGCGATATTGCCAGCCGCGTCCGCAATCGAATAGTGCGTGGTCTCGTTCGATTCTTTTCGCTCGATCTGCGCCGCGTGCACTTGGCTGCTCGGCGTGGCACGTTCCGGATCGATCGATGCCCGCAGCCTGGCCAGATACGCCGGATCGAGCAGGTTCGCTAGCGGAACCTTCACGAAGTCCGGATCGCCCAGGTGCTCGGCGCGATCGGCGAAATAGCGCCGCATCGCTTCCGCCATGTAGTGCACGGTCTGCGCCGATCCGGCGCCGCTTTTATCGTATCCGGTGCCGTCGAGCACGCCTAGCATTTCGAGAATGCCGATACCACCCGAACTCGGCGGCGGCGAAGTGACGATCTCGTAGCCGTGGTACTTGCCCGTAAGGGCTCGCCGTTCGATTACCTGATACCCCGCCAGGTCGGCTTCGGTGATCAGCCCGCCGTGCTCCTGCATGTCCTTGGCCAGCAGCCGCGCGGTCTCGCCCAGGTAGAAATCGCTTGCGCCCAGCCGCTCGATGCGCTCCAGCGTGCGCGCCAGTTCCGGCTGCACCAGTACGTCGCCTGCCTGGTAGTTGTTTCCATCGCGCAAAAAAATGCGATTCGATTCCGCGAAGCGCCCCAAACCGCCGGCGCTCGCCCGAAGCGATCCTGCATGCGCATAAGAAAGCGAAAAGCCTTTTGCCGCCAACTCCACCGCCGGATGCACCAGGCTCGACCACGGCCTGCCGCCGAACTTTTTCCACGCGTATTCCAGCCCGCGCACCGTCCCCGGCACGCCGGAAGCGCGATAGCCGATGACGCTGTCCTCGGTTGCCTTGCCGCCAGCGTCCAGATACATGTCGTGTGAGGCGGCCGCCGGCGCGCGCTCACGGAAATCGACGAACGCGGTGCGCCCATCCGCCATCCGCACCAGCATGAAACCGCCGCCGCCGATATTTCCAGCCGAAGGATGCGTCACCGCTAGCGCGAACCCGACCGCCACCGCCGCATCCACCGCGTTGCCGCCCGCCCTCAGCACTTCCAGGCCAACGTCCGTCGCATGGAACTCGCGCGCCACCACCATCCCATGCCGCCCGCGCACCGGTTGCGCCCCGTACGCCGAGAGCGTGATCGCAAGAAGCCCGGGTACCAGCCCGCGTCGCATCAAGTAGATTCTACCGTGTCTCACCCGCCGCAAGTCCGTCGGGGCTGATTCCCTGTCGGGGCCGGGCATGTCCGGCCCGAGCCAGCGCCCGCCCTTCGTGACGCAGCCTGCTCAGGCTGCTGAGCCGAGAGTCGTCTCGGCTTTTCTGCCTTTGCAGCCGACGACCTGCCGTCCCCATCCCCAGCCGCCCAGGTTACCCTAGTGCAGAAAGGGCCGGCTTAGAAATGTCCGAGCACGATGCCATCCCGTCCGGCGCCGATGACCCTCCCGACACGGATCTGCTGCCTCTCGGCCGGCTAGGATCCCGTTCGGAGACCGAAGTCGTCATGGCGCTCCTCAAGAGCAGTGGCATTCCTGCCGTGTTGGGCGGTCTGTACGATCCCAAGGCTCCCAAAGCGATCTTGGTGCCCCGAGCCAGCCTGGAAGAGGCGAATCGGTTGATTGCCGATGCGCGAAGCCTCAACACGGGTTCCGCCCCACCGGAGCCTCCACCGGAAGAACCCCGGTCGATCGTCACCGCCATCACCTGGGTCCTGGGTATCGCTCTGATGGCCTATGTTGCGTATATGATTGCGGACACCATCTACGGTCTTGTGAGGCACTGGCTGAGATAAGGCTGACCCACCTTTACTGGGCTACCTCCGCGCCCCATTTCGGTGGGGCCGCGGCGGCGTCGCCATCCCACTTCCGCAGCGCTTTACCAGTTGTCGAGTTGTAAAGAGTCAGATGGATCCCCATCATTGCCATGAACGGTTCCTGAGGAGACCGCGATTCGGCGGCCTCGGTCCAGAAACGCCCACTTGTAGATCATCATCCCGTCGTTGATTCGTTGAACGATTCGGCCCGACGTGTAGACGACCAGAGTTGTGGGGACAGGGTAAGAAGTGCAACAGTTCGGCATCTCGACTAACCATCCCACTATCTGATGATCCGGTGAGACCACAGGGGAATCGGCTGAGACCTGGTCCTTCTCCCCGGCGACTTGGATGTCCTGACCATCGGCGCGAAGAATATGTACGTACCCGGTCTGATCGACGTACGCGTTCTTGATCGATCGGGAGACGATGTTTGGCCCCCGAGCAACGAAGCCGACAAGAGGCCGATTAGGATTCCTCTCAACACACAGCTGCACCACTTCCGCGCTATTCAATCCGGCGCGGCGTCCTTCGGATCAGCCCCAGGCACAGGAACCTTCTCCCGCCGCCGCTTCCATTCGAACAGCACCACCCCCGCCGCTACGGAAACGTTCAGCGACGAAATCTTTCCCGCCAGCGGTATCCGCACCAGCGCGTCGCAGTGCTTCTTGACCTGCTCATGCAGACCTTTGCCTTCGCCGCCCAGCACAATCACCGTCGGCGTCGCATACGCAACCTGGTCGTAGCGCTCGGCGCCGCGCTCGTCCAACCCGTAGATCCAGTAGCCGCGTTCTTTCAAATCCTCCAGCGCGCGGTTGATGTTGGTGACGCGCGTCACCGGCAGGTGCTCAATGGCTCCTGCCGCCGCTTTCGCCGCCACATCGGTCAGGCTGGCCGCGCGCCGCTCCGGGATGATCACGCCGCCGGCTCCCGCCGCATGCGCGGTGCGGATCACCGCTCCCAGGTTGTGCGGATCCTCCACCCCGTCCAGAACCACCAGCAGCTCCGCGCGCGCGACATCGTCGATCTCGGCATACTGCCGCGCCGCGCCCATCGCGATCACGCCCTGGTGCGCCGTGCTCCCCGCCAGCCGGTCCAGCGCCGGCCGCGGCTCAAATCGCACCGGCACGCCTGCGCGCCGCGCCAGGTCGATCAGTTCCTGCAAGCGCGGCCCGCCCGCGCCCTTGGCCACCAGCAGCCGCTCCAGCGGGTGCTTCGCTCGCAGCGCTTCTGCCACCGGATGAATGCCGCTCAGGATCGGCATCAGGCTTCCGGCAGAACCTGTAGGCCATTGTTAAACCGGTTGGTGAAGTTCGCCATTGCCGCCACCAGCGTGATCTCGACAATCTGCTCCTGGCTGAAATGCGCGAACAAAGTCTCGCGCGATTCGCCTGCCGTCGCCGTGCGCGTAAGATCACGTGCATACGAAATTGCCGCTCGCTCGGGTGCCGAGAACGGCCCGTCCTGGCCGGCCCTCAGCGCCTGCAAGTCGCTCTCGCTGATGCCCGCTTTGCTGGCGCCCGCCGTGTGTGCTGCCGTGCAATAAGCGCACTGGTTGGCATAGGAGCACGTCAGGTACACCAGCTCTTTCACGCGCCGCTCCACCGAGCCCGGGCCCATAATGGCCCCATAAAGCGGCACGAAATTCTTCAGCACTTCGGGCCGGTGCGCCATGGTGCGGAAAAACGCGTTGGGCCGTTTCGCTTTGGCCTCCAGGCTCGCCAGGAATTCGTTTTGTGCGGGATCGGCCCCTTGGATGGCAGTTGACATAGCCACCAGTATAGAGCCACGGTAGGGCACGCTTTAGCTTGCCCGTCTTGTGAAAACGCGATTTTACGGCCACAGCGCGTGCGCCGCCAGCACAATCAGAATGCCCGTGAAGGCGCCCACCATCTTCATTGCCGTCCAGGAGCGGAACGTCTGCGGCACCGTCATGCCGAAGTATTGATTGACCAGCCAAAAACCGGAGTCGTTGACGTGCGACGGCCCCGACCCGCCGCAACACAGCGCCAGGACGATCAGCTCCGGGCTATACCCCGGGATGCCCTTAACGATCGGTGCCACAATGCCCGCCGCGCTGATAATGCCGACCGTGGCCGACCCCATCGCCACCCGCAGCGCCATTGCGATCACGAACACCACCAGCAGCGGCGACACCGACGACGTCACCAGCAGCCTTCCCGCCACCGCGCCCACCCCCGAATCCACGATCACCTGTTTGAACGCCCCACCGCCGCCCATGATGCAGAGCAGCGCACCCATCGGCGCCAGCGATTCAGCCGCCATCTTCATCGCCCGATCCCGCGAAACGCCACGCCGCAGGCCAAAGAAATAGAGCGACGCCAGTGCCGCAATCGTCAGCGCCGTGAACGGATGCCCCAGGAAGACCGCTGCGCCCCGCAGCGGCACGTTCACCATGGTGGCCAGTGCCGCGCCGAAGATCAGCCCCACCGGCAGCAGCAGCAGCAGGATCACCATCCACACCGGCGGTCCGCCGCCTCTGTCCACCTGCGGCGCGGCCGAAGCGATCTCCGGCACTGCAACGTTGATGCGCTTCGCGATCCACTGGCCATAGAAAACGCCTGACACGATTGCTACCGGGATCGAGACTGCGATGCCGTACAGAATCGTCCGCCCTAAATCGGCTCCCATCAGTTGCGCGGCGGCCGCCGGCGCCGGGTGGGGCGGCACCAGCGAGTGCGTGATGCTGAGAGCCGCGGCCATCGGCGCGCCGTAGAAAAGCAGCGACCGCTTCGTCTCCCGTGCCAGGTTCCACACCAGCGGCACCAGAATGATGAAGCCCACTTCGAAAAAGATCGGGAGCCCGACCAGAAACGCCGCCACCAACATCGCCCACGCCGCCCGTTCGCGCCCGAAGCGCTCCAGCAGCCAGTCGGCCAGCGTCACGCCTCCGCCAGAAACTTCCAGGTAGCGGCCGATCATCGCCCCCAGTCCCACCACCACCGCGATGAAGCCCAGCGAATCGCCGAAGCCCGTCTGGATGGATTTAAGCACCTTGTCCGGCGGCATGCCCGCCGCCAGACCGAGCGCCATGCTGGATATCAGCAGCGCCAGAAATGCGTGCAGCTTGGCGGCCAGAATCAGGAACAGCAGCAGCGCGATGGAGGCCACGGTGATCAGGACCAGGTACGCGCCATTGGCCGGCATTGGCGCCCATTCTACCCCGTTCGCCCGAGCTTTCGCTTCCTCCGCACGCCATTAACGGTAGAATAGCCTCCTGTGACAGTCGTTCCCGCTCCGCCGCGTACGGCCTTGTCCCGTAAGGACTGGCGCATTCTCGCACTGCTCGTCATTTCCGGATTCCTGAATTACTTTGACCGCGCCAACCTCTCCGCCGGCGCCACCAACATCCAGCACGATCTCGGCCTCACCAACTACCAGCTCGGCCAGCTTCTCTCGGCATTCTTCTGGACCTACGCCGCGTGCCAGCTCCTCGGTCTGTCGGGCTGGCTGGTGGACCGCTTCAACGTCAGCTGGATTCTGGCGGCCGGCTTCTTCCTGTGGTCCGGAGCCACCGCCATCACCGGCGCCGCCGGAGCCTTCGCTACAGTATTCACACTGCGCCTGCTGCTGGGCGTCGGCGAATCGATCGCCTATCCGTCCTACTCGCGCATCTTTGCCAACCACTATCCGGAGCATCACCGCGGCCTGGCCAACGCGCTGATCGATGCGGGCACCAAGAGCGGTCCCGCGCTCGGCACTTTGATCGGCGGCCTGCTGATCGCCCGCAACGGATGGCGAGTTTTTTTTGTCGCCCTGGGCGCGGCCAGCCTGCTGTGGCTGCTGCCCTGGTTCGCCTGGATGCCGCGCGGCAGCGCCACCGCCGCTCACCGCCAGCAGGACGACGCGAATCCCACACCTTCCATCTTCGCCGTGATCCGCCGCCGCCCGCTCCTTTTCACCGCGCTCGGCCTGTTCTGCGCCAACTACTTTTGGTACTTCCTGCTCACCTGGCTGCCGCCGTACCTGGAAAAAGAGCGGCATTTTTCGAAAACCAAAATGGCTTACGTCGGCTCACTCGCTTACCTGCTGATCGCGGTTTCTTCCGTGATCTGCGGACGCTTGTCCGATATCTGGATCGCCCACGGCCACACGCCGAACCGCGTGCGCAAAACGTTCGCCGGCCTGGGGCTCACGCTCGCCACGCTGATTCTGCCGGTAGCCATCGTCCGCGATGAGACCGCTGCCATGGCGCTCCTCATGCTGTCGTGCGCCTGCTACGGCCTGTTCAGCTCCAACATCTACGCCATCACGCAGACGCTCGCCGGCCCGCGCGCGGCGGGCAAATGGACCAGCGTGCAGAACGGATTCGGCAATCTCGCCGGCGTCGCTGCACCCTGGTTCACGGGCTGGGTCGTCCAACGGACCGGCGAGTTCTATCTGGCTTTCCTGGCCGCCGCCGTCATCTCCCTCTGTGGAGCGGTCTGCTACGTGATCGGCGTCGGCCCCATCCGTCCCGTCGAGTGGGATAGCCCGTCGCCGCGCCTCCCCGCGTAGCGCCGGCGGTCTTGCCGCCAGTGTCTTGTCGAGACGGTCCGTCCCTCCTTGTCGATAGGGGCCGGGCATGCCCGGCCCGCCGTACCACGACGCGCTCCTCCCCGTCCTCTCCCGCCCGCCGTCACTTCGCGATCTCGTCCTCCACCGAAACCTGGTTGACGTCGAGCGTCCGCCCCAGCTCCTGGTCCAGCGCGATGCGGCCGTGCACATAGGCCGCCGCGGCCGCCAGTTCGTTGGATTGCGCGTTGGCCAGATCGCGGCGCGCTTGTACCACGGTGGCGATGGTGGAAGCACCGGCCACCCATTTCTTTTCCTCGCCCTGCAATAACCGCTCCAGCAGCCCGCGGCTCTCGGTCGCCGCCTTGTGGCGCGAGCGCGCTTGCTGCAACGCCAGTACCTGGCTCGAGATATTCACCGCCAAATCGTGGCGGGTTCGCTCTGACGTCAACTCGGCCTGCCGCTGGCTCAAAACATCGATTGCGTGATCGGCCTGCGCCTGAACGTTGCCCAGCGGCGCGGAATAGGAGACTCCCACGCGCTCGTACGGGAAATTCCGGCGGAACATCTGGCCCAAGGCGTTGCCCACTCCTCCCACGAAGTACGGCGTCGGCGTCTGGCCGGGCACCGCTTTGCCCGCCTGACCGTAATTCGTCGTTGAGGCGGAAACTCCCAGGTTCGGCAGAACACCGTTGGCGGTGCCTTCTGCCGTAATCCCCGCCAGCTCCGTCGATATATTCGCAAGCGCGACCTCGGGACGCCGCCGGACCGCGCTGTCGATCATCTCATGCAGGCTGGGCAGGTCGTCGCTCTCTGGCACGTTGAGCGGATCGATGGCAATGATCTGCGCCGCCGCCAGTTCGTCGTCCTCCACCGCCCGGAAGCTCAGATAGTCCTTGAGCGAGTTCTGCCGCACGGCTACGCTGCTGCGCGCCACAACCAGCGCCTGTTCGGCGGCCGCCAGCGCGCTCTCGGCGTTGATCCGGTCCAGCGCCGGCACCGCCCCCACCGCAATCTGCCGCCGCGTGTCCGCCAGAAACTGCGCTGCCACATCCCGGTTTCGCTGCTTGTACTGCATGTCGCTGGCGGACAGCGCCAGATCCCAGTAGGCGTTCAAGACCCCGCTCACCACCCCGATCAGCCGCGCGCGAAAGGTCTCGCCGGCCACCCCCACCCGCCGCAGGCTGATGCGGATGAAACGCCCGTTCACCCGCTCGCCGAATCCGTTGAGCAGGTTCTGCGAGAGAGAAATCCCCAGGCTGGTGAAGGACGTCGGGTTGAGCACGTCGGTCGGCACTGACTCGTTGAGGAATGAGTCGCCATAGCTCACCCGCATCGTGCCCCCCGTCAGCAGGCCTTGCGACACCTGCCAGTTGTAGGAACGGGCGTCGTCCACCAGTGAGTACACGCCGCTTTGCACGACCTCCACCTGAGGAGATGTCTGGTGTGAAAACGCGTTCGTCGTCGCCAGCACCGGATCGAGCTGCGGTGTCACCGGGCCGATCTGTTGAATCAGGGCCGCACCCGCCACCGTGGCCGACCCGGACGTGCCCGGCGAGTTGCCGCCGCTTTGGCTTCCCGCAACGCCTTGCCCGCCGCCCAGCGTCACGGATTGCGTCGTGGCTGCGGTGACGCCGCGCAGCGGTCCTCCCGATTCTGCGCGCTCTACCGCCCAGTCGGCCATCACCACGTTGTATCGCGCCATTTCCAGGTCGAGGCTGCTCTCCAGCGCCAGCGCCACCGCATCGCGCGCGGTCAGGTGAAGATTGCCAGCCTGAATCATCCCGCGCAGCCGTCCGGTTCCCGTCAGCCGCAGAGCCGGCACGTTCACTGGCTTGTAAGACCGCACGAACGGCAGCCCCTGCGGCCTCGTCGGCGCGATTGGCAGCGGCGCTTGTGCGCTCACTGCCCCGGCCAGCGCCACCCATGCCGCGCCGGGCAACCATGCTTGTGATTTCGTTCGCATGGCGTCTCCTATTTCTTCTCCGGCAGTGTGGGCGGCAGAACCGAATGCCGTTCCACCTGACCGCTGGCCGCTTCCGCCATGCTGACGTCGTTGCGCTCCAGCGTCATTCCGACCGCCTGGTCCAGCGCGATGCGCGCGTGCGTGTAGTTCGCCATCGACTGCACCTGTTCGCTCTCCGCCGCCACCACGTCGCGCTGCGCCTGAATCACCAGCGCATTGGTCGATTTGCCGAATTCGTACTTCTTCTTTTCGGCCTCCAGCGTTTCCCGCGCCAGCTTCAGCGTCTCCAGTGCGGTCTCGTAGCGCGAGTGCGCCTGCTGCACGCCAATCAGCGCGTTTCTCACGTCCACGCTCACCTGCGCGATGCTTTTTTCGAGCTGCAGCTCCTGCTGCCGCATCTGCAGCTGGTCGGTCGCGTAATCGGCCTGCGCCGCGCGATTGCGAATCGGCACCGTCAGCGAAAAGCCAACTGTGTAATTCGGAAAGTTGCGCCGGAAAATCTGCGCCAGCAAAGTGCCGTAGGCGCCATAGTAGTACGGGTCCGGTGTGCCGAAGGCGTCGCCCACGTTGAGCACGTTGGGAGCGCCCACCTGCGCCTGATCGCTCAGCGATGCGAACGCCTGCAGCGACGGCCGCAGCGCGCTCCGGTCTCCCTTCAGCACCAGCAGCTGGCTCTGGATGTTAATCCGGTTCTGTTCCAGATCCGGCCTCTGTTCGAGCGCCTGCTTCACCAGGTCCTTGAGCGGCGCCAGGCCCTCCTGCTCCGGCACCTGAATCGGATCCAGTGTGACGATGTGCGCGTCCTCCAGCGTGGGATCTTCCATCCCGCGCCGGCTCAGCGCGTTCTTGAGCACAATCTCCTGCTGCAGCAGATTGGTTTCCGCGATCAGCACGTCCTCCGATCGCGCCGGAATCTCCGCCTGCGCGCGCGTTACTTCGATCGCTGCAATGGCGCCCGCCGCCAGCTCTTTCTTGTTGTCTTCGTAAAGCTGCCGCGCCGCCGCCAGCGCCAGCCGTTTCAGCCGCGCGTCCTCGTTGAAGGCCACCAGGTCCCAGTAGAGATTCAGCACCGCCGAAACGGTTGTCATCACCTGCTGCTTCAATTGCAGCTCGGAGTAGCGCGAATTGTTGCGCGCAATCCGGATGTATCGATTATTCACCGATGCGCCGAACCCCTGCAGCAGGTTCTGCGAAAGATTCAGGTTCAGGCTCCCCTGCGTCAGCGGATCCAGCAGAATCGTCGGGCTGTTCACCGTGGCCCGCGTGCTGCCGTAGCTGATGCTGATCGCGCCACCGCCCATGAACTGCTGGCTGTAGCCGGCGTTGAAGCTCTGCGCATCCTCCACGACGGAGTTCGATTGATACAGCACCAGGTTGCTTTGCGGCGATGTGTAGTGGCCGAAGCTGGCCGAGGCGCTGAAGATCGGATCCGTCTGCGGAATCGGCGCGCCGATCAACCCGGTGATGCCGCCGCCGGAGCCCACCCCGGCGCCGCTCGCCAGGCTGGTGCCGCTTACGTTGATGCCCGCCAGGCTCACCGATTGCGGCCCAGGCGCAATCGCTGTCGAAGGCGACCGCAATGCGCCGCCCACCCGCGCGCGCTCCACGTCCTGCCGCGCCATCAGCGGGCCGTAGCGCTGAATTTCAATATCGATATTGTTCTCCAGCGCCAGCGCCACCACGTCTCGCGCACTGAGGTACAGGCTGCCGGACCGAATCAAGGAACTCAATCGTCCCGAGTTGGTGAGATTCACGGCCGGCACTGTGCGCTGCTGGTAAGGCCGCGTCAGGAAACCCAACGGCCCCGGACGCGGCGGCAAAATGGTGATGTTGGACGGCTGTGCCGAAGCCGCCCATCCCCACGACGCCAACAGCCATGCCAGTTGACGCACGCGGAACGGACTGCGCGGAAAGAGAGTCATTCCGCGTCCGTGGTGCAATCTTCGGGCCGATACCCGGTCCCGTGAGGCGGACGCCCCCGTCCGCCCCGGACCCGCGCTCCGGCGATTC
Source organism: uncultured Solibacteraceae bacterium (assembly GCA_964654065.1). Lineage (GTDB taxonomy): Bacteria > Acidobacteriota > Terriglobia > Bryobacterales > Bryobacteraceae > Bog-375. Next base: position 25,608 of record CAZZHN010000038.1, read on the forward strand.
GCAGGCCGCATTCTTCAAATCGCCACGCCGGAGCTGTCCCCGGCTGTGCAAATCCCACTGTCCTATTTCGCGACGAGGTGTCCACTTGCGAACACTCGTCTGCGGTGCCGCCACCATCGAAGCCGCTCGCTCCGTCGAACAAAGTGGAGCAGGTCATCCGCCCCAAGGAACCGGCTGGTGTCGCAGGCAAAGTGGGGCAGGTCCCCGACCTGCCAACCGCCGGCCGCGTTCGTGACGGCATGGGCGCTAGCCCCGCCGCTTCGCCGGCGGTGGCTTCCACGGCGCTGGTGGCTTCCACGGCGGCGGCATCGGCGGACGCCTGTAAACGGATCAACTCCTGTCGATCGCGGCCCCAAAACGCATCGGAGCCGCGACCAAAGGGAGCGGTCGTTCCCATCCGCCGGCGCACTGACTCCGGCTTACTCCTCGCGCAGCGCCTTCATGGGATCCAGTCGCGCCGCTCGCCGCGCCGGCACATAAGCTGCGATGGCCGCGGCGATGCTGAGGATCACGGCCGCACCTGCCAGTTCCGCCGGAGCGTCCGGCTTCACTCCATACAGCAGGCTGGTAATCAGCCGGCCCAGCACCAGCGAAGCCGCCAGGCCCGCCGAGATCCCGAGCACCAGCAGGATTGCCATCCCCCGCAACATCAGCCAGATTACCGACTGCTGCTGTGCCCCCAGCGCCATCCGAATCCCAATCTCGCTCTTCCGTCTCGCCGCCATATACGCCGTCACGCCGTACAGACCGACCACTGCGAGCAGCAGCGCCAGCGATCCAAAAATCGACGAAAGCAGCGCCACCACCCGCGGCTGCAGCAGCGACTCATTCACCTGGGTCTCAAAGTCGATGAATTCCAGTGAAGCGTCGCGGTTGACGCCGGAGATCGCGGTGCGCAGCGGCGCCGTCAACGATGCCACCGGGCCACCGGTGCGGACCGTATAACGAATCTGTGGGCCTGGTTCGGTGTCCTGTGCGCACGCCAGATAGGCGATGCTCCGCGGCTCCTCGTCGATCCGGTTATACCTGGTGTCCTTGACCACGCCGATAACCTGGTACGGCTCCCGCTCGTCCCTCTTTCCCGGCTTATCCAGGCCAATCGTCTTTCCGATCGGACTCGCCGATCCGAAGAAACGCCGAGCTGTCGATTCGTTGACGATCATTACGCGTGTCGCGCTCCCATGATCGTGTTCGCTGAAATCGCGGCCCATCAGCAGCGGCGTCTCCATGGTCTCGAAGTAAGCCGAGGAAACCCGGTTGAAAAACACCAGCGTGTCCCGCGGTGATTTCGACGTGAAGCCTTCCGGATAGGTGAGCTGCGCCCATCCCGCTGGGCTGATGGGCGTCAGCACGGAGCTGGCCGCCGATGCTACCCCCGGTATCGCCCGCAGGCGGCCCAAAACCTCGTCATAGGTTCTAACGCGTTCCGCAACCGTGGTCGCCGGAGGAAGGCTCGCGCTGACTAACAGGATGTTATGCCGGCTGAAGCCCGGATCGACCGTCAGCAGATTGCGCAGCGTGCCCAGAAACAGACCGGCTCCCACTAACAGCACCAATGACAAAGCGATTTGCCCGGCCACCAGCGCCGAACCCAGATGCAGGCGTGTCGCGCCTTTGAGGTTGCCGCGTTCACCTTCTTTCAGTCCGTAATTCAGGCCGCTGCGCGTCCCGCGAATCGCCGGCGCCAGCCCGAAGAGCAATGCCGTCAAAATCGCCGCCCCGATCGTGAATCCGAACACGCGGAGATCGGGCGCAATGCCGATTTCCAGCGGATTGCTCGTTGTCGAGATGAGGCCAACCAGCACCCGGCCGCCCCACAACGCAAACAGAAAGCCCCCCGCCGCGCCCAGCATCGCCAGCAGCAGGCTCTCCGTCATCAGCTGCCGGACGATCCGTCGGCGGCTCGCGCCGATCGCCATCCGTACCGACAACTCCCGCTGCCGCGCTGCGGCGCGCGCCAGCAGCAGATTCGCGATGTTGGCGCACGCGATCAGCAGCACCAGCCCCACCGACGCCATCAGCGCATAGAGCGCCGTGCGATACCGCAGTCTGGTCTCGGAGAACCCCAGCCCGGCCGGGCGCAGCAGGAACCTGCTCTTGAGGTACTCCGCCTGGTCCTGTGGGCTTTGATCCGGCGCGATCGTCG
>CAZZHN010000039.1:0-27579 GCA_964654065.1 uncultured Solibacteraceae bacterium
AAGGCTTCGACACGCCCCAGCCCATCGATATCGTTTGCGAGGTAGAGCAGCATATCGGCGAGGGCCGCGTGCGCACCATCGCGCTCCAGCCTACCGACGGCCTGGTGCGCGGCATGCAGGCCATCAGCCTGGGCAAGCCGGTGGAAGTGCCGGTGGGGCCGGAGACGCTGGGGCGAATCCTCAACGTGATCGGCCAGCCGGTGGACGAGATGGGCCCCGTGAATGCCAAGACGAGTTTCCCGATTCACCGGGCGGCCCCATCCTTCGAGGACCAGTCCACGCGCCTCGAAATGTTCGAGACCGGCATTAAGGTGATCGACCTTCTGGAGCCCTACCTGCGAGGCGGCAAGATCGGCCTGTTCGGCGGCGCGGGCGTCGGCAAGACCGTCATCATCATGGAGCTGATCAACAACATCGCCCAGAAGCATGGCGGTGTTTCGGTGTTTGCCGGCGTCGGCGAGCGCACGCGCGAAGGCAACGACTTGTGGCTCGAGATGCAGGAATCCGGCGTCATCGATCCCAAGGACTACAAGAAGTCCAAGTGCGCCATGATCTACGGCCAAATGACCGAGCCGCCGGGAGCCCGCCTGCGGGTTGGCCTGACCGGTCTCACCGTTGCCGAGTACTTCCGAGACCAGGAAGGGCAAGACGTGCTGCTCTTCATCGACAACATTTTCCGCTTCACACAGGCCGGCTCTGAAGTTTCGGCGCTGCTCGGCCGCATGCCCTCGGCTGTCGGCTACCAACCCAACCTGGCCACCGAAATGGGCGAGTTGCAGGAGCGCATCACCTCCACCAAGAAAGGGTCGATCACGTCGGTACAGGCTATCTATGTGCCCGCCGACGATTACACCGACCCGGCTCCGGCCACCGCCTTCGCGCACCTGGACGCCACCACCAACCTGTCGCGTGATATTGCCGCGCTGGGCATTTATCCGGCGGTCGATCCGCTGGCTTCCACCTCGCGCATCCTGGACCCCAACATCATCGGCGCCGATCACTACGCCTGCGCCCAGATGGTGAAGGGCATCCTGCAACGCTACAAGGACCTGCAGGATATTATCGCCATCCTCGGCATCGATGAACTTTCCGACGAAGACAAACTCACCGTCGCCCGCGCCCGCAAGATCCAGCGCTTCCTTTCCCAGCCCTTCCATGTGGCCGAACAGTTCACCGGCTTCAAAGGCAAGTACGTGAAGCTGGAAGACACCGTGAAGGGCTTCCGCGAAATCGCCGAAGGTAAGCACGACGAACTGCCGGAGCAGGCGTTCTATATGCAGGGTTCCATCGAAGAAGTGCTGGCGCGTGCCGAAGAACTGAAGAAGGCCTGAGATGGCGGACAGCATCGCACTCGAGTTGGTTACGCCGGAGCGCGCTATGGTGAGCGAGCAGGTGACCGATGTGCAGGTGCCGGGCCAGGACGGTTACCTGGGCATTTTGCCGGGCCACGCTCCCTTGCTTAGCCTGCTCGGCGCCGGCGCGCTGAGTTATGCAGTGGGCGGCGCGCGCCGTTTTCTGGCCGTGCAAGGCGGCGTGGTTGAGGTCCTGCAAGGCCAGGTGCGTGTGCTGGCCAACCTCGCCGAACGCGCTGAAGATATCGACGTTGCGAAAGCCCGAGCCGACCTGGAACTTGCTCAAAAACAGATGTACGCCGCTTCCACCGGCGAGACTTCTTCCGCCGCGCTGGAAGCCGTAGCCCTGGCCCAAGCCAGGATCGCCGCAGCGGAGCGGAAATAGCGGGAGCCGCGTAGCCGCGTATGCTCACGGAAACCGAAGCTAGACAATTTGCGCACCGCTGGGTGGCTGCCTGGAACTCCCACGACCTCGACGCCATCATGGCCCACTATGGGTCCGATGTAGTCCTGACCTCGCCTGCAGCGGCCAGGATCTTGAACGACCCCACCGGCAGGGTTGAGGGCATGGAGGCTTTGCGCAGGTACTTTGAACGGGGCCTCGCAGCGTACCCGAACCTGACGTTTGAACTGGTGGATGTGCTGCGGGGGCTGTCCAGCCTTGTCGTCTACTACGTAAACCAGAATGGCACCAAGACGGCTGAGTTTATGGAACTCGACGCGACAGGCGCAATCGTCCGAGTGGTCGCAAACTACAACGGTTGAAAACCCGGATTCGGTTACGAGGCGCTAGTCATACATCCAGGGGTACGCTTCCCGCATCTGCTGCGCCTGGGCGCGCACGGATTCGATCTGGATCAGCGGTCCCTGGCCGATGCCGGGGCAATAGCGGGCGGTCTTGCGCCACTCCGCGCGGCTCTCGACCGTCTCCGGCCAAAACGGGAAAATGCTGCACTGGGTCGGCTTGACGGCGTGAATCGAGCACCCGCCGTCGCGCAGGAAATGGCACTGCACCTGGCGCGGCACGCGCAGACGAAGCTGGCGGCGGGTGCGGTAGCAGTATCGCTTCTCAAACGCCCGCACGGTCAAACCGAGGTGGTCCGCGATGCGACGCGCATCGGCTTCAGTGAGATACACAAACCCCTGCTGCGTGCAGCAGGCGATGCATCCAGGCTGGCAGGCGAACCGCAACCCCTCGGCCATGTTTCATTATGCGGCCAGGCGGCCCGGGGCGCACGCATTTCTGCGCGCTGCGTCGAGAGTCATCTCGACGTTTCTTCCCTTGGAACTCCAGGCGTCGGCATCGGCGCCGACGCGGCACGCACGAGTGCGTGCGCCACGACGGGCCGTCACCACAAGGCCGTGCCGATGCTGTACAACAAAACCGCCAGCACCAGGGTGGTGCACACGATGTAGACGCGGTCCCGCTGGAGCGCGAACGCCACCAGCGAAAAGACCACCCGTGCCACTGGAGTCGCGATCAGCACCAGCAGTCCGGCGAAAATCAGTGCCTGCGGCCCCGGCAGGCGGGCCAGTGCGCCCAGGCCGCGAACGTCGGCCGTGAACCGGCCATAGTGCGCGATCCCGCGCCCGCTCACCTCCAGGAACCAGAGGCCGCCCGCGAATGCCAGACCAGCGGACAGCGCCACGCCGGTTCTCAGCAGGCTGGCGATCATCGAATCGAACCGTTCGTCCGTCATCAGAACTTACCGGAAACGCCGCTATAAAGCATTTCGATCGCCAGCGCGCCCACCACGACTGCAAACACGAGCCGCAGAGCGCGCGTCCGGGTTCCCGCCAATTCGCGCGCGCCCAGCAACGATCCGGCGAGCACGCCGAGCATCACAGGCATGGCAAGGCCCGGGTCAATGTAACCGCGGCTCAAGTAAATCCCCGCACCGGCGGCCGCCGTAACGCCGATCATGAAGTTGCTGGTGGTGGTGGAGACTTTGAACGGGATGCCCATCATCTGGTCCATCGCGACCACCTTCAATGCGCCGGAACCGATGCCGAGCAGGCCGGATAGCAGCCCCGCGCCGAACATCATGCTGAATCCGGCTTTCACGTAACTAACCCGGTAATGGACCACGCCGGCAATCGCCGGGTAGCTGCTGTTCAAGCTCAGGCGCTCCGCCAACGGGTCGGACGCGCGCCTGGCGCCGCCGGCCCTGGCGCGCACCGATTGCCAGGCCGAATACAGCAGCACCACACCAAAGGCGACGGCGAGCGCGGACGCGGGGATCACCGCTGTCAGGTGAGCGCCGGCCACTGCCCCCAAGGTGGTCGCGATTTCGAGAAACATCCCTACGCGTATATTGGAGAAGCCTTCCTTCACATAGGCCGCGGCCGCCCCGGAGGAGGTCGCGATCACCGATACCAGCGACGCGCCCATGGCGTAGTGCAGGTCGACACCCAACAGAATGGTGAGCACCGGCGTTACCACCACGCCGCCTCCCAGGCCGGTAAGCGCGCCCAGAAAACCGGCCAGCGCGGAGACCGCAAAAACCACAGCCGTGAAAGCAGCCACGTTCATAGTCCGTTTGTCCAGTGTAATGCGCCCGCAGACTGGCATTTCGGCGATGCTTCCCGGCAAAAACCCGGCCGGCTAGTCGAAAGTGCTGGTAAGTTCCGAACCTCCAAATCCCGCCCCTTTACTGGACCAAAGGCGTATCCCTTTTTTCTCCAGCCCTTGTTAGACTGGAGGGGCAGCATTATGCACGCCATCATTTCCGTCCCAGGAGGGCGCCCTCATGTGGAATAAGCGCCGGGAAGACGAACCGCAAAGGCCGTTCGCCCCGCCAGCCACCCACCCACCGGGTCCGGTGGCAACACCCTCGGCTCCCAGTTTTTCAGAATCGAAGAAGGAGGCAGCACCAGTGTCCAGCACGCCCAGCGCAAGATTCGATGCAGACTCCCGCAGCGGAATGGCCAGCATCGGCAAGGCCGTCAAGGTCGTCGGCCAGATTTTCAGCAAGGAAGACCTTTATGTCGACGGAGACCTGGAAGGCACGGTGGAACTGCTGGAGCACAAGCTTACCGTCGGCCCCAACGGCAATATCCATGCCGCCGTCAAGGCGCGTGAGGTAGTTGCGCTGGGCACCATTCAGGGCAACGTGGAAGCGGCCGACAAGATCGAAATCCGCAAGGACGCTCGCCTGGTTGGCGATATTCGGACCGCGCGCATCATCATCGAGGATGGCGCGTACTTCAAGGGGAGCATCGATATCATCAAGCCGGAACCCGCCCGGACTGCCCCCAAGCCGCAACCGGCCGCACCGGCTGCCGCTCCTCCGGTGCCGGCTGTCGCCGCTGCCGAAGTGAAACGCTGAGGCCTAGAAGTAGCCCATGCCGCTGCCAGGACCACTCAAGGATTTATTGCGTGGCCAGCGCGGCAATCTAGCGGCCGGCGCCTCGCCGCTGGGGCGATTTCATCACGCCGGTCCCGCTGATGCCGAGGTGGTCACCACCCGGCATAGCCGCGCGCTGGAGGAATTCTTCCTCGATATTCGCGGCCAGTCCGGCCTCACCATTCTCGACCTGGGTGGCGCGTCGCAAGAAAACGTCAACTTCATCACCAGTCTGGGTCACCGGCTTTATTCCGAAGACTTTCTCCAGATTCTGCGGGAAACGTTCGGCCCGGGAGGGACCGCGGACCATTCCAATCCCGGCCGGATCGATTTCTTTCTACGCCAGGCGCTGGACTACCCGGACGACCATTTCGACGGCGTCCTGTTGTGGGACGGACTCGAATACCTGGCCCCGGCGTTGCTGCATGCCGTCGTATCGCGGGTGAGGAAGATCGCGCGGCAGAAAAGCCAGATGCTGGCTTTCTTCGAATCGGACGACAAACTCGAAACGGTTCCTTGCTACGCGTTCCGCATCCTCGAATTGAGCTCCCTGCAACTGATCCAGCGCGGCACCCGCCCGGCGGTGCAGCTGTTCAACAACCGCGGGCTGGAGAAGCTGTTCGCAGATTTCCAGTCGGTCAAGTTTTTCCTCACCCGCGAGCGGCTGCGTGAAGTGCTCGTACGGGTCTGAAGAACAGACAATCGTCCTTCGTCGTCTGTCAGGCCGCGCGCTCGTTGTTGAGGCGCGACGTCGAACGGCCGGCCGGGGCTCGCGAAATCGCAAGACACGGCGGCAAGGACCGCCGGCGCTACCGGCCCTCGAACGGCTCCGTTTTCACGGACCGCAAGCACTTAGAGACAGGCGGCACAAACCGATCGTCTGCCCTGCCAGGACCGGCGCAGGTTACCTGCCGCGCTACGGAACGGCATAGAAGCGGAAGTCGTGCTTCGGATCATGGAAGTGCATCCGGGTCGGAGGCGGGTGACTCGACAGCCAGAGGCGTCCTTCGGGGGCGGCGGACAGAAACTCGTAGGCGGTCACTTCCAGCCAGAGTGGCTGGCCGCGTTGCCGCGCGCCGGCCAGGCTCTCGTCGAGCCGCGCGAGATCCAGCTTGTCGAGGCCGATCCACGAGGCTTGCTGGTTGAAGTAGCTGATGGTCCAAAGGTCCGGATGGAAAGTGTGGAATGCAATCGGCGCTCCGGGCGGCCAGCGCTCCTGCTGCGCCAGGGCAAAACTCAGCGTTGCGTTATTTTCGACGCGCGATTGCGGGTAGATGGCGAAGACCAGGTTCCACGCAAACAGCGCTGCGCAAATCATCCACGGCAAGAGACGATTCGCTCTGGCGCGCTCCACGGCGCAGGCGGCGGCGAGCAGCAGGGGCGGCAGATAGAACAGCCGGTAAAACGTGTTCTGCGGCATCCAGACCAACAGGAACACGGCATACACCGCGACCCACAGCAATAGGTCGGCCGGCGGAACGCGAAACCGCAATGGACGGCTGCGTCTCCATCCCACCGCCAGCCCCATAAGACAGGCAGCCAAGGCGGCCGCTCCGACGATTGTGAGTGGCTCCGCTCTCATCTGGCCCAGCCGGCCGCCGAGAAAAAGGCGCAGCGTGCCAGCGACGGTCAGGCCCAGGTCCTGGAGCGGACGCCAGGAGAATGAGGCATCGGGCGAATACGCCGTCACCCAGCGAGCCAGGCCGGCAAGTCGAAACTGCCCGAACACGGTCCGGTAAGCCAGAGCATAGGCGAGGGCCACTGGCCCCAGTGAGCATGCCGCGTACAGGAAGGCCGCCCTCAACGCTTTTGGGGCACGTTCTGTTTTATCGAAGGCCACCGCTCCCTCACGGTCGCGGCTCCGATAGACCTGGAATACGGCGACCGGCAGGTATAGAATCGCCAACTCGTGAAATAACATGGCGGCGGCGTGGGTCAAAGCTGCCAGGACAATGCGGCGGCGACTTTCGAGCAAATCGTTCGCGCACAAGAGAAGAAAGATGGAGGGGATGTAGGCGTCGGCGTCGGTCGAGTACTTCCACCAGGTGGCGGCGAAGGCGAATGCCAGTGCGCCCGCCATGGCAGCATCCGTCCCAATGTTGCGGCGCCGCAGCGCCCGGTAGAGGAGCGCCACGCTTGCTGCGGCCAGCAGGCTATTGACGAACTGCATCAGGAACAGCGCGCGCGTTTGAACCCCAATCAGCAGGGCAGCGCGGTACAGCCAAACGTGGGCGGCGGCATAGAGCAGATGATTCGGGTGGAGTGTGTCGCGAAGCGGAAGCTGCTTTTCCACGTTGATGGCAAACGCGACCCCGTCCCAGTAGAAATTCCGGGTGGGCAGCAGCAGGTAGACGGCAAGCGGCAGCGCCAGCCACAGCCGGCTCCATCGCATCGCATCATGCTTGACCACCGGTGCCGAGTGTTGCACTTCCAAATCCGAAACGACCGGCTCAGAAAAGCCGGGACGACTCCCGGCTCAGCAGGCTGGACAGCCTGCGCCACGGGCTGAGAACCGCGCTCCTACAGGCCCTCCAGCAGGTGCCCCATCTTTTCTTTCTTGGTGCGGAGATAGGCTTCGCGGCTGTCGATCACGTGGGCCAGGCAGGGCACGCGCTCCACCACGCGCACGCCGGCGCTCTCGACGGCGTCGACTTTCTCCGGGTTGTTGGAGAGCAGGCGGATCTCCCGCAATCCGAAGTAACGCAGAATCGCCCCCGGCAGAGCATAGCTGCGCAGGTCGGAATCGAAACCGAGCTGCTCGTTCGCCTCCACCGTATCCGCGCCCTGGTCCTGCAGTTCGTACGCGCGCAGCTTGTTGAGCAGGCCGATCCCTCTGCCTTCCTGGCGCTCATAGATCAGCAGACCGCAGCCCTCGCGCGCGATGCTTTCCAGCGCGATCTCAAGCTGCGCGCGGCAATCGCAGCGCAGGCTGTGAAAAACATCACCCGTCAGGCACTGGGAATGGATGCGCACCAGGGGAACCTGGCCGGCCAGATCGCCCATCTTCAAGGCGACGGCCTCTTCGGCCCGGTTATCCGATCCGCCGGCGATACCGCCCCGAAAGCCGTAGATGCGGAATGCGCCAAACTCGGTTGGAAAGTCCGCTTCGGCCACTTTTTCAAGGGGCAACGCGGAATTACTGTTCATGATTCGTTTGGGGAACCCTTACTCCTTCCATTATAATGGCTTCGAGCGCTGAATGCTGCAAGGCTACCTGGTTACGTTGTTGGTGAAGCTGGCCACTATGGCTGCCATCGCCAGCGTTCTGGCACGCTCCAACCGCTTTAAGGCTATGCTGATGCGGGAGAACCGCACGCTCGGCCAGCGGCTGGAGCTGGCGATCTGGCTGAGCGTCGTTTTTGGCGCCAGCGTGGCCACGCGAGTCGCCGGCCACGACAGTTACAACGGCGCGGACCTGGGCCTGGAAGGCAGCTTGATGGCGGGCATTTTGGGCGGGTACGTCACCGGGCTGGTTTCCGGAGTGCTCATTTCGCTGCCGGCGCTTTTCCCGGCTCACGAACTGCTCACCTTGCCTTTGCTGGCAGGCGTGGGCGTGCTGGGCGGCCTGGTGCGCGACCTGGCGCCGGATCCGGAAGAGATCTGGCGCTTCTCCCCCTTCTTCGATCTCAACGTCTGGCGGTTCTTCAAAGCGAACCGCAACTATCAGCGCGCCGCGTTTCACCTGCTCCTATTCGCCTCTATTCCAGTAGCGGAGTTTCTGCGCCAGATCCTGGCCAAGTCCAACCTGGGCCGGGGCGCGACGAACAGCGTTTTCCGCCTGTATCCGAGCGATCCCAGCGTGGACCATCCTCTTACCTGGGTGGCGCTCTACCTCTCGACGGTTTTCGCCGTCACCATACCGCTGAAGATCTGGAACAACACGCGCAACGAAAGGAAGCTGGAGGAGCAGCAGCGGCTGCTCGTGGAAGCACGCCTGGCCGCGCTCACCAGCCAGATCAATCCCCACTTCCTGTTCAACACCCTGAACTCGGTCTCCTCGCTGATTCGGACCGATCCCAACCAGGCTCGGGTAATGGTGGTGAAGCTCTCCAAGGTACTGCGGCGCCTGCTGCGCAAACACGAGAACTTCAGCAGCCTGCGCGAAGAGCTGAGCTTTATCGAAGACTACCTGGCGATCGAGGTGGTGCGCTTCGGGGACAAGCTGCGCTTTGAGAAGGATGTGGCCGAAGACACGCTCGATATGCTGGTGCCGAGCATGCTGCTGCAGCCGCTGGTGGAGAATTCGATCAAGCACGGGCTGAGCGGCAAGATTGAGGGCGGCACCATCCGCATCCGCACCAGCCGCGGCGGTTTGCGGCTGCACCTGCTGGTGGAGGACGACGGCGTTGGCATCGCGGAAGAACAGCTGGCTACGGTGCTTGACCACGGCATCGGCGTCAGCAACGTGCACGAACGCCTGAAAGTTCTGTTTGGCAACGACTACCGCATGTGGATCGAGAGCCGGCCGGGACAAGGGACCCGCGTGCAGATTGAAGTTCCGGAGCTCGAAACCAACCTGGCGGCAGTTTCATGAATCATTTGAGGAGAACCTTTTGCCCAGACTCGAGGAACTGGTAGGCGAGTGGCCCGCAGGCGGGCTGCCGATGACGCTTGCCCAGCGGACGCGCCGCGTCTATGATCATCTCGCGGCCGTCTATCCGCTTTCCACCATGCTGTTCCATTCGCGCGCCCATCGCCGCGCTCTGGCCCGATCCGGAGTGCGCGACGGCATGAGCGTGCTGGAGGCAGCCACCGGCAGTGGCGAAATGTTCCGCCGCCTAGTGAAGGTGAATCCGTCCGGAGCCACGGTTGGTTTCGACTTGTCGCCGAACATGGCGGCCCGCACCGGTCGCCACGCGCGGCGCCGGTTTCCGGACGCGCGGACCCTGTGCCAGGCAGTGGACGCCCGCCAGATGCCGTTCCGCAATGAGACTTTCGATGCCGTGTTCTGCTGCTACCTGCTCGAGCTGCTTTCGGGCGACGACATCGTCCGCACCATTGCCGAGTTTCATCGTGTTCTGCGGCCCGGCTGCAAGCTGACGCTGGTGCTGATCGGGCAGAATACCGCCGTCTTCAACTCGGTCTACAAGGTGTTGGGCCGGGTCGCCCCGGCTTTCTGGGGAAGGCAGGTGGAGCGCAGGGTTCCGGAACTCATCGAGTCCGCGCATTTTCGCCTGCTCGAAGATCACTTTGTCCGCCAGATTTTCTATCCGTCCCGCGTGCTGGTGGCGCAGAAATAGCAGGGCATCCGACGTAGGGGCGGTAGGACAGACGATCGGTCTTGGTCTGTCGTTTTGCGTCGTGCTCTGGCATGTGACAGACCACAAAAGTCGATGGTCTGTCCTACCTGAGGCTACATGGAGAGCAGGCCGGACAGCCTGCGCCACGCGTCTAAGCGTCCGCGGCGGGGCGGGCGTCACGCAGGGTGGCTGACCGGCCGGGGTAGCCGCGGGCCGCGGAGTAGGCATCTTCTTCCAGCTCGAACGCGACATCGAGACGCGTGCCAATCGCGAACTCGGCGGCACGTTCGGAGAAGTTCCAGGCCTTGAGCGTCAGGCTGCGCCTGTTCTGCCGGACGGCGAGGCGCAGATGCTTTTCCTTCATCACCACCGGCGGCGCGGCCACTTCGACGCCGCGCGCGGCGAATAGCGGCGGCGGATTTCCGTGGCCGAACGGCGCCAGCGCGAAGACGTCTTCGATAGCCGCTTCGTTGACTTCGTCGAGCGCGATGAGGGCGTCGATCTCGAGCCGCGCCGCGAAGTCCTCGGGACCCAGCCGGGCGGCGGCATAGGCGTTGAAACGCCGGCGAAACTCATCCACGTTGGCCGCTGCCATGGTCACGCCGGCGGCGTGCTTGTGGCCGCCAAACCGCACGAACAGGGCGGGCATCGATTCCAGGGCCTCCAGCAGGTGGAACGCCGGGATGCTGCGGCCGGATCCCTGCGCCAGCCCATCCTCTTCATTGCGGCCGAGCACGAACACGGGCCGGTGCAGCCGCTCGACCAGCCGGCTGGCGACGATGCCAAGCACACCGCGGTGCCAGTCCTCGCGGTAGTAGACCAAAGCCGCGGCGGGTTCCTCCACCTGGAGTTGCTCGCAGGCGTCGCGGATGGAGGCCTCCACCTTCCGGCGTTCGGCGTTCTGGTCGTGCAGTTGCTGCGCCAGCTCACGGGCGCGCGCCCGGTCGGAGCTCAGAAACAACTCGATCACGCTTTGCGCGGTGTCCATGCGGCCGGCAGCGTTGATGCGCGGGGCGAGTTGAAAAGCCACCTGGCGCGCGCCGGGCACCGCGCCGCGAGCGAAGCCGGCTACTTCGAGCAGCGCCCGCAGGCCGGGATTGCGCGCATCAGCTAGACCCTCCAGCCCGTGCTTCACCATGATGCGGTTCTCGCCCGTGAGCGGCACCACGTCGGCCACAGTGGCAATGGCGACCATCTTCAGCAGCGACTCCGAGACGCGCGCCAGCTTCTCCGGCGGCCATCCGGACCGGATGAACAGAGCCTGCGCCAGCTTGAAGGCGACGCCGGCGCCGCAGAGGCCTTTGTCCGGGTAGGAGCAATCGCGGCGATTGGGATTGATCACCGCCAGGGCGGGCGGCAGATCGGCCTCGGGCAGATGATGGTCGGTGATAATGACCGCGATGCCCAGCTCGGCGGCCCGCACCACCACCTCCGCGGCGCGAATCCCCGTATCCACGCTGACGATGAGTTTGACGCCGCGGGCGGCCGCTTCCTCCACCACTTCCGAGCGCATGCCATAGCCATCTTTCAGGCGGTGCGGCACGTGATAAAAAGCGGAGCCGCCGGCCAGGCGGATGGCGGTCATCAGGAGCACAACGGCGGTGGTGCCATCCACGTCGTAGTCGCCATAGATGAGGATCGCTTCACCGCCCGCGATGGCGGCGCGCAGGCGCTCGATAGCCGGCTCCATGTCGCGCAGCCCGAACGGGTCATGGAGGTCGGCGAGCGACGGGTGGAGAAAGCGGCGAGCTGGTTCGGCATCGGTGAAGCCGCGCGCCGCCAGCACCTTGGCGGCCAGCGAGCCGATGCCCAGTTCAGCACCTAGGGTTTTGATGCGGGCGGGTTCCGGGTTTGGGAACAGCCAGCGGGCAGGCGTCAAGGAGGCCATCGGAGGCGTCATCATAGACAGGTAGGACAGACCATCGCCTTTCGTGGTCTGTCATGCCTCGCTAGAGAGCCACACTCGCCCTGGCGGCACAAACCGATCGTCTGTCCCACCAGTGACTGAAGCTGTGCCACGCCAGTCAATTCTTGGAGAAGTAGCCGGGAAGCGAATCGGGCTCCTCGTCATCGGGCGTCCGCGCCATGATTTCATCTTCGATGCCGCCAAACTCGTCGTACCAGTCCGGCTGCAGTTCGTAGACGTAGAGGCGCGAGTGGTGGTCGAAGGCCAGCTCCAGCGAGCAGGTCAAGCCGGTGAAGACGCGCAACTCGCGCAGGCGCGATTCGTACTCGCGGCGCTCCTCCCGGTTGAGCTCGCAATCGTCGAGCTGGGCTTCCAGTTCTTCGATATCGGAAGCCTCGAACTCGGCTGCGGCGAAGAGGACGAGCTTGGCGCCGCATTTTTGGGCAACGTCGAGGAACACCCGGTAATCGGGATGCTTTTCGGTATCCCAGAGGACCAGCGGCAGGCCTTCCAGCCCGCCCGGCCGGTTGTGAAAGACAGCGAGACCGGCAGAGTCGAGATAGTCCAGAATTTCGCGCTTGAGAGTATCGAGATTTAAGTCCACTTGGTGGCCGCCTTAGGCCTGAACCAACACCAGAATATCAGAGGGACCAGCCAGATCGCGGGCGGATGGCGTCACGATGGTCTTTGGCCCGATCCAGATTTTGCGATTTTGGCGAATGGCGTCGCGCACGTCGGCTTCACACACGAACGGCACCGGCTTGGGTGCGGGCTGAGTTGGCGCCGGTGGTGGCGCGTCCTCCGGCGCGGGCTCGGTCAGTCATGGGTAGCCGCCACTGGAATCGCCGCCGCGCCGTGCCAGAAAACGGTCGACCACAGCGGCCGCCACGTTCGGAACTACGGCAAAGGCTGGCGCGCCAGCAGGCTGCGCGCACGAGGCGTCACAGGACGGTCCTCCCGGAGCTTTCGGCGGGGCGGATCCGGCGGCGCGCGAGGCCAGATAGCGCTCTACCGCGGCCACCACCGCACCGCGGTCAATGCCGGCCGCGGCCGCCACGGAGGAACCGTTTGGCGCCTGGTTGATATCGAGCGGCATCTCGAACGCCTCTTCCGGTTTGCGCGTCACGTACGCCAGGCGCTTGATGTTGATCAGGTGCAGCGGGCTCACGTTGTCAGACGTGATGTTGCCGGCGATGGCGCCGCAGCCCAGCGTCATGCCGGGAAAAACGTTGGTGGTGATGCCGGTGGAGCCTTGCGGCGCGGGTGTATTCACCAGCACCCGCATGGCCGGCATGCGCGCGCCATACTCGCGGGTCCGAGCGTCATTGCGCGAGTAAATCACCGCGGTATGGCCCAGCCCGCCGAATTTCAGCAGCGCATGGCACGTATCGAGCCCGGCGGCGAAGTCCGGAACCCAGATCAGCGCCAGCACCGGCGACAGCTTTTCCATCGAGAGCGGGTGCTGTTTGCCGACGCCGCCCACCTCGGCACAAATAATCGACGTGTCGGGCGGCACTTCGAAACCCGCCATGCGCGCCAGCTTGGTGGGCGCTTGGCCCACGCACTGCGGGTTAATGCTGAAATTGGGCATCACCAGCAGCCTGCCCAAAGCTTCCTTTTGGGCGTCGGTGGCGATGTAGGCCTTTTGCGCTTTAAGCAGCGCCAGAACGCGGTCGCGCAGCGAGTTCTCGGCAACAATCGCCTGTTCGCTGGAGCACACCGTGCCATAGTCGAAGCTCTTCCCGGCGACGATCTTGGCGATCGCATCTTCCATGTCAGCCGATGTGTCCAACAAGACCGGCACGTTACCAGGCCCCCCGCCGAACGCCGGCTTGCCGCTGGAGTAGGCGGCTTTCACCATGCCCGGACCGCCGGTGGCGAGGATCACGCCCGTCCGCTCATGCCGCATCAGCGCGGTGGTGCCTTCGAGCGTGGCTGTGTCGATGCATTGAATGATGTCTTCCGGCGCGCCCGCCTGGACCGCGGCCTGGTACAGAATGCCCGCCGCTGCGCAGGTGCATTTGTGGGCGCGCGGATGCGGGCTCAGCACAATCGCGTTGCCCGCCTTGAGCGAAATCAGAATCTTGTAGAACGCCGTGGAAGTGGGATTGGTGGTCGGCAGAATCGCCGCCACTACGCCCACCGGAACGCCGAACTCGACGATCTTCTCTTCCGGCAACTCGCGCAGCACGCCCACCGTTTTCATGCCCCGCATGCGGCGCGGCAGCCAGTCGCAGTTCAGCAGATTCTTGATGTACTTGTCTTTGGCGTTGCCGTAGCCGGTTTCTTCCACAGCAAGCTCGGCTAGCGGACGGGCGTTGGCGCGCGCCGCCGCCGCTGCGCCCTCCACCACTGCGTCCACCTGCTGCTGGGTGTAGTCCCGGTATTTGAGAGAGGCCTGGTAGGCCTTATCGACCTTGGAGCGGACCTCCTGAATGGACAGGAGATCTTTATCGGCGAGCATGAGCCGCTATTTTTTCAGGCCGCTGTTGGGCAGGGCCTTTTCCACTTCCTCGTGCGGGTTGGGAATGACGTGAACGCTGACCAGTTCGCCCACGCGCCGCGCCGCGGCAGCGCCGGCATCGGTGGCTGCTTTGACGGCGCCGACATCGCCGCGCACGGTGACCATCACCAGACCGGCGCCGACGAACTCCTTGCCGGTCAGCACCACGTTGGCGGTCTTGACCATTGCATCGGCAGCTTCAATGGCGCCGACCAGCCCTTTCGTTTCGATCATCCCGAGGGCTTCCATACTTCCTCCAAGCGAGCGTGAAATCACTAACCTAACACACTTTCCGGGGCGAAGAGCGTCAGTCCGGATGTGTGCACTCGACGACGACTCTGCACCCTGCGCTTGATGCCACTGCTAGCGGCTCTGTTGCATCAGTTGCCTGAGGTAGGCGTTGATTCGCGTTTGATACCCCTCGCCCGATGCCTTGATCCACGCCACGACATCTGCATCAAGGCGGATGGTCACAGTAGTTTTCTTCGGTCGGTAAAACCTCCCGATCACGGCATCCGAAGGGATCGCCAGGATTTCAGGAATATCCGACAAATCGATTTGACGATCCGGCCGCGCAGCGAGCTTTTGAAGTTCCTTGCGTTTCTCAGCCGATAGCTTCGGCATATAGTTTCCTTTCTCGACGGGTCGCAGGGCGAGCTGAAATGATGCGGACTACCTCCTCCGTACCTTCCTCGCGATATGTATGCACGACGACAAGAATGATGATGTTTTCAATTGAACCGATTGCATGCCATCGCTGTTCGCCGTGCGTGACCCGATCCACGAATGTCACGCAGTAAGGATCATCGAAGACCAATTGTGCCGTCTCAAAATCGATACTGTGCTTCGTCCGGTTGAGCTGGTTCTTCGCCTGATCCCATTCAATCTCCACGTATTTACAGTATCGTACATATAGCACTGTAAAGTCGAAGGGCGCTGCAGTTGCTCTGAACCGCCGGCGAAGGCCGGGAGCCCGCCCCAGAGAACGCCCGCCTGGCGGCGCGGTACAATCCCAGGTGAATGTCATCCACGCGCGGCGTCGGCTGGGCGAAGTTCCGCGTGACCGTGGTCACGGTGGCTGCGCTGGCGATTCTCTCTGTGCTGTTGATCCTGCTCAGCGGGGGGGCTTTGTTCCAGTCCAAGGCAACCCTGTACCTGTACGTCCCCGACGCCACCGGCCTGGCCACCGGCGCGGACGTTCGCGTTGACGGGATCGACGTCGGCACTGCGGCGAGCGTCGGGCTGTCCCGTTCCGCCGTGCCCGACCGGGCGGTTCGCGTGGCGCTGAGCATCCGGCGCAGCCGCCTGTCCACCATCAACAGCGACTCGACCGCGGAATTGACGGCGGACAACCTGGTGGGTGACAAGTTCGTCGACATTACCAGCGGGCACAGCTCGACGCACATCGCAGCCGGCGGCGAAATCCGTTATAAAGGCTCGCCGGACCTGATGAAAAGCCTGGATCTGGAGCAGTTCGAGCAGCAGCTGCGCATCGTGGATGCGACGCTTCGGGACATGGAAGCCGGCCGGGGCCAGCTCGGCGAATTCGTTCAGGGGGACAAGCTGTACACCGACGTGGTCCGGCGCATGACCGCACTGCAAAACGATTTGCGCGCGGCGGTCAAGACCACCCCTGCGGTCGGCAGCGTGCTTTACACGGATCGCCTTTACCATCAAATCGACGATCCGCTGGTGCAGCTCGATCAGACGCTGGCTCGTGTCCAGTCCAGCTCGTGGCTGCGCGATACGGGCCAGTACGAGCAGCTGCTGGATGCGGCGCGGGGATTGCGGAAGTCAGCAGCGGACGCGCGCGCGAGCCAGCTCTTCCAGTCCGACAACCTGTACGCAGACTGGACGAACCGCGTGGGCGCGCTGATCCGCACAGTGGACGAGTTTAACGCCGGCTCGGGATTCAGTTCTTCCCTCTTGTACGACAACCTGACGGGGATGACCCGCGAAATGGGAGCCACGCTGCGCGACTTCCACCAGAATCCAGGGAAGTATCTGAAGGTGAAAATATTTTGATGCCCCGCAACCGCTCCCTAACGGTCGCGGCTCTGCACCGCTTTACTTTTGCAGGAAGAAATTGCCCACGAACATGGCGTCGATGCCGGAGGAGTAGAAGCTGCGCACCGCGTCGCGCGGGTTGGAGACCAGCGGCTCGCCAAACAGGTTGAACGACGTGTTGTACAGCACCGGCAGGCCGGTGGATTCGCCGGCGGCGTGCAGCAGCTTCCAGTAGAGCGGATTCTCATCGCGATCCACGGTGTGGACGCGCACAAGATCGCCGGCCAGGATTGCGGCGGCGAATTTCTCGCGATGCTCCGGGCGAACGCGGCCCACGGTCGCCAGGAAGCGCGCATTCGGCCCCACCTCGAAGTACCGTTCCGCCAGCTCGGCAGGCACCGAGGCCGCGAACTTGCGCACCGGTTCGCGATGCTTGATGTAAGTATTCAAATTCTCGGTGGAATAAGGGTCGAGCGGCGAGGCCAGAATGCTGCGGTTGCCCAGCGCGCGCGCGCCGAACTCCATGCGGCCGTGCATCCAGGCGACAATCTTGTGGTCGTTCAACTGCGCCACCGCGGCCGCCAGCAGCTCCCCGGTAGTCAGCAGGTAATGAAAGCGGAGCTTGCAGTTCTCCAGCACCTGCTTGGTCTCGGCGGCGGTGTAGCCGGGGCCCAGCGACAGCGTCTCCAGGCGCACGCGCTTCTCTTGCCGGAACAGGTGGTGCCAGGCTTCGAGCGCGGCTCCGATGGCCGTGCCCGCGTTCCCAGCCACCGGCTGCACGAAGACATTTTCGAAACCGGAGCGGCTTTCGAGGGCGGAAACGAGCAGGGCGTTGAATCCCAGGCCGCCCGCCAGGCACAGGTTGCGCCCCGAGCCGGCCAGCCGCATCACCGCCGCCTCCGCTGCCTGCTGCACGCCGGCCGCGATGGGTGCGCGCAGCTCTTCGGGAATGCGCGCGCCGTCCTCCAGCCCCAGCGCCGCATAGAAACGGTGCCCGAAACCGCCCGAATGCGGGCGCTCCGTGCTGAAGAAGGCGCGGTCCACGTGCAGTCCGGCGTCATCGGCCTGGAGAATCTGCAGGAACAGATCGCGGAACCGCGCGTCGCCGTGAACCGACAGCCACTGCACTTTGTGCTCATCCACGTTGGCTTCAAACCCGAGCAACTCCGTGACGCGGCTGTAGACGTCGCAGAGCGAATCGGGCGAGTAGTGCTCCTGCTCGACGGTCATGGAGGAGCCTCGGCCGGCCCAGCGCGAACCGCAGCGGAAATCGCCCCCGCGGTCGAGCGTGAGCACGGTAGCCTCGTCGAACGGGGAAGCGAAGTAGGCCGAGGCTGCGTGCGCCAGGTGATGCTCCACCAGGGTGATGCGGCTGGCGGGAAACTGGGCGCGCAGCCGCAGGTAAAAATCGTTCTCCGGCACTGGCCGCGCCACGGCTACCGCGTCCACCTGCTCCGGCCTGGCGCTCGCCAGTTCCAGGCACATGGCGATGGCGCACTCCGGCAGCGGATCGCGGCCGCCCCAGTGCATGCGGCGCCGCACCAGCTTCGATTCTTCCACGGCGGCGGCCAGTTCGCCGTCCTTTAAAATAGCGGCAGCGGCATCGCCCAGCACGCCGCCGATTCCCAGGATGATCACCGGCCGCCCTTTTCCCGCTTCTCAAGTTTCACCCAGGTGTCGCGCAGCGCCACCGTGCGATTGAAGACCAGATTGCCCGGAGACGAATCCGGATCCACCGCGAAGTAGCCCAGCCGTTCGAATTGATAGTGCTTGTAGGCCGCGGCGTCCTGCAAGCTGGGCTCCAGTTTGCAGGCGGTGAGCACTTCGAGCGATCGCGGATTGAGGTTGGCGAGGAAGGTCTGCCCCTCCTCGGTCTGGTTCGGATCGGGCTTGGTGAAAAGGCTGTCGTAGAGCCGCACCTCGGCATCGATGGCATGCGCCGCCGAGACCCAGTGGATGGTGGATTTCACCTTGCGGCCGTCGGGCGCGTTGCCGCCGCGCGTGGCCGGGTCGTAGGTGCAGTGCAATTCGGTGACTTCGCCCTTTTCGTTCTTCACCGCGCTGGTGCAGGTGATGAAGTAGCCGTAGCGAAGCCGCACTTCGCGCCCCACCGTCAGCCGGTAATACTGCTTCGGCGGGTCTTCGCGGAAGTCGTCCTGTTCGATGCACAGCACCCTGGAAAACGGGACCGGGCGCGTGCCGGCGGAGGCGTCTTCAGGGTTGTTGGTGGCCTCCAGCTGGTCCACCTGGCCTTCCGGATAGTTGTCGATCACTACGCGCAGCGGCCGCAGCACCGCCATCACGCGCGGCGCGCGTTGATTCAGGTCCTCACGCAGGTAGTGCTCCAGCAGGCCCAGTTCGATGGTGCCGTTGGTCTTGGAAACGCCGATCGACTTGCAGAAATTGCGGATCGCCTCCGGCGTATAGCCACGGCGCCGGATGCCGGCGAGCGTGGGCATGCGCGGATCGTCCCAGCCGGTTACGTGCCCGTCCTTCACCAGCTGCAGCAGGCGGCGCTTGCTGAGCAGCGTGTAAGTGAGGTTGAGCCGGTCGAACTCGATCTGCTGCGGATGATAAATCCCCAGCGCCTCGCAAAACCAGTCGTATAGCGGGCGATGGTCTTCGAACTCCAGCGTGCAGATGGAATGCGTGATGCCCTCGATGGAATCCGACTGGCCGTGCGCATAGTCGTACATCGGATAGATGCACCACTTTTCTCCAGTGCGATGATGCTCGGCGTGCAGGATACGGTACATCACCGGGTCGCGCAGGTTGAGATTGGCGGCGGCCATGTCCACTTTGGCACGCAGGGTGCGAGATCCATCAGGGAACTCGCCGGCCTTCATGCGCTCGAACAGGTCCAGGTTCTCTTCCACGCTGCGGTTGCGGTAGGGGCTCTCTCTGCCGGGCTCGGTGAGCGTACCGCGGTACTGCCGCACCTCCTCGGCGCTCAGGTCGCAGACATAGGCATTGCCCGCCTTGATCATCTGCACCGCCCACTCATACAACTGGCCGAAGTAGTCCGAGGCGTAAAAGCACCGGTCTTCCCAGTCGAAGCCCAGCCAGCGCACGTTCTCCATGATGGAGTCGACGTACTCGGTCTCTTCCTTTTCGGGATTGGTATCGTCGAAGCGCAGGTTGGTCTTGCCGCCGAACTCGGCCGCCAGTCCGAAATTGAGGCAGATGGATTTGGCATGGCCGATGTGGAGATAGCCGTTCGGCTCCGGCGGAAACCGCGTGTGCACGCGGCCTCCCCATTTGTTCGTCTTCAAATCGTCGAGGATGATGTCGCGGACGAAGTTCGAAGGACCAGACGCGGGCGGGTCGCCCGGCGCGCCGGCGCTGACGTTGGACGGGTTCATAGGGTTTTCAACTTTTCCAGGGCCTGCGCGATCCGTTCCAGGCAGGTTTCGCGGCCGAGCGCTTCCAGGGTTCCGAACAGCGGCGGCGCGTTCTTCCGCCCGCACACGGCAACGCGGACCGGCTGGAACATCTGGCCGGCCTTAATGCCCAGTTCGACCGATGCCGCGCGCAGCGCCTGTTCCAGCGGGTCGTGGCGGAACTCGGCGGTAGCCAGCACCGCGGCGCCTTTGTCGAGCGCACGCGCGGCCATGGCGGCGTCGCCCTTCTGCGGGATCAACTCGGCAGCATCGTAAGGCGGCAGCTGCCGGACGAAGAAAAAGTCGCCCACCGTGGTGACTTCGCTCAGCAGGCGGATGCGCTCTTGCAGCAGCGGCGTGATCAGCGCCATCTTCTGCGGGCTGACTTCGAAACCGGCCGCGGCGACGAACGGTGCGAGCGCAGCGCTGAGCGCTTCCACGGGCATGCTGCGAATCGTCTCCGCGTTGAGCCAGACGGCTTTCGGGTCGAAGGGGTCGGCCTCGCTGAAGTTGACGACGGCGTTGCTGCGGTTGATGCCTTCCAGGGTAAAGGCAACCATCAGTTCGTCCAGCGTCATGCGCTCGCGGTCGTCTTTGGGCGACCAGCCCAGCAGGCACAGAAAATTGAGGAACGCGTGCGGCAGAAAGCCGGCGTCGCGATACGTGGTGACGCTGACCACCGGCCCGTGTTTGCGTTTGGAAAGCTTGGCGCCGTCGGGCGCGACCAGCAGGGGCAGGTGTGCGAAGCATGGAGGAGTCACATCGGCGGCTTCGAAAATCAGCGCGTGTTTGAAGGTGTTGGTGATGTGATCCTGGCCGCGAATGACGTGGCTGATGTGCAGATCGGCGTCGTCGGCGCAGGAAGCGAGGTGATAGGTCGGCATGCCGTCGCTGCGCAGCAGCGCGAAATCTTCGATGTCGGCGGTGGATTTGGACTGCTCGCCGAACACGCCGTCGGAGAAACGAATCTGCCGCTCGCTCTCGCGCGGCACGCGGAAGCGCAGCGCGAATGGCTCTCCCGCAGACGCGCGGCGGTCGCTCTCTTCACGCGAAAGCTCGCGCATCCCGGGCGGAAACAGCCACGTGGCATGCTCGCCGGAGCGTTCGGTATCGGCCGCGCCGGCAGGCGTGAAATCGCGGTATGCCAGGTCTTTGGCGAAAATCGCGTCCGCCATTTGCCGGTGCAGCGCGAGCCGCTCGCTCTGCCGGTATTCCTCGTCCCAGCCGAGTCCCAGCCAGCGCAGCCCGTCAAAGATGGAGTTCAGCGAGGCTTCGGTGTTGCGCCCTACGTCGGTATCGTCCACGCGCAGAATCATGGTGCCGCGGTGGTGGCGGGCAAAAAGCCAGTTGAAAATGAACGTGCGCGCGCTACCCACATGCAAAAAACCGGTGGGAGAGGGCGCAAACCTGACCCTCAGCATTGGAAATGCCAGTATAACAAGCGGCTTGGTAGGGCACGCTTCAGCTTGCCCCGTAGTCTTTCAGATTCAGCGCAACCAGCCCGGCGCCTGAACAGACGGCTGCCGCTAAGTGCTACAATTCTGTATATACAAATGGTCTTCGTGTGGAACGAGACGAAGAATCGCAGCAACCGCCGGAAGCATGGCATTTCATTCGAGGCGGCGGCCCGGGTTTTCGAAGATCGAGGTGTAGTGTCGTACCGGGATCGCACCGTTGGCAGTGAGGAGCGCTGGCACGCGATCGGCAATGCCGGCGGCATCGCACTCGTCCTTGTAGTTCACACGACCGAGGAGAAAAATGGCGAAGAAGAAATCCGTATCATCTCGGCAAGAAAGGCGAGTCCCCGCGAGCGCGCTCTTTACCACTCCCATCAGTGAAAAGCAGCGCCGCGAGCTGAAGCGGTTGGGCGCTCGGCCCGATTCGGAGATCGACTATTCGGATGCGCCGGAACAGCAGTCACGGGCGTCCGATGTCCAGGTAGGCCGCTTCTATAGGCCAATCAAGCAGTTGGTGAGCCTGCGCGTGGATGCCGATGTCCTGCACTGGTTTCGAGGGCGAGGCAAGAAATACCAGACGTATATGAACGAGGTGCTGCGGCGGGAAATGCAGGCGAGTGCGCGGAGCCGATAACGACTGTGGGCTCTCCGGTGACTTCGCACGGCCGCGGCTGGGAAATGCGCCCGCCGGCGGGCGGTGGCAACCCGAAGCATGCCCCACCAGATGTGAATAAACGAGTCATGAAGCGATCGCTGGGAGCTGTCGTGGTTGCGGCACAGTCCTTCTGCGCCTGGGGACAGACTGCGGAGCAGACTCGCCAACCGATCGCCGCTGAAACTGAGCACCGCATTACAAATCTGAGTAAGAGGTTTGACGAACTCATTGTTAGCAAGCCGGGCGAGAGCCGCGAGGCGGCAGCGAAGAGAGTCGCGGCGATGGATGAAGTAGCGTCTCAAATCCACGGCGAGGTTGATGCTTATCTTGCCCGCGTGGTGGACCCGAACCGCGCCGACCGGCAGCGCATCGAACAGGACTTGCACAGAATCCTCGCGCACCTGTGCGATACACCTCCGTCTGTCTTCGTGCTGGACACCGCAAAGAGTCGTTCCTGGGTGGCTGCTTATGGGCTTCGGAAAGGCGCCCTGGTCGGTGAGCATGCCACCTCGGTAACGCTGAGGGCTTACAGCGTTACGGATCGGGGAGTTCGGTTGGCCGCCTTTACCGGCGACGATCTGGATGGCTATGCAAATCTGGCGGTTCAGGAGCTGCATTCTCCGGTGCCCGATGAGGTGTGGCTGTTGGTCTGGGGGCAGATGACCGGAGCCAATGGGCCTAACATCCGCATGCGGATCTACGCCTGCGACGGGAAGAAATTCAGAACGGTGTGGATGCCGGAGAACATTTGGGGGACTTTTACGGTACGAGTGACCGATCAAGGGTTCACGGTCGACGGCGAGTATTATCGTGAGGCGAAAGCCCGACACGATGCGTACCAGCTGGCACCAGATGGCCTGTATCACGTCGCCGCGGATGGCTTGCGCTAGCGGAACGAAAGATCACTGGCGCGACTTGAGGACTTCGGCGACTTTGGCCAGCAGGGCGTCGGCGCTGACGGGTTTAGCCAGTACGGCCTCGGCTCCGAGTTTGCTCGCCATGTCGAGGAACTTCCCCCCGAACGCGCCGGAGATGGCGATGCCGACGCCGGCTGCATCTTTACGGAGGGCCTGAATGGTCTCGATTCCTTCCTGCCCGGGCATGACCAGATCCGTGATCACAAGGTCCATGTGTCCGGCACGGGCCTCCTCGAGCGCATGTTTTCCGTCGGTCGCTTCGATCACCTGGTAGCCGCCCTGCTCCAGGACGTTTCGCAGGAAGCGGCGCACGCCGGCCTCATCGTCAGCCACCATGATGCAAGCCGGCGTGCACGGTCCCAGCACGGCGCGCACCTTCCTGGCTAGTTCCTCCGGGGTAAAAGGCTTTTCGATGAACTGCACCCGCTCGTCCAGCACACCGTCGAGAACGTTGACGTTTTCCGCGTAGCCGGACATGAGCAGGACCTTGATCCCGGGCCGCAGTTCCTCCAGCCGGCTGGCCAGTTCGCGGCCGCTGACCTTGGGCATCACGATGTCGGTCAGAACCAGATGGATGCGACCGCGCTCGCGCTCGCAGACCAGCAGCGCTTCGCCGGCGTCCCCCGCCTGGATCACGTGGTAGCCATATCCTTTCAGCACCGCGGCCGTGTAATCGCGAACCTCCGGCATATCCTCGACCAGCAGGACGGTCTCCCCGCCTCCCTGCGCCGGAGCGTGATCCGGCTTCGCCGCTCCGGCCGCGCCATCATCGGGCACGCCGGCAAGTGCCGGCAGGAGAATTTGAAAGGTCGTTCCGCAGTCCGGCTCGCTGACCACCTGGATGTGGCCGCCACTCTGCGCCACGATTCCCTGCACCGTCGAGAGGCCCAGCCCTGTTCCCTGACCGGTCGGCTTGGTGGTGAAGAACGGTTCGAAGATCCGCTGCCGCGTTTTGTCATCCATTCCGATCCCGGTATCGCCCACGGCCAGCCTGACGTAGTTACCGGCGCGCACCTCAGAGTGTGACCGGGCGTAACGCTGGTCCAGTTCCACGTTGGCGGTTTCGATCAGCAGCGTGCCGCCGCCCGGCATGGCGTCCCTGGCGTTCACGGCGAGGTTCATGATCACCTGTTCCAACTGATGCGGGTCGGCGAAAACCATCGCGTTCTCCGCCTCGAGGGCGACCGACACCTCGACGTCTTCCCCCACCAGGCGCTCGAGCATCGGCTGCAGGTCCTGCACCACGCAATTGAGATCCAGAATGCGCGGCTGGAGGACCTGCTTGCGGCTGAAGGCTAGCAGCTGGCGGGTTAGTCCCACGGCGCGCTCTCCGGCCTTCTGAATCTCGCCGACCGCGTCCCGCTTGGGATCGTCCGCGCTCAGTTCGGCTAGCACCAGTTGACAGTAACCGTTGATCACCGTCAGCAGATTATTGAAGTCGTGCGCCACGCCGCCGGCCAGGCGGCCGATCGACTCCATCTTTTGGGCCTGAAAAAGCTGCTCCTCCAGCTTCGCTTTCTCCGCCTGGGCCCGTTTCCTCTCCGTGATGTCGTGCGCTACGACTGCGATATAAAGCGGAGCGCCGCCGTCGTCGCGGATCTGAAAGGCTGTGATTTCCACATCGATCAGCTTGCCGCTGGTAAAATACTGCAGGCGCGATTCACCTGACCAGAACCCGGATTTGAGCAGCGTCTGGTACAAGACATCTCGCGCAAGTTGACGATCGCTGTGCGCAAAAAAGTCGAAAACGGTCTTCCCGCGCACCGCCTGGGCCGACGCGAGCCCAACGAGATTCATCGCGGCAAAGTTGAGGTAGAGCACGCTGCCATCGAGCGTGGCGATGCCGATGAAGTCGCGGTTCATGGCGACCACCGTCGCCAGCTTCGTCTGCTCTTCCTCCGCCTGCTTTTGGCCCGTGGTGTCGCGGACGGCGCCCACGGTCCGAACCGGATGACGGGCGGCGCCCTCTCCCTCAAAGAACGTTTGTGAGCGGATGCTGGTCCAACGGAAGGATCCATCGGGGAGCATAATCCGAGGTTCAGCGTCGAAGAAGCCGTCGCCTGCCGGGTCATGGGAGCGCTTGATGGCGGCGCCGATTCTCTCCCGATCGTCAGGGTGAAGGCGTTCGAGGTAGCCCGGCAAAGTGACAGGCTCGTCGGGGCTCAAGCCGTGGATCTGGCGCTGCCGCGGCGACCAGTAAATGGTGTCCGCGATGTGGTCGTGATCGAAGATGCCGATATTGGCAACGCGGACCGCCTGCCGCAACCGCTCTTCGTTCTCGCGAAGGGCTGCTTCCACTCGCTTCTGCTCAGTGATATCCACCACCGCGCCGTGCATGCGGTACGCCTGGCCGGAGTCGTTGTACAGATACCCGCCGCGGCCGAAAAGCCAGTGCTCGGTGCCATCGGGCCAGACGATGCGGAACTCGTGAGAAAAGACGCTCCCGGAGGCGCGCGCCGCGTCCACATTCCGATTCACTATGGCCAGATCGTCCGGATGGACGTGTTTGACAAAGGACTCGCGCGTGCCATCGAAGCTGCCGGGCTCGAAGCCGAACATACGCTCGGTTTGCCCATCCCAGATAATCTTGCCGGTCCGCAGATCCCACTCGAACGCGCCCAACGCCGCGGCATCCATTGCCAGTTTCAGGCGGCGTTCACTGGCGGAGAGGGCCTCCTCCGCCTGGCGCTGCCGCTCGACGCCGTCGAGGTGTTCCAGACCGAAGGCGACGTCAAGAGTGACTTGCCGGAGCAACTCCACCTGATCGGGGCCGAACGCGTTAGCTTCAAAAGCGTAAACGGAAAGCAGCCCGCGCGGCGCTCCGCCGATGAGGATGGGGAAGGCGGCCGAAGCGCGCCAGCCGGCTGACGCGGCGGCGTCGCGCCAAAAAAGCGTCCGCGGATCGTTCAGAAAATCGTTGCAGACGTACGGTGTGCCGGAGCGGAAAGCGGTGCCCGCGGGGCCCTGGCCTTCGGGCCTTTCGTCAGCGAAGATGCTGATGCTGTCCGCGTAACCCCGCGCATCTCCGAAGCAGGCGACAGGGACCAACTCGTTGCTTGCGGGATCGTGCCAGGAAACCAGTGCCATGGCAAACCTGCCGGCCTCCACGAGGATGCGCACGACCTCGTTCAGCAGGTCTTCCCGCGACCGGCTGCGCACCACGGCATGGCTGACGTGGCTGGACGCAACGTACAACCTGCCGAAGCGTTCGATCTCTGCCTGGAGCTCGAACTCATTCATCGGTGGCTTGTGATGCAGTAACCGGCACTCAGCGGTCCCGCCCCCAATAACCTCCTATTACAGAGTATAACGTCCGAATCAAGGCGCGTGGCGTGCCTGTCGCTTTTCGAGCGATGTCTTCGCCCCGGGGGCCGGCGGGCGGCGACCACTCGACCGGATCTGGCGGACTTACGCCGCCGCAGTGAAGGACCCCCAGTCCAGGCGGGCCCGAAAAAGACGAGCTATTTGATTGTAAACAATTGACTTGCGAGATGATCCGGGGCGCTGAATCGGGCCGAATTCGTCCGGTTACTCCAGCGGCAGGCCCGATTCCTTCAGCGCGCGCCAGCCGCCATCGAGCGAGATGGCATTCCGGTAGCCCATTTTCTGCAGATTATCGGCCACCAGCGCGGAGCGGTATCCGCCGCCGCAATAGAGCACCAGGGTGGCGGCGTGGTCGGGCACGCGGGTTTCGATGTCGCGCTCGATGATGCCCTTGCTCAAGTGAATGGCGCCGGCCACGTGTCCCGCGGCCCACTCGCTTTCCTCTCGCGTATCCACCAGCAGGTGAGGATCGGCTGCGGCGCGCAGCTTCTTGTAGGTTTCGATATCGATTTCTTTCACACGCGTCTTGGCATCATTGACCAGCTGTAGGAAACCTTCGCTGTGTTTCATGGAATGCCTTTCTCGAGTTCGAGCCTTGGTAACGCCTGTGGCAACCGCTCCCTCTGGTCACGGCTCCGTTTGACCGCAGAACGGAGCCGCGACCGTTAGGGAGCGGTTGCTACTGCGCACGGAATCTCACTCTACCCTCTCGATCTTCGCCCCCGCCGCGGCCAGTTTCTGCTCGATCTTCTCATAGCCGCGATCGATGTGGTAGACGCGATCGATCACGGTTTCGCCCTTGGCCACCAGCGCGGCCAGCACCAGCGAAGCGCTGGCCCGCAGGTCGCTGGCGATCACTCCGGCGCCGGAAAGCGCGCGCGGCCCCGCCACCATCGCCTGCTTGCCATCCACGCGAATATTGGCGCCCATACGGGCCATTTCCTGCGCGTGCATAAAGCGGTTCTCGAAAATCGTCTCGACAATGATGGCGATGCCTTCCGCCTGTGTCATCAGCGCCATGTATTGGGCCTGCAGGTCGGTGGCGAAGCCGGGATATTCTTCCGTGGTCATATCCACCGAGCGAAGCCTGCCGCCCGCGCGAACGCGCACCCGGTCGGCCGTCGGTTGTGTCACCTCCGCCCCGGCTTGTTGCAGTTTGGCCACGAGCGCGCCAACGTGCTCCGGATTGCAATCCGTCACCGTGACGTCGCCTCCGGTGATGGCGCCGGCCACCATGAAGGTCCCGGCCTCGATGCGGTCAGGAATGATGGTGTGCTCGGCGCCGCCCAACTCGCCGACGCCCTGGATGCGGATGGTGGAAGTGCCGGCGCCTTCGATTTTGGCGCCCATCTTGCTGAGCAATTCTGCCAGGTCCACCACTTCGGGCTCGCGTGCCGCGTTGCGCAGCACGGTTTCGCCCCTGGCCAGGACGGCCGCCATCATCAGGTCCTCGGTGCCGGTGACGGTGATGCGGTCGAAATGGACGGTGGC
>CAZZHN010000040.1:0-27442 GCA_964654065.1 uncultured Solibacteraceae bacterium
CCTTTATCCAACCGTGGACCGCGCTGCTACCACCCTGGTTCTGACCGAGAACTTCCGCTGACGCCGGGCCGCGTGCGACGAAGCTCGCCCAGCAAAGCTTCCCGCGGCCTGGCCTCCGCCCCCTATTCGAGCCTGACTCCGATGCTTTCCAGGAACGCCTCGTCGAAGTTGGCAGACTCATCCGCCGGCGGGCACTCCCGCCAGCAGTCGGCCAGCGCCTTGCTGGCGTAGACCACCTTCCGGCAGTCTTCGCACCACCAGTGAACGACCAATTCCCGGTCGTCGGTGACTCCAACTTCCTCAATCCGGGCCGGCGCGGCCCCACATCCGCACGCAAGTGAAAAGTGACGATAGCTCATCGTGGCTCCATCTACAAGCCATTTATCGCACCAGGAACATTTTGGATACAGTGCCAAAACCGGGCTTTTGTACCACGCACGTACCGCACGACCCAGGACAAAAGGCCCGAATCCGGCGCAAGTGTGAACTGATTGAGATGGGGCCGGTCAGCGCTGATCGGGGTCGCGCAGTTCGAGGGTGGTTTCGCGCTGGCAGCACACGCAGGGCCCGGGGAGGTTGGTGCGGATGTCGCAGACGTCACAGTAGTAGGTGATGAGCTTAAGTTTGCCGTCCTTACGCGCCATCAGCCCGCGCGTGTGAAAGGGGTCGATCAGGAAGTGGTCCGGAGAGGTGAAATGGCCCCGCGCCTCCACTTCGAAGCCGTTGAGCCGCTGGTCGGCGAGCACCTTGGTGGTGGAGTCGTCGCCTTCCACGGTGATGCGCCTGTGGTCATCGGTCTCGACCATGGCGGGAATCCCCGGATGCAGGACGAGCTTTCCATGGAGAGTGGCTGCTCCAGGTTCGTCGGCGGCCCACAGCGCGGCCGCGGCAAACACGCCGACCCACAGACAGACTCGCATTACTTTCATTTTAGCCGAGTGCCGGCCGCCGGCGTCACAGAGGGGCACTTCAGCGGCCAGGGCCAGACACAGCCCTCCGGCTCCCCCCGGGGGGAGGGGCGCGGCCTCCGACCGCTGCCCCTGCCTATGCGCTGACGCGGAACGGCAGCGCCGCCGCAGCATCAGCGCACAGCTTGTGGGAGGTTACACGTACCACCGTGCCGGTCTGGTTGCTCCGGATTACGAATCCGGTCATTCTCAGGTCCATCGGGTGGCGCCCGGCGGCTCTGGCCGGCCACTGGGCCACCATTTCGATATGGGATCCCACGGGCAGGGCCTCACGGCTCAGAAAGCTGAGACCGGCCGGACTGATCTCGCGGGTGGTTCCTCCGCCAGCCAGCGGCGGCGCGTTGCGCGGCGTCACCCGGTAGCGAATTGGGAGGGCCAATGGATAGCGGCTGCACTTCCGGCGTTCATGGTTTCGGTTACCGTCCACGTCAAACCTCCAGCGTACTCGCCCGCGCACCCAACTCTACTGGACTGCCAATAGCAAACACGCTTGCTCGCGTTTGTTGTGCCACGGGTGCAGGGCAGCTCCGCCCGCGGTGGGCGAACCGCGGAAGGCGGCCCTGCACAGGGGGCACGCGATCATGCCCCGACTTTGCAATCGCGGGTCCAACCGCGCTGCGCGCTGAAACAAAAGGCCGCTACACCGGTTGCCGCGCATATTTTTCACGGTGGCGGGCAGTTTTTGCCGGTCATTTTTAGCCGCAGTCAGGCCTGTCAAGAGGAATCATCGGCGGGCTTCCCAATGAGGCGGGCGGGAGCGTGACTTTGGCAACCACAGGACCCATGCGCGGTCGTCTCCTCTTTGCCACGCATGATAGATTGAAAGCATGGGTGTCGCCCTCTGCGCGTTTACGATGCTGGCTGGCGCCGCCGGGCTGTACGCACAAACGCAATCCGCGCCGCAGCCCGCGGGCATGCTGAACCCGTGGGAGATCACCCCGGTTCTGCAGGAAATCTCCGGGCACGGGGCGCGGATGGCGGAGGCGATGGGCCGCATCAACGTGCGCGGCTGGGTGGATCGCGGAGCTTCAAAAACGTACCTCGAGCAATGGCAGTCCGCCACCGAGCAAGCGAAAGCAATTGCCGAAACGGCGGGTGCACTCGCCCGCAGTCCGGAGAAGCTTTCGGCCGGGCTCGACGTCATGTTCCGCATTCAGGCTTTGGAAACCATGACCGGCTCGCTGGAGCAGGCAATGCGCAAGTATCAAACGCCGGCGGACGCCGCGGCGCTGGCCGCATTAGCCGGAGAAAATGGCGCCAACCGCTCCCGCCTGGAGCGATACCTGGTCAATCTAGCCGCAGAGCAGGAGCAGCAATTGCAGGTCATGGACAGCGAGGCGCAGCGGTGCCGTGCCATGTTGGCCGCACCCGGGCCGGCCGCCAGAAAAAGATAGCAACCGATGCCATTCCAGTGCAGCATTTGCGAAGAGCCCTCCACGCGGATTTGCGTGCGATGCACCAAGGACGCGTGTGAGAATCACCTCTGCGAGAAGTGCTTGAAATGCAGCGATTGCTGCGAATGCGAAGTGACACTGGAGGCGGCGCCGCGCACCGCCCCGGTCGTCCACACCGCGCCTGAACCCGAGCCGGCACCGACGCCGGCGCCTTCCGAAGAAGCGGGGCCCGAAGCCGAGGGTGTTCCGCTGCCAGAGCCGTCTTTATCCGATGCACCAGAGTTGATCCCGGCCGCCGAACCGGAACCGCCCGCCGTGTCCACGGGCGACAACGATTAGCCGCGGTTGCAACGCCGCCTTCGGGCCCGACGCGCTGCCCAGCCGGCGGCCATCAGTTCCACCGCTGCCAGCCACACGTTTGCAGCTGACCAACGCCGGTCGCTTTTGTCGGCTGGAGGACTTCATTCTGCTGCTGAGTTCTAGAACAGCCAGAACCGGCGGCGCGCCGGCCGGTAGCGGGCGCGTGCGAAGGTCAGTTTCCAACTTCGAGGGTTGGCGGGTGCAGGCAGCCGCGCCGTGGGCAGCGGCTAATCGCATCAGAAACAACGGCGGGCCATTGGGTTACTACGGTAGCACTACCCCCTGCTTCTTGCCTTCCTGGCGGGATCCCGGTTATCGTACGTAACAACAAACGGGAGCTGTCTATGAAGATGTCTGCTGTAAAGTTGTCGCTTTTGGTGCTCGCTTGTTCGAGCGTCGCCCCGGCGCAGTTCTATAACATATCCACCATCGCCGGCAATGGCCGGCTTCAATTTGGGGCGAATGGGCCGGCAACGCTGGCCAGCCTGGTAGTGCCGCGATATGTTGCGGTCGATCCGGCGGGCAACACCTACGTCAGCGACACCTATTTTCACCAGGTCTTTCAAATATCCGCGACCGGCACGATCACGGCTTATGCCGGCAACGGATCGGCGGGCTTTAGCGGGGATGGCGGCCTGGCGACCTCGGCACAGCTCTTCAACCCGCAAGGTCTCGCCGTCGATCCGGCGGGCAACTTGTATATCGCCGACTCTTCCAACTATCGGGTGCGCAAAGTGACGCCAGCCGGCACCATCACCACGGTAGCCACCGTGGGCACCGGTGTCGCCTGCGTAGCGGTGGACACCAGCGGCAATCTATACGTTAGCGGCGGGCACCTGATTGTGAAAGTGAGCGCCTCCGGCACCGTCACCCCCTTCGCGGGCACCGGCGCGGCGGGCTTTTCCGGTGACGGCGGCCCAGCCACGGCCGCCACGCTATTTGGCCCGCAAGGCCTCAGAGTGGATACGGCGGGCAACGTGTATGTGGCCGATCAGCAGAACTTCCGGGTCCGCGAGATTAACGCGCAGGGCATTATTTCGACCGTCGCCGGCAACGGCCAGCCCGGATACGAAGGGGACGGCGTTAAGACGACGCTCACCTCGCTTTCGCTGCCGGCAGATGTCCTGCTGGACGGCAAGGGCAACCTGTATATTTCAGACAGCAACAACGGCCGCATCCGGGAAGTGAATCTGACGACGGCTATCATCTCGACCGTCGCGGGAGGAGGGAATTCGCTGCTGGATGGCGTGGTGCCGACTTCGGCAGAGATCTCGCCTTCGGGAATCACCTTCGACAACAGCGGAAACGTCCTGCTGGCCGATATCAATTACCGGCGCGTGCGCAAAGTGACACAATCGGCCATCACCACCATAGCCGGAGTGCTGCCGAATCAAAGCAGCGGCGAAGACGTTCCCGCCACATCCAGCCCTCTGCTGGATCCTTTTGGCGTTGCCGTGGACAACAACGACAACATTGTCATCGCCGACCACGTGGACGACCGAATCCGCAAGGTTACGCAGGCGGGCAACATCTCCACCATCTGCGGCAACGGCATACCCGGCTTTAGCGGGGACGGCGGGCTGGCAGTCGATGCGCTCATTGGCGGCCCCGCCGACCTGGGCTTCGATCCGGCCGGCAATCTCTATCTCGCTACCGGGGAAATACGGCGCATCTCGCCCTTGGGCATCATCAACCGCGTGGCCGGGAACGGCGTGGTCGGATATTCGGGCGATAACGGGCCGGCAACGTCCGCCGCCATGATCGGGCCTACCGACGCGGTCGGCGACGCCAAGGGCAACTTCTACATCACGGATCGGGGGAACAGCCTCATCCGGCGCGTGGATACCACGGGGACCATCACCACTTATGCCGGAACGGTGACGGATGGCGCCGGAGTTGCGGGTTTTGGAGGAGACGGCGGCCAGGCCACGGCGGCGAAGCTATTCCAGCCCTTTCAGCTGGCGCTCGACGTTTCCGGCAATCTTTATGTGGCCGACTGGGGGAACAGCCGCGTCCGCAAGATCGATTCGACCGGCAAGATCACAACCGTTGCCGGCGGCGGAGGAGGGGCGCTGGGCGATGGAGGACCCGCGACCTCCGCGACCATCGGCGGAAACCTGTATGGGGTCGCCGTGGACGCGGCCGGAAATCTGTATATCACCAGTAACGCGCGAATTCGCAGGGTGGACGCCGTTTCGGGGAACATCTCGACCATCGCCGGCACTGGTGCGGCCGGTTTCAGCGGCGACGGCGGGCTGGCAACCCTGGCGGAGATCAACGGGGCGCAGAGCATTGCGGTGGATGCCGGGGGCAATATCTATTTCGCCGATGAAAACAATCTGCGAGTGCGGAAGCTCAGTCCGGCGCAGATCGTGAAGGAAGGCGTGGCGAACGGCGCGACACTCGTGGCCGGCGGCGTGGCGCCGGGCGAGATTGTCACCATTTATGCCGGGCCGGGAGTGACCCTCGGTCCGAATCCGCCGATGGGTGTTCAGGTCGCTGCGTCGGGCCTGGTCGCGACCCAGCTCGGCGGCACCACCGTGACCTTCGATGGAACTCCCGCACCTCTGATCTATGTCAGCCCGGGACAACTCAACGTTGTGGTGCCGTACGAGGTCGCCGGCGCAGTGAACACGCAGTTGCAGGTTACGTTTCAGGGCAATAAAACCAATACGGTCACGTTGCCTGTGGTGGCTGCCTCGCCGGGAGCGTTCGCCATCACCAACGTGGACTACTCGCGAAATACGCCGTCAAACCCGGCCCCGGCGGCTGGAATCGTGGTAGTCTTCGGCACCGGCGAGGGGCAGACGATTCCCGCCGGCGTGGATGGCGGCGTGAATACCTCCGTGTTTCCGAAGCCGGTGCTGCCAGTCACCGCGACGGTGGGCGGGCAGCCGGCGCAGATTCTCTACGCAGGGGCCGCGCCCGATTTTGTGGCCGGCGTTCTGCAAGTCGACATTCAGATTCCCGCTGGGGTCACCGGCACCGTGCCGCTGCAACTGTTCGTCGGCACGACCGGCACGCCTTCTGGCCTCACCATCAGGGTAGCGAGCCAGTAAGCCCGTAGCCAACGGGAGCAGGGCGAGGCGGCCGGGGTTATACTGGGCCGACATGCACAAACGTCGTCACCGCATCCGGCCGATTGCCTACTGCTCGCTTCTGACCTGTCTGCTGGCGCAGGCACAGTCGCCGGCCCTGGTAGTGAAAGCCGGCCGCATCCTGGATGTGCGAAGCGGCCAGTACCGGACCGAGCAGACGATTCTGCTGTCGGGCGGGCGCATTGTTGCGGTAGGCGGCGCGCAGGAAATGGCAGCGAAGGTGCCGGCCGATGCGCGCGTCCTCGACCTGGGCAGCCAGACGGTGCTGCCAGGCCTGATCGACTGCCACACGCATTTGACGTTTGCCCCCAACCTGATCGGGCCGGCGGGGCTGCACATGTCGGTGCCCCGCGAAGCGCTGCTGGGCGCTCGCAACGCGCGCGTCACGCTGGAGGCCGGCTTCACCACGGTGCGCAACCTGGCGGCACACGGCTATTCGGACATCGCTCTGCGTGACGCCATCAACACGGGCGACGTGCCGGGGCCGCGCATTCTGGCCTCGGGTCCCGCGCTCAGCATCACCGGCGGGCATTTCGATACGAATTTTCTGGCGCCGCAATTCCACGCGACGAGTGACGGCGTGGCCGATGGCGTGGTTGGCGTGACGGTAAAGGTACGGGAGAACATCAAGTTCGGCGCCGACGTAATCAAGTTCATGGCCACCGGCGGAGTCTTGTCCGAGGGCGATGACCCGGCGCTGGAGCAGTACACTCCCGAGGAGATGCGTGCCATCGTGGAAACGGCGCATGGCCTGGGGCGAAAGGTGGCGGCCCATGCGCACGGCGCGCTGGGGATTCGCAACGCCGTGCTGGCGGGCGCGGATTCCATCGAACATGGAACCTATATCGACGAGGAATGCATCCGTTTGATGAAGGAGCGCGGCACTTACCTGGTGCCTACGCTCTACCTGATGGACTGGTTTCCGGAACACGCCAGCCAGCTTGGCATGACGCCCGGCGTTCTGGAGAAAGCGCGCGTGGTGATGCGGCTGGCCGGGAACAACATCGGCAAGGCGATGCGGGCCGGCGTCAAAGTGGCGTTGGGCACGGACGCAGCGGTGTATCCGCATGGTCTCAACGGGCACGAGTTCGCGGCCATGACGCGGCTCGGTCTGACTCCTCTGCAGGCGATTCAAGCCGGCACCGTGAACGCCGCGGATCTGCTCGGCTGGTCAGACCGCGTCGGCACGCTGGAAGCGGGCAAGTTCGCGGACCTGATCGCCGTCAATGGCGACCCCCTGGCGGATGTGACGGTGCTGGAGCGCGTAACCGTCGTCATCAAGGACGGGCAGGTGGTGAGGCAGTAGCGTTACCCTCCCGGGTGCCGCACGACTCGGTGCTATTTCTGGGCCACCGACGTGGCCAGAACTTCGTCGTCGGCATTGATCAGGACGCGGCGTGGCTGTTTCACCAGCTTGATGGTGGTTTCAAAGGTCGATGAACCCACAATGGGCACCGTGCCCATCTTCATCAGCTTGCCATCGTAGTCGACATAGACCGGCACGCGCATCTTGAACGACTGGCTCACGTCCTGTTGCGAGATCTTCAGGGAAAGAAGCGCCTTGCCGTCGTCGGCATTGGAAACGGAATACTCGAGGCGATAACCCGGGATCTCGTTGTGGTAAACCCATTCCTGGAAGAACCAATCCATGCGCCCATTGTGGTCCAAGTCTATGTCGGGCCGCATATGTTTTTCGACGATGGCCTGAAAATCTTCCGTGGAAGCGCACTTGCCATGGTAGGTGGCGGCGAAGTCCTGCATCATGCCGATGAAGTCCTTGTCGCCGGTCTGCCGGTCCTGCATCAGGCTGCGAAGCATTCTGAGCACAAGAGCGCCCTTGCCGTAAGTGATGGCCTGGCCGGCATCCTCGTTCTTCGAACTGCCGGACAACTCGCCCCACCAGAGCGGCCCTGCATCATTGGCGCGATAGCCGAATTCATTTTTGTCCAATAGTCGTTTGCGCTCACTCTCCCAGAATTTGGCGGCAAGGTCCGTTCCAGGCTGTGTGGCCTCCAGAAACAGGGCCGCCGAGAAATCCGAAAACCCCTCCGACATCCACACATCGTGCCAGGATGCCTCGCCAACCATGTGACCCCACCATTGATGTGCTACCTCGTGCGCAGTCACCACATTCACGAATTCTCGCGAGAAGCCGAAGTTTGCTCTACCCAACAACCTCCCGCGCACCGTCGGGTCGAGGAACGCGCTCACCGGCAGATAAACCAGCCCAGGCCAGGACTGACCGAAGTCAAAGGCCGGCTGCTGCGTCACCGCAAGCCGACCGTAGGGCGCGGGTCCGAACCACTGCGTGTAGAGCCGCACGGCATTCGCGGCGTCAACGAGCACATTCTGCGCCATCGAGGACGGTGTCACAGTAATGCTGCTACTGGCAGCCGTGCCAAGGTCCGTGTGCGCGCCCAGATCGGCCAGCGTGTTATCGGTCGACGCCTTGAGGAAGTCCGGCAGCTCAGCGGACGCATAGACATCAATGGCGGACTGGGCCGCGCCCTCCGCGAGGGATTTCTTTTTGAAATCGCCAAGATTGAATCCGGCCACAGGCAGCGGCTCATCCGACTTCCACTGACTCACGACTTCGCCGCCATCTCGTTTCTCGCCGACCGGAGTTCCCACCGAGACCACGGTGGCGTTCTTAGGCGCATGGAACGTAATGTCGTAACTCGCCCGGTCGCGGAACGGCATGCCTGCCGGGTACCAGTTCTCCCGCGCGCCAACTGAGAAGTTTCCCGACCCCTCCTTACGAATCACCTTGTCCCCTTCGTACTGGAACTCGACCGTGTAGGTATGGCCTTCGACCGCCGGCTGAGGCAGGATCACGGCCAGCGCACCGTCCTCTTTTGCGGCTTCCTGGATGTAGTCCGCCCCATCGCCGTCCGCAGTCACCCGAGATACGCGCAGGTTCGGCAGCATGGAAAACGCGATCACCCGGTCGCCGGAGCGCAGGGCCTTGAATCGGACCGAGGTCGTGGCGCTCAACCTGTCGCTGCGGCCGATGTGAACGTCCATCTGGTAGTGTTCAGGCGCAATCTGGCGCTTCTCTTCATTCGATGAAGCCGTTTGATCCCGTACCTCCCGCTGCCAGTGCGACAGATAGAGCAGGCCATCCTGCTGGCCCACCGGATCCACGTTGAGCAAGGCAACCTCTTCCGGACCCAAACTCGGCAGGGCGCCCTGCGGTCTTACCAGGAACCGCATGTGCGTGTGTTTGCTCCCGTGGATGACGGCCATGAATGAACCGGCGTGCTGCGGATCGTACAGCTCCGCAAGTATCCGCGCTTCGAGATTTGGAATACGCGAGCCAAACATCTCAGCTTCCATAAAGGTTCGCGGTGTTTCTACCCGCGACCGCAACTGCGACCGGAATCGCTGCAGTTCGGATTCGTTTTTCAAATCGGCCGGACTGGCCTTGGCCTGGGAACGAATCTCGTTGGCGGTGTCGTCCGTGAAATAGAACAGTACAGACTTGAAGTCCTCGTTTACCGCGGCAGCGATTGCCCGGCCTTTGGCGCCCGCGGGCGCCGGCGCGGGAGTCAACTGGAAGTGACCGTCACCGGTGAAAACTGCGATCGCCTGGCGGCCCAAGACTGGCGGCAGAAATCCGACGCTGCCAGAGGTCAAGGTGATGGTCGCGGCGTCTCGATCCAGCACGACGTTCTCCACCAGGTAAGCGTCCGCTGGTTTCCCGTCACGCAGAACACGATAACTTGCGTCCGAGTTGGCGCTCCCGCGAGCAGGGGGAGCGGCCTTCGGCGGTTCCTGGCCTGCAGTCGGCATGCAAGCCAAGGCAGTAAACAGTGCGATGAGTAGGTTCATCATTAGAAATGGCTGAATGTACAGCTTAGCGTCCTCGCGCCAGTTTGATAGAAATACGCCGATGTTAACCGTTCGATTCTGCCCGGTGATAAAACCCCTTTTACTTCCTCTCCGCAAAAGGTACCGTCCTTTGTTTTCCAACGTCTCACCTCAGCGCGGGATCTCGTATCGTTTGATCTTTTCGTACAGCGTCGAGCGATCGATGCCGAGCACCCCGGCCGCTTCTTTGATGTTGCCGCCGGTCCGCTGCAAAGTCGCGGCGATCAGCAGCTTTTCCATCTGCTCGATGGTCATGCCTGGCGGCGGATCCCAAGTTGTTTTTGCGGCCTGGCCGTTTTGGGCCAGGAAAGCGAAGTCGTCTTCCGTGAGCTCGCGGCTGCGGCAGGTAACCATGGCCCTCTCCACCGCGTTTTCGAGTTCCCTGACGTTGCCGGGCCAGTTGTGGTCCAGCAGCACCTTCAATCCACCTTCCGAGATCTCGCTCACGTCCTTCCCCAGCTCATGCGAAATCCGCTCCAGGAAATGCCCGGCGAGTAGCGGAATATCCTCGCGTCTCTCGCGCAGCGGCGGGATGTTGATCTCGATCACGTTCAGCCGGTAGAAGAGGTCGTCGCGAAACTTGCCGTCGGCCACGGCCTGCTGCAGGTTGACGTGCGTGGCGGCGATGACGCGCACATCCACCTTCACCTCTTCCGAGCCGCCCACGCGATAGAAGCAGCGTTCCTGCAAGACGCGCAGCAGGTCCACCTGCAGCTTAGGCGAGATGTCGCCGATCTCGTCGAGAAAAATCGTGCCGCCCTCGGCCATCTCGAATTTGCCGCGCCTTTGCTGGCTGGCGCCGGTGAATGCGCCTTTCTCGTGACCGAAGAGCTCGCTTTCGAGCAGCGTTTCCGCCAGCGCGGCGCAGGAGACTGCGACGAACGGGTTCGCCGCGCGGTCACCCGAGTTGTGGATAGCCCGCGCGATCAATTCCTTGCCGGTGCCGCTTTCCCCCTGGATGAGCACGGTGCTGCGCAGGCTGGCGACCTCCTCTGAGAGCTTGAGGATATCCAGCATCCTTGCGCTCTTGCTGATGACGTCGCCGAAACGGTACTGGCGCGAGAGTTTCTTCCTCAGGATGCTGTTTTCGCGCTGCAGGTTCTTTACTTTAATGATGCGGCTCACCAGCAGCGAGATTTCTTCCGGGTTACAGGGCTTGACGATGTATTCCTGCGCGCCTTCCTTCATCGCGGTAATGGCGGTATCGACGGTGGCATAAGCGGTAATGATGATGATCGAGGCGTCGGCCTGCAGGCGCCGCAGCTGCATCATGGTCTCAATGCCGTCCATGCCACCTGGCATTTTGAGGTCCACGAAATAGATGGCGTAGTCGCGCTGCCCGGCCTTCTCCACGGCGTCGCGCCCGGAACTGGCTGTGTCCACGGCGTACCCGTCCTCGCGCAGCCAGGCGGCTAGCGATTCAGCCATCACTTCTTCGTCGTCCACCACCAGGATCTTCCAATGGGTCTTCATTGCCATTACCCCTTCGGCGTCCGTTCGATGCGCGCCGCGCATACAGCGCAAAACGCCGCGCGTTTGGCATCAATCTGCCGTACGCCCGTCGCCAGCGACATGGCGCAATTGTGGTCCGGGCAGTGCACCAGCCCGAACAGGTGTCCGCATTCGTGGAGCACTTCTTTGTGCGCGCGTCCCAGAAAAACCTCGCGATTCGGCTCCAGCCCGTAGAATTCCTGGCGCAGGCGAGCCAGCGAAACCACGGCTGCGCGGCCGCCCAGTTGGGCATGGCCGAAGACGAACGTCAACACGGGAATAAACAGGTCCCGCTCCGTCAAACCGAGAAACTTCAACGCGTCGCCGGGGCACAGTCGCACCAGCATCTCCAGCACGGGAATGGAACCGTACTGGCCACGGGCGGCGTCAAACGCGAATTCGAGGCCCGGCAATTCGATCTCCCGAACCGGCGCGCCGAACTCGCCCGCCACACCTTCGCGAACGGCCGCGAGCGCCTCCCGGTCAACTTCCGGCGTGGCGCCCACGTAAAAATACTTCATCCCTTTCCGGCCAGCGCCACCGGTTCCGGTCCGGCGGCGGACGCCGCCGGTTCGAGTGGCAGCGAGACGATGAATGTGGCGCCGGCCCCCGCCGCGCTCTTAACTTCGATGTCGCCTCCATGCGCCTGCACGATGCCGTAGGACACCGCGAGCCCCAGCCCCACGCCTTTTCCCTCGGACTTGGTGGTAAAGAAGGGGTCGAAGATTTTGGCCAGGTTCTCGGGAGGGATGCCCTCGCCGTTGTCGGCCACGCTCAGCATCTCCATGCCGTCGGCGACGAAAGTGGTTACCGACACCCGGCCCTGGCGCTTGTCGACCCCCTTGCTCTGGGTGGCTTCGGCCGCGTTCAGCACCAGGTTGAGCACCACCTGCTGAATTTGAGAGGGATCACAGAGCACGGGCGGTAGCTGCTCGTGCAGGTCGGTTTCCACCTCCACATTACTCAGCTTGAGCTTGTGCTGAACCAGGGAAAGCGTCATGCGCACGATCCGGTTCAGGTCGGCGGGCGCGCGCTGCGGCTTGCCGCGCCGCGAAAAAGCCAGCAAATCGCTGACGATATGTCCCACGCGCGAGGTTTCGGCGGTCACTTGCGAGAGATACCGGCGGAATTCGACCAGCCGGTTCGGGGGAACACCGTCGTCGGTGAGCATGCGCTGCATCAGCATGGACAGGTTTAAGACGCCGGAGACGGGATTGTTGATTTCGTGAGCCACGCTGGCGGAAAGCTGGCCCAGCGAAGCCAGCCGGTCGCTCTGTACCAGTTTCTTCTGCGCGGCTTTCAATTGCTCGGTGCGCTCCTCGACCTTGGTTTCCAGCTTCTGCGTGAACTGGTTGATCTCGCCCAGCGCTGTCCGCAGCCGCTCGCGCATGACTTCGAAGCTGCGCGCCAACTCGTCCAGTTCCTGGCTCGACCCTACGATCTCGAGCGGCCGGTCGAGTTCCATCTGGCTCACTGCCTTGGTTCCTTCGACCAGCGCTTCGATCGGCCGGCTGAGAAAGCGGCGCGTAAACAGAATAATGAACAGGCTGATCAGCCCGATTTCGACCGCGGTGACCACCAGCACGCGAAGCTTCATGCCGTCCACTTCGTGATCTACGCTCTCCAGCGTCAGGGCGACATCGAGCACCCCGAGCACCTTGAAGCCGGCCGGGTGCGCGTGGCACGCTGATTCGCTGCAAGAGCGTTCGTTGTAGATCGGCGTGATCATCTCCAGGCGCCGGTGGCTGTTGCCGTTGCCGGTGATCTTGACGTGCGATGAGAGATCAATCGGGCTGACCGTTCCAACGCTGGGGTCGTTGCTGCGGGTCGAATAGGTCACCTGGCCGCTGCGGTTGACCATGCGTATGCGGTCGATGCCCTGCTTTTCGGCGATGGTCTGCATCACCTGGTAAGCGGCCTCGCGGTGGTCGTCCAGCATGGCGTGCCAGGTGGCGCTGGAGATTCCCTTGGAGAGCTGATCCGCCCCCAGGATCATGGTGTTGAGAAGCTGCCGCTCCTCGGTCTTGATGTTCACCAGGCCGGAAACCGCCGCCACGATGATTACGATCACCGTGATCGAGAGCATC
The DNA here is from genome assembly GCA_964654065.1 of uncultured Solibacteraceae bacterium. GTDB lineage: Bacteria > Acidobacteriota > Terriglobia > Bryobacterales > Bryobacteraceae > Bog-375. The sequence continues at coordinate 13,269 of CAZZHN010000040.1, forward strand.
AGCTTCCGGGCGAGACGCCTCGGCATAACAGGCCCTGTACTCCGAAATCATTGTAGCGTGCGGCGCAGGCGAAGTGGGCGGCTACGCGGGAAGCCGAGAGCGATTGATTCCGGGCGGCTTAGGCATTCGCGGGCGGGCGGACGGCGTCGGGCCGGCACGGCGTTTTGGCGCCCGTTGGAGGCAGATTTAGAGCGTGCTAAGAAGAATTGCCCATCTTGGCTACAGAGGAACACAGATCAACGCAGATGGGAAAAACCTGGTTCATCTGCGTTGCGCTGTCTTCATCGATGGCTGCAGGGCCTCTTGCGGGCGCATTCGCCAAATGCCAACATCAAGCTCCCGATGAGGCCACTTACTCGATGCCGGCCTCGGTGAGCGTGTTCGTTATGATCGCCATCGGGTCCGTGGTCTGGTTGACCCCGCTGGCATTTGACTGATAGCTGGAAATCAGCTGGCTGAGCAGGTCACTGCCGGTAGTGTTCGTCGAACCGTTGGATGGGTTCGTGGCATCCGCGGAGCCGGAGCCGGAGTGGACGTGGTGACCATGGTGGTGGTGGACCGCCTGAGCCAGGTCCTGGATATTGGGAAGCTGGTTGTTCTGAGAGGCGCTGGTGAAGTCGGCAGCGAGCTGGTTGAGTGAGCTGGCTGCCGTGGCGTTGCCGCTCGCCGTTGCCGTGGCGGCGGCGCTGAGGTTGGTGGCGATTTGCTGCGTCAGCTGCGTGTACTGGCTGGGGTTCGACTGCTGAAGCTGCTGCAGCGTGCTCAGGAGCTCAGCAAATGGCGAAAGCTGGTTGACATCCGAGGCTTGGGACACGGACGCAGCGGCGCTCGTGCCGGCGTTGGCGGCGGGCGAATTGGCTAGAAAGCTGGAAGCTAGCGACTGGGCGTAAGTGCTGGCGATGTTGGTAAGCGATCCGATGCTCATGCAGTTCAGGCTGGCAGCTCGAGTGCCAATCAGGAAACTACACAAAATCAGCGTGGCCGCTCAGGCTGTGTGCCAAAGATTTGCCGGGTCGAAAGCCGCGCGGCAGAATCTGGTCAGTACCCGGAAGAGGGTGCGCCCAACACATTCGGTCCGTCGGCTTCCGGGCGGCGCTGCAGCACGATAGCGGCAGCCAGCCCTAACAGCGAGCAGACGAAGCCGAAGTACACGGAGAATGGGCGATAACGCATGGCTACCGTGTGTTTGCCTGCGGGCACGACCACGCCGCGGATCACGGTGTTGACCCTCCAGATGCCGGTGGGCCGGCCGTCCACTTCAGCGCGCCAGCCAGGGTACCAATTGTCGCTGACAACCAGCATCCCTTGGCACGCCATTTCGACGTTGACCCAGACCTGCGACTCGTTCTCGAAGTAGCCGGTCACGCGATCGTCGCTGCCGCACTGTTCGAGGGCTGGCCCGGCCTGCACCATGACGGCCGTCTTACGCAGATCGACGTTCGCGTCATGGACCATATCGCGGCCGGCGCTGTCGTTGGGCGCTGCCAGGGTCTGGTGCACGGTCCAGGCGCGCGGAAACGTGTCGGGAGTGTGCCAGATCTTGATGCCCATTTTGCCGGTAAACATTTCCTGCTGGCCGGGGCGCGTGGCCGCGCGGCTTACGGCATAGTTCATGCCGTACATGCGCACCAGGCGGTCGTCCCACCAACCGCCGAGCTCGGAGGTTGCGGTCAACATGCTGGCGGTCATGGAGTGTGCGGCCGGGAAGCGATACCAGTCGCCGAAACTGAAGTGCAGGTCCTTGTCATTGATCTCAAGCCGCTTCTCGCCCGGCTGGGAGCGCAGAAAGACAGCCAGATCACTGGTTCCATAAAGGGTGTCGACCAGGACCATGTGATTGGCGTCGCGAACGTGCGCCCAGGTCCAGCCGACCTCATTCCCCTGCTCAATGATTAGCAGCAGCGCGGCAAGCGCGAGCACCCATTGCCGGCTCAGGAGGCCGCGGAACCAGGCATGATACAGCGCGGCGGCCAGCAGCGCCACCAGCCCGATCATTCCCGGTCGCGGATCACCATCCACAATCACGCTGGAGACCGCGGGCTTCAGGTACGTCATCAACGTGAACAGCCCGAAGGTGAGGCCGCCGAACCAGAGGAGCGCTTTCGAAACCGCGCGGCAATGACTTGCGGCGCCCGAAGCCAGCGCATTGGCACCCAGCGCCACCAGCACCGACAGCGCGAAATGAAACACGGAAAGAATGACGATCGGCGCACGCGATTTTTCGACCAGCGGCCCCAGCGCATAGAGGATTCCGTACAAGGGATCGAACCTGGACAGGGTGCACAGCAGCGCGGCGATCGCCAGCAGCAGGAACATGCGGACTTCGCGCCGGCGGAACGAAGACCAGACCGCGATGGCGGCCAGGCTCAAGGCAACCGTGCCCTCAAACGGGTCGGAGCGCATCCCGGAGCCGCCGGGCATCACCAGGTGCAGAAGGTCGGTTGGGCGCAAGCCACTGTCTTCGTGCTCCGGGTATTCCACCTTGTCGTTCCAGGTGAGCGCGCCGGTGGAGGTCCAGCGCTTGGCCATTTTGCCGTACTCAGCGGCGGGCAACGCCTGCACCGCAGCCACCAGCGCCATCACGCCGAAGAGGACTGCCAGGCGCAACGCTATTTGCAAGCGCGTTCCGCGGCGGAACAAAGCGGATGCGCCCACTCCGGCCACGGCGTAAGTCAGCGCAAGCGATGGTGCGTGATGACCGCAGAGCCAGGACCCGCCGAGCGCCGCGCCGGCCCATGCAGCATTCTTGAGCGGCGCCCGGCCCCGCAGCGACCGCAGAAGAAACAGGAAAACCAGCGGCGCCCAGATCGCCGGAGCCAGGTGTTGCGGCCATTCGGTGTTGCCGCAGAAACCGCCGGTGGCATAGAAGATGGCGCCCAGCACGGCGGGTCCCGCGGCGCAGCCCAAGTCGACGAATAACCAGTAGGCGAACAGCCCGGCCGCACAGTGGATCAAGACGAACCACAAGTCCACATAAAAGACTTGAATCTGGCCGTTGTGCAGGGGCGCCAGGGCCAGCAGAAAAGTAAATGGGCTGGTCACGCCCGGCTGCACCTGGCCGATCAGGGACTGGCCGAACCATTCATACGGGCTCCAAAGGAGAATGGACCAGTGGCGAATGGCATGCACCTGCGCTCCCAGCCACGGCATCACCTGGTCCGCCTGGTCGGGATTGGCGAGGAACGTGTACTGCTTGGTGAGAACAAGCTTCCAGAAAACCGCCACCACGCCGGCCACCACCAGCAGCGGCGGCCAAAGGCGCGGCCACGCGCGCGCGGCCCACTCGGCAGGCCGCTTGGCTTGCGGCACGGAAATTGGGGTGGTGATCTCCAAGTACACCAGCTTAGTCTGGCTGGCCACCCACTTCAACCGAGGCGGCTGGCGCGGTCTCCAGTTGCTTCCGCGCCTTGCGCTGCGCCAAACTGAAGGTAGCTCTCTTCTTTCGAGCATCATGCCTGATTTCTGCAGCTGCGGCGCCGAGCTTCCACCGGACGCATTGTTCTGCCACAAGTGCGGCAAGCCGCAGCGCGAGCTGCCGGAAGTGGCGGCAGAGGAGCCTCTGATCATTGTGCTGCCGGCGCCCGAGACGCAGCCGCTGCCGGCGCCGGTGCCACTCAATTTCAGTAACCCGCTGGCGCTCAAGATCGCGCTGCTGGTCGCCATGGGCGCCACGATTCTGTTTTTCCTTCCGTACGTGAACTGGCTGGCGGCGGGGTACTTTGCGGTTTTTCTATACCGGCGGCGGACGGGCTACGCGATCAACGTCGGGGCCGGCGTGCGCCTGGGATGGATCACCGGGCTGTTCACCTTCCCGCTGGCGGCCGTTTTCTACGCAGCCGTGTTCTATGTGATCAATATCGCAGCGGCGCTGCCGCAGTTCCGGTCCGAGCCGCGCTTTCAGGAACTGCTGGGCTTGCTGCGAAGCTGGTCGGACGTCGCCGCGTTGCTGCTGCAGTTGTTCATCCTCACCACCTGCCTGAGCATGGCCGGCGGCGCGCTGGCAGCCAAGCTCGGCCAGACTAGCCCGCCGCGGGGCGGGAGTAGCGCTTGACCAGCGCCACTGCGGCGAAGATCACCAGCATGGCAGCCGATTCCCGCAGGCCGAACGGCTCCCGGTAGAACAACCACCCCAGCGCTACGGCGACTACCGCATTGACATACGGGTAAATCGAGACCACTGCCACCGGCAGGCGGTCCATGGTATACACGAATGCGCTATAGCCGACCAGCGAGCCAAAGACCACCAGGTAGAGCAGCGCGCTGACGCCGCGCGTGCTCCAGTGCAAGGGCTGGTGCGGGACCAGCCAAGCGAACGGCGCCATCGAAATCGCGGCCGCCAGTTGGTGAACACCGCCGGCCACCACCGGGTGCGCTTTGCCAGCGTGCCTCCGCTGATAAATGGAGCCGAACGACCAGCCGGCCATCCCGAGTTGCAGAATGAGGAAGCCGACCAGCAGGCTATGACCGCCGGCCTGCGGGTCAGAGCCTGGCGTCACCAGCAGCGCGGCCCCCGCCAGCCCCAGCGCCATCGACCCGATGGTAGGCGCGTGCAGGCTGACACCGCCGGGCAGCAGCGCTTCCACTCCCACCATCCAGAACGGCGACATGGCGACGATCAGGCCGGCCATGCCGCTGGGGATCAGGGTTTCGGAAACCACCAGCGCGCCGTTGCCGATGGTTAGGGTTCCCAATCCGGCGATGCAGGCGGCCGCTAATTCCTTCCCGCGCGGGATGTATAGGCCCCGATACCAGGCGAAGGCCAGCGTGAGCGCGCCCGATATCAGATACCGAACCGCCACCAGCGTGAGCGGCGGAAACATCTCCAGCGACATCCGTATGCCCAGGTAGGTGGTGCCCCAGAAGAAGCACACCGCTACCAGCGCCAAATACGGTTTGAACAGGGGATGCCGGGACAACCCTCAGCTTAACATCGGGGTAGGCGGAAGCGTGCCGGCGGATCGAGGATTCGTGATAGGCTGGCTCGTATTCTATACGCCGCATCCTGCGAGATGCGCGGTAAGGAGAGTGGTCTCATGGCGAAGCTATCCCGGATTGCACCCGAGATTCCGGTTTCCGACCTCCAGGACTCACTCGAATACTACGAGCAGAAGCTGGGTTTTCGGGTTGTGATGGAGATGCCCGGCGGAGACTACGCGATCGTGGAGCGTGACGACATCGCGATTCATCTGTTTCGCGACGATGAGCGAAGGCATTCACCCGTAGGCATGCACATCTTCACCCATCAACTCGACGAGCTGCACGCCGAACTCCGCCAGCGTGGTGCGCTTTTGTCGCAGGAAGTCATCCGCCAGCCTTGGGGGAATCGGGATTTCCGAGTTAGCGATCGCTCGGGGAACGAAATCAAATTCACCGAGCCGCTGGCCGACGACGCGTAGAGCGAAAGTATCGAGCGGTCCACCGCATCCACTAAGCGGCCGCGGTTCGGTGGCTCCTGGACCACGCGTCTGACGGCTGCACCGACCGCTCCCTTACGGTCGCGGCTCCGATGCGGTCTCTTCCACCAGTTCAAATCCGTGGTCCGCGATGCCGGTCAGCAGAATTTCAGATTCGTGCCGGTGCAAACGGAAGATCTGTTGCACCAGGCCGCAGACGTCCTGATAACCGCGCTCGTAGAACACCAGGATCGACGGTCCGGCGCCGCTCAGCGCGCAGCCCAGCAGGCCAGGCGCGCGCAGCTTGAGGATTTCGTCCAGGCCGGGCACCAGCGGGATCCGGTACGGCTGATGGAAGCGGTCTTCGAGCGCCGCCGGAAAGGCCCAGGTGGCGCCCGCCGAGAGAGCAGCGATCAACAGCGAGGCGCGCTGGACGTTGAACACGGCGTCTTCGCGGCTATAGGTGGCAGGAAGCACGGCTCGCGCCTTGGCCGTGGGCAGATCAAAATCGGGTACCACGAGACCCACGCCGAAGCGCTGCGGCAGTTCCATCCGCACCGCGCGCGCCACGCCGCCGCCGTCGATGGCGCTCGCCACGATCGACCCCAGCGTGCAGGCCGCGACATTATCTGGATGGCCTTCCAGGCGCGCCGCTTCGTCCAGAATGCGCAGCGGTTTCCAGCCGAAACCGAGCAGCCGGTCGGCGATCACCACGCCGGCGGTGAGCGCGGCGGCGCTCGACCCCATGCCCTTGCCGATGGGAATGTCGTTTTGGATTTCGAGCTCGATCGGCGGCATCGAGCACCCGTGGCTCTCAGCGACGGATAGCGCGGTTTGCCAGATGAGGTTGTCGCTGCCGGTAGGAATGGAATCGGCATCCCGCCCTAGGGCGCGAATCGCCAACGCTGCGCTCGGCCGGAAACGGCACGTGAGGTAAACGCCGAGGGCCATCCCCAGGGCGTCGAAGCCTGCTCCCAGATTGGCGCTGGAGGCCGGCACGCGAACCCGGAACCAGGTCATCAAGGTGTGATTATCGCATGGCAGCGCAGGCCGCCGGCCCGCGGCCGCAGCCTCGCGAGCCGCGGCGCTCTACAGGCGCACAATTTTCGGCGAGGTTTGCCCTTTGAGCGCGTTGCGGGTATCCACGATCAGCGGCGCGCGCTCGACCAGGGCACGGTAATCGAACCCGGTGTGGTCGGTGATAATGACTACGCAGTCGGCATCCGCAGCCGTGGATTCCGGTTGCGCCTCGAGTTTCAGTCCTTCCAGGTTGAGGCTGGGAACGTGCGGGTCGCTGTAGGTGATGATGGCGCCGCGGCGCTGCAACAACAGGATCACGTCGAGCGCGGGCGATTCGCGCATGTCGTCGATATTGCGCTTGTAGGCGACCCCCATCACGTGGATGCGCGATCCCTTGACCGGCTTGGCAGCATCGTTGAGCGCATTCTGCACTTTGTCGGCCACGAAATGCGGCATCTGGCCGTTGATGTACCCGGCCAGTTCGATGAAGCGCGCCTCGATGCCCGACTGCTTGGTCTTCCAGGACAGATAGAACGGGTCAATCGGGATGCAGTGGCCGCCCAGACCCGGGCCGGGATAAAACGGCATGAAGCCGAAGGGCTTGGTAGCCGCCGCGTCGATCACTTCCCACACGTTGATGCCCATGCGGTCGCACATCAGCGCGATCTCATTCGCCAGACCGATGTTGATCATGCGGAACGTGTTTTCCAGCAGCTTGACCATCTCCGCCACCTGCGTGGAACTGACCGGCACCACCTGTTCCAGGGCCTGCGCATAAAACAGGCGGCCCATTTCGGTGCAGGCCGGTGTGCTGCCGCCCACCACTTTGGGAATGTTAACCGTTTGATATTTTGGGTTGCCGGGATCGACGCGTTCCGGCGAAAAACAGAGGAAGAAATCGCGCCCCACTTCGAGGCCGGACTTAGTCAACAGCGGGAGCACCACTTCTTCGGTAGTGCCGGGATAGGTGGTCGACTCCAGAATCACTAGCGTGCCGGCGTGAAAATGGCGCGCGATCTCCTGGCAGGAGCTCACAATGAAGCTCATGTCCGGGTCCTTGGTCTTGCGCAGCGGCGTCGGCACGCAGATGTTGATGGTATCCAGCTCCAGCACGGCCGAGAAATCGCTGGTCGCGCGCAGTTTGCCGGATTCCACCAGCGGCGCCAGTGTGGCACTGGAAATGTCGCCTACGTAGGAATCGCCGGCGTTGACCCGCCTGGTTTTCTCCTCGCTGATGTCGATTCCGGTGACGGAGAAGCCGGCTTTGGCGAACTCTACCGCCAGCGGCAATCCGACGTACCCAAGCCCTACGATTCCTACGCGGGCGCGCTTGTCGATGATCTTGTGCTGCAGGATTTCAGCCGTTGGATGCGGGGCGAGCAGAGCTTCAGGCATGGCACTGCTATTTTCTCACACGCCAAAGAAAAAGCCCTCTCCCACCAGTACTGCCGGACCGCTGAGGAGAACGTTATCCTCGATGCGTATATCGAGTGACCCGGCCGGCGTGAGAACGCGCAGGGGCGATCGGACCATGCCGCGCGCTGCTGCGGCCACCGCGGCGCCGGTGGAACCAGTTCCCGAACTCATCGTCTCTCCAGCGCCTCGTTCCCAGAAGCGGACCTCGACTGCGTGCTCATCCACAGGCTTCAGAAACGATACGTTGGTGCGGTTCGGAAATCGTGGGTGGCGCTCGATTTCCGCTCCCATGGCGCGCCAGTCAAACTCGAAATCGGCCACCGGGACGGCGCACTGCGGATTGCCGGCGTCAATCAGGGTGACGTCGCGAGGCCCGCTCGCCAGCGGCAGGGCGAAGCGCTCCGCCAGGATAACGGGCCTGCCCATATTCATCTCGAGGCCGAATTCCAGCCCCGCACGGCTCAGCAACCGCAGCGTCTTGACGCCCGCGCCGGTGCGAATGCGGACGTCGGAGCACGAATGGCCGTGGTGGATGAGGAAAGCTGCAGCGCAACGGGTGCCGTTGCCGGAGATTTCGGGGGCGCTGCCGTCGGAGTTGTACAGTTCGATCGCGCCGTCCGCGTCATCGTCAACCGCCGGATCCACCAGCATCCATCCGTCGGCGCCTATGCCGGTGTGCCGGTCGCAAATGGCGCGCGCCAGGGCAGGCAACCCGCTCTGCGGGGCATCGCGCCGCCAGGTCAGCAGAAAATCGTTCTGCGCCCCGTGCGCCTTGGTGAAAGGAATGGTCATCAGGGTTCGCTCGCCTAAAGCCGTGCCAGCCGCTGCTCAGAGCGTCCGGCACCAACCGCTGCCCTGGTTCCGGCGTGGCCCGCTTTACGGCAGCGGTTCGACCTCAACCGCGGTTCCGTAAGCCAGCACCTCGGTCACGCCCTGCATCACCTCGGTCGCGTCATAGCGCGCGCCGATTACGGCGTTCGCGCCCAACTCGGCGGCATGTTCCAGCATGAGGTCGAATGCGTGGCCGCGCGTCTGCTCGCAAAGATTGCTGAACAACGTGATATTGCCGCCGACGATCGTCTGCAGGCTGGCGCCAATGGTGCCGAAAATGGAGCGCGAACGCACGATAATCCCGCGCACCACTCCGAAGTTCCGCTTGATGCGGAACCCCGCCAAATCAAAAGCCGTCGTTACCCGTTCATGAGGTACCATGAATGCCTCCCGTGCGCCGGTAGATTTCGATGGCTGGCGCACCCTTCACTGCGATCACCTTTTCCAGCCGGTAGCGGATGCCGTAGCGCGCAGCGCTGCGGAGCAAAGCTTCGACGTCGTCGCCGGTCATCGCCACGGCCCAATCCTGCCACAAGTACAAGTCGGGGCGCTTCACCGCGGCCAGCCAGGGCAGGCCGCTATCGCCGGTGAAGGTCTCGCGCAGCGGTATCCCGGCTTCGCGATAAATTCCAGTAATGTCCCCGGACGATGTGATGATACCTGAACCGCGGACATATTGCGAGGACAGGTATTGGGCCGCCTGCTCGGTCCAGTCACGCCGCGCTTGCGAGTTGACCAGCGACTCCTGCCACGTCACCCAGGCCTTCGCATGTGGGTGGAACAGCCAGGGCGCAACGCACGCCAGCAGCAGCGGAACTGCGTACCACGCGCGCAGGCCGCGCGGCGCCACCGCTACCAGCGCCGCCGACGCAAACGCCAGCAGGGGCATGGCGGCCAGTCCGTAGCGGGAGTTGTAATACGAGTAGGGCCACAGCGTGGGAATGAAGATCGGCGTGCGCGAACTGTACATGCTCAGCACGTAGAAGATGGCTGGCAGTGCTAACAGCAGCAGCGGCCAGAAAGCGCGCCTGGCCAGCGCGGCCACTATGCCGGCCAGCCCGGCAAGGGCCAGCACAGGTCCCGCGCAAAGTTTGGCAGCATGGCGGAAATAGTAGAGCGCGGCCCACCAGTCCGATTTGCCGGGATATGGCGAATCTCCCTGTATCGCCCAGGCCGAGCCAGGCCCGCGCAGGAAGTAGAGCGCGTCCCCCTGCAGCCACCAGTTGTGGCCCAGCCAGTAGAGGGGGCCGAGACTGGCCAAAACGCCGAACACCACCCCGGCGCTAAACCGGCGGCGCGCAAAGTACAAAGCAACGAAGGGCAGCAGGAACCATCCTTCGTACCGGCTGAGGGTGGCGGCGCACGCCGCGGCGGCGGCTCCCACCACGGCTCCCCAGCCTCCCGTATCGCGGTAGCGGACCGTGCAGTACAGGATCCCCATCCAGGCGGCCCAGAATGCGGGCTCCGACATGGGAATCGAGCCGAGGTAGAGCACGTTGGGGTTCAATGCGAACGCTGCCGCGGCGGTGAAGGCCGGCGCTTCGGCGCCGAAAACCCGGCGCACCGCCAGGAACAGGAACAGGCCCGCCAGCACAAAACAGGCTCCCGACGGGATCGCGCCAGCCAGGCCGTTTCGCCACAAGCCATCCCGCGCCACGAAGGGCAACATCAGCACATGCGGCACGGGCAGCCACGGTGTTCCCAGTTGGTCGTAGCCGGGCGTTTGCGAATCGACGATGCGGCGTGCGATGTTCAGGTGCGCCTCGGCGTCGCCGTAGTAGAGCAGCCATCCGTGCAAGTAAAAGAATGCGATGGCTGCCGCGCTCGCCAGCGTGAGCAACCCGGCCGCCAGCAGCGCGCCTCTCGCCGTGCCCGGCTTCAGAACTGAGTGCAGGACTGGAACTCCCGGAAGCGGGCGTCAACCTCTTCCCGCGCCAAAGAACGGAAGCGATCCACGCCGAACTTCTCGCAGCAAAAGCTGCCCATCACGGAGCCGTAGATCACGGCGCGACAAAGCGCGGCGAAGCTGGCATCCTGAGCAGCCACACCCTGGCCCGCCAGGTAGCCGATGAAGCCGCCCGCGAAGCTGTCTCCAGCCCCGGTCGGATCGAAGACTTCTTCCAACAGGTAACCGGGAGCGATGAAGTGTTCGCGGCCATGGAAGAGGACCGCGCCGTATTCGCCGCGTTTGATCACCAGCGTGCGCGGGCCCATCGCCTGAATCGCCGCCGCCGCGCGGCGCAGGTTGCTTTCGCCGGACAGCATGTAGGCTTCGCTGTCGTTGATCAGCAGAAAGTCCCATCCGGCGATGGTCGCCAGCAACTCCTGGCGAAAATCGCGAATCCAGTAGTTCATCGTGTCGCCGCCGGCCAGCTTGAGGTGCGTCATCTGCGACAGGACTCCGCGCTGCAGCGCAGGCTGGATGTTGCCGAGCAGGAGGTACGGCTCGGTGCGATACGATTCCGGCAACTTGGGATCGAAGTCCGCGAAGACGTTGAGATCGGTGCGCAGGGTGGTGCGGTCGTTCATGTCAGCCGAGTAGACGCCGGCCCAAAAAAACGTCTTGCCGCCGGCCACGCGTTCGAGGCCGGCCAGGTCGACGTTGCGGGACGCCAGCAGCGCCGCATCTTCCGCCGCGAAATCGTCGCCGACCACGGCTACCAGCTTCACCGGCGTGGAGTAGGCGGCGGTGAGCGCGATATAGGTGGCCGCGCCACCCAACATTCGCTCCACTTTTCCGTGCGGCGTTTCCACCCCATCATAAGCGACCGAACCAACCACGACCAGTGACATGTAAGACAGAATTGTAACAGCCGGGGACAGGCCGCCGCGCCGTTGGGTGGCCCGAGCCGTGTTAGAATTAGACTTCCCACCAAGTTGTTCTGTGTTAGCAGGCAAATAAAGAAACGCAAAATCATGATGCAGAAGCAGGAACCGAACCGAGTCCTGGCCGCCGTGACTGATCTGTTTTTCTCGGTCAAACTGACCGATGCGGCCAAACGCGCCGGGCTGTCGCTGGAGTTTGTCAAAGAACCCAAAGAACTGCTGGAGAAGGCGGCGTCGCCGCAGAGGCCCTCGCTGATCATCTTCGACCTGAACTTCGAAGCCCTACAGCCGCTCAAGCTGATTGGCAAGTTGAAGGGGAAGGCCGAAACCAAAGGCATCAGCCTGATCGGCTACTTGTCGCACGTGCAGGCTGAGCTCAAGCAGCAGGCGCAGGAAGCAGGCTGCGACATGGTGCTGGCGCGTTCCGCGTTTTCCCAGAATCTGCCTGTGATCTTCAAGAGGCACTCGAGCAGCGTCTAGCCGCGCCGCTCCCGCACACGCCGGCGTAAACCGAACCAAAGCACAGCTGGTTCAGGTGGCACTTCCTTCTAGTTACTGCGGCACCGCTTAGCTCACCCGTGCACTTGCGAAAACCGGATCAGAGCCTCCAGCTTGGCGTGCGCGGCGCCGGTGTCGAGCGAGACGGCGGCCAGCGCGGCGCCTTCCAGAAACGTCTCGACTTGCGTGACCGCCACCAGAGCTACGGCGCTGTTGGCGATCACAATATCGCGATGCGGGCCGCGCTCGCCGGCCAGCACGGCGCGGGCGATTTCGAGGTTCCGCGCCAGGTCGCCGCCCTTCAACTCCGCCAGAGACGCCGTGCGCACTGCGAAGTCAGCCGGTTCCAGGGTGCGCGGTTTAACCCGGCCCTCCTGGATCTCGAACACCATGGTAGGGCCGGTGGTGGTGACTTCATCTAAACCGTCGGAGCCATGAACCACGAAGCCGCGCACCACGCCCAGCCTGGCCACCGCGCCGGCCAGCAACTCTGCCGACTCCAACGAAGGCGCGCCCACCACCTGCACGTTCGCCACCGGATTGGTGAGCGGCCCGAGCAGGTTGAATACTGTGCGCATCTTCAAAGCGGTCCGAACCGGATGCGCGTGCCTCATGGCGGTATGAATCAGTTGGGCGAAAAGAAAGCCGATGCCGATCTCGCGAATGGCGCGCACGGCGGCGTCGGGCGGAATCGTGACATCGACCCCCAGCGCCTCCAGCAGGTCGGCGCTGCCACAATGGCTCGATGCCGAGCGGTTTCCATGCTTCGCCACATGCACGCCGGCGCCGGCCACCACCAGCGCCACCAGGGTAGAAATGTTGAACGTGCCGGCGCCATCGCCGCCCGTGCCGCAGGTGTCGAGCAGGGGAACGCCGGGCAGGCCCACGTCGAACGGCACCGCCATCTCCCGCATGGCGCGTGCAAACCCAACCAGTTCGTCTACAGTCGGTCCCTTCATACGCATCGCCATCAGAAACGCAGCGAGGTGCGCCGCGCTGGCTTCGCCTTCGAGAATCAGGTGCATAGCGGCGTGCGCATCGGCTTCCGGGAGCGCCTGCCGTGCCCCGATACGCTCGATGTAGGGAAGAAGAGACATGTTATATTGACGTATCGGCGTTTAGCGCCATACTAACACCGCATTTCCATGAAAATCCACGAGTATCAGGCCAAGGCCATTTTGGCCGGGTTCAACGTCCCTGTGCCGCGCGGCGAAGTGGCATCCACGGTGGAGGAAGCGGACCGGGCAGCCAAGCAGATCGGCGGCAGCGTGGTGGTAAAGGCCCAGATTCACGCCGGCGGGCGCGGCAAAGGGGGCGGCGTCAAAGTGGCCAAAGATGCCGCGGAAACCGAAGAACTCGCCCGCAGGATGCTGGGAATGCAGCTGGTTACCCACCAGACGGGGCCGGCGGGCAGAATCGTCAAACGGTTGTTGATCGAGGAAACGCTGCCGATTGAGCGTGAGCTGTATCTGGGCATCGTGCTGGACCGCGAACAGGGCAAGCCGGTCTTCATGGCGTCGGCCGCGGGCGGCGTTGAGATCGAGGAAGTCGCCGCGAAAACCCCCGAGGCGATTCTCAAGGAAGCCTTCGACCCTGCGGCGGGCATGGCGCCATACCAGGCGCGCAAGCTGGCGTTCGGGATTGGCATCCCGCCTGCGAACGTGAACGCCGCCGCGGCGGCCATGACCGCGCTGGCCAGGGCGTACGTCGCCGTCGATGCCTCGCTGGCCGAAATCAATCCCTTCATCCTCACCGCCGGCGGCAAGGTCTACGCGCTCGACGCCAAGATCACCTTCGACGACAACGCGCTCTACCGGCATAAGGATCTGTTGGAGCTGCGCGATCTGGATGAGGAAGAGCCGCTGGAAGTGGAGGCCTCGCGCTTCGGCCTGAACTACATCAAGCTGGACGGCACGGTAGGCTGCATGGTGAACGGCGCCGGTCTCGCTATGGCCACGATGGACATCATCCAGTACGCGGGCGGCAGCCCGGCCAATTTTCTCGATGTTGGCGGCGGCGCCAGCGCCGACCAGGTGAAGAACGCCTTCCGCATCCTGCTCGCCGATGCCAGGGTGAAGGCCGTGCTGATCAACATTTTCGGCGGCATTCTCCGCTGCGATACGCTCGCCACCGGCGTGGTGGCGGCGGCGCGCGACCTGCACATCGCAGTGCCCATCGTGGTGCGGATGG
>CAZZHN010000041.1:0-19908 GCA_964654065.1 uncultured Solibacteraceae bacterium
AGACATCATCGGCACCACCACCCCCGCGGCAGCCGCCAGGGGCGCCACTACCAGGCTGGTCTTGTCGCCCACGCCGCCCGTGGAGTGCTTGTCCACTTTGATGCCGGGGATGCCGGAAAGATCCGCCGTCTCGCCAGATCGCAACATGCATTCGGTCAGGCGGCTGATCTCGCGGTCGGTCATGCCTGAATAGAAAACGGCCATCAGAAACGCGGACATCTGGTAGTCCGGTATGTCGCCGGAAGTGTAGCCATCCACCAGAAATTCGATTTCCTCTGGAGGGAGCTCTTCGCCGTCGCGCTTGCGCTGGATCAAGTCAACTGTACGCATTATGAGACACTTAGGCTAGCATTCCCCAGCTATCAAAGTAAAGTCGGCGGTAGCCTGCCTGTCGCGTAAGCGGCCTCGCAAACACGAATCGGATTAAGTCCGTTAGCGCGAAAGATACTAGCCTAAGGCGTGAGCCTGGGAAAACAGGACAACACAACGAGCCCCGGAACGGGGCGGAAGAAAACCCTCTCACGAAACGAGCGGCCCCTCCAGATTCCCGGGGCGAGCCGTGCGCCAACGGCCGGCCCTCCCACCCCCAAATCATCGTAGACTCGTTTAGATACCTATGCAGCTGCATGCGATCGATTGGATCATCGCACTAGCGTCGGTGGCTATCTGTTTTGCGCCCGCATTGTTCGTCAGCAAGCGCTCCGGCAAAAGCACGGCGGAGTTCTTTGCTTCCGGCCGCTCGGTTCCGTGGTGGCTGGCCGGGCTGTCGATGGTGGCGACCACCTTTTCCAGCGACACGCCGAACCTGGTGGCCAACTTCGTGCGCACCCAGGGTGTAGCCGGCAACTGGCAGTGGTGGGCATTCACCCTCACTGGCGTGGCAACGGTCTTCTTCTATGCGCGCCTGTGGCGCCGCTCCGGTGTCCTTACCGACCTCGAATTCTACGAGCTCCGCTATTCCGGCAAGGCCGCCACCGCCGTGCGTGGGTTCCGCGCCCTTTACCTGGGCCTGTTTTTCAACTGCATCATCATGGCCACGGTGAACCTGGCCGCCTGCAAAATCGCCGCCGTGCTGTTCGGGTTCAGCCGCTGGGAAACGCTGCTGGCTGTGGGCCTGCTCAACGTCGTGTTTGCCGCCCATTCCGGCCTCTGGGGAGTGCTGGTCATCGACATGATCCAGTTCTTCATCAAGATGGCAGCGGTAATTGCCGCCGCTTATTTCGCGGTGACGCTGCCGCAGGTGGGCGGCATGGCAGGCCTGGTGGACAAGCTCTCCCGCGTACGCGGGCCGGGCGGTCTGCACTATCTCAACATGCTGCCCGATTTCACCAATAACTGGGACTTGGCCGTGGCCGTGTTCATCATGCCGCTCGCAGTGCAGTGGTGGGCTGTCTGGTATCCAGGCGCTGAGCCGGGCGGCGGCAGCTACATCGCGCAGCGCATGCTGGCCTCGAAATCCGAAAAGGACGCGCTGGGCGGAACGCTGTTCTTCAACGTCGCGCATTATGTGCTGCGGCCCTGGCCGTGGATTCTGGTCGGCCTCGCGTCGCTGGTGGTGTATCCCGAATTGGCAGACATCCGGCGGGCCTTTCCCAACCTCGACCCTTCGCTGGTGGGCCATGACATCGCTTTCCCGGTGATGTTGCGCTTTCTGCCGGCGGGCTGGCTGGGACTGATGCTGGGCGGGCTGATCGCCGCCAATTCGTCCACCATTCTCACCCACTTGAACTGGGGCGCGTCCTACCTGGTGCATGATTTCTACCGCCGCTTCGTCAACCGAACCGCCAGCGAGCATCACTATGTGACCGCCGGCCGCTTGGCGACCGTTCTGCTGTTCGTGCTGTCGTCGGCAACGGTTTTCCTGCTCGACACCGCCAAGGACGCTTTCACTCTCATCCTGCAAGTCGGCGCCGGCACCGGCCTGTTGTACTTGTTGCGCTGGTATTGGTGGCGGGTGACGGCGTGGTGTGAGATCGTGGCCATGGCCAGCTCGTTCGGAATTTCCATCGTTTTTCTCATCATGGTGAAAAACGGCGTGGTCTTGGGAACAACGCGGCAGTTGCTCATCACCGTGGCCTTCACCACGGTCTGCTGGCTGCTCACCGCCTTCCTGGGACCGCGCACCGACCCCGAAGTGCTGATCAGCTTTTACCACAAGGTGCACCCGCCCGGCCCCGGTTGGAAGGCCGTCCGCGCCCAGGCAGGCATTGGCGCGGCAGAGGCCGCCGCCGACGCCGCCCACGTGCCGCTGGCTCTCGCCGGCTGGTTCTTGGGATGTACCATGATCTGGTCGGCGCTGTTTACGGTCGGCAACTTTCTATATGGGCGATCCGGGTACGCGCTGTTCCTTCTCGTCATTTTCCTGGCGACTGGCTCGGCGCTCGTTCGCGTGATCCAAAGAATCTGGAGGTAACCATGGACGACCACGACCTGACCGCTTCGCGCCGTGACTTGCTGCGCCTTGCCGGGCTGGCCTCGCTCGGCGCTGGGCTGGCGCGAGCCACGCAGGATGCAGGCCCCGCCGGCGAAAGCGTGGCGGAAATGCGCTTCGAGGCCAAGAACAAGGTGCGGCTCGGCTTCATCGGCATCGGCGGACGCGGCACCTCGCTCATCGAGGAGTTCACCGCCATCCCGGACGTCGAAATCCTGGCCCTGTGCGACGTGGTGCCCGAAAAAACCGAGAAGGCGAAGGCCGGCCTGGTGAAATCCGGCAAGCCGGCGCCTGCGCTCTATCACAACGGCGACCACGATTACGAAAAACTGGTCGCGCGCGACGATCTCGACCTCGTCATCATCGCCACTCCCTGGATCTGGCACGTCCCGATGGCCCTGGCCGGCATGAAACAGGGAAAGCACGTCGCCGTGGAAGTGCCGGCCGCCCGCACCATCGACGATTGCTGGGCGCTCGTCGACGCCTCCGAAGCCACCCGCCGCCATTGCATCCAGCTCGAAAACTGCTGCTACGGCTATAACGAGATGATGGTGTGGAACATGGTGCGCACCGGCCTGTTCGGCGAAATCACCCACGCCGCCTGCGCCTATAACCACGACCTGCGCGACATTCTGTTTTCCAACGAAGGCGAGGGTCTGTGGCGGCGCTTCGAGCACCTGGACCGCAACGGCAACCTCTACCCCACCCACGGCCTCGGCCCGGTGGCGCATTATCTCGACATCAACCGCGGCGACCGCTTCGACACGCTGGTTTCGATGAGCTCGCCAGTCGCTTCTCTCCCTGCCTACCGCAAAACGCACCTGGCCGCCGACGATCCGCGCCAGAAGGAAATCTACCGCTGCGGCGATCTCAACATCAGCCTCATCCGCACCGCCCGCGGGAGAGTGATCACCCTCGAACACAACACCTCGACGCCGCAGCCATACGACCGCATCAACCTGGTGGCCGGCACCAAAGGCATCTTCCGCGACTACCCGCCCCGCATCTATGTGGACGGCTCGCCCGACGAAGCATTCGGGTCTATCGACCCGTACAAGGCAAAGTTCGAACACCCGTACTGGACGAAAGTCGGCGCCATGGCGAAGCAGTTAGGCGGCCACGGCGGCATGGATTTCGTCATGGCCTGGCGTTTGATCGAATGCATCAAAGAAGGCGCCGCCCCCGATATCAATGTCTACGACGCCGCCGCCTGGAGCGCCCCCGGCCCCCTGAGCGAACAGTCGGTCGCCGCAGGAAGTGCGCCAGTGAAGTTCCCCGATTTCACCCGGCACCGTTGGCAGAAGGCAGCGGGGTGACGCTTAGGCTGCCCCTGAGGGCCAGCCATCAGGAGGCGAGGATGGCTTCCAATTGGTTGATCAAAGGCGGAAGGTCGCCGCGAGCGTATCGCACACCCGGACCAAGTCAATTTCGAAGTACGCGTGCACAAGGCGGTTGCGCATCCCGATAATGTCCGCCCACGGCACTTCTGGATGGCTGGCCTTCAGCTCCCCGCTGACTCTGGCGGCCGCTTCGCCGATAACTTCGATACATCGCGTTAGAGCCAAGGCCAGTACCCGGTTCGCTTGCAGATCGTCCGAGGTTTTTCCCGCGCCCTACTGCAGGGCTTCCTGCGCTGCGTCCAGCATGTGGCGAAGCCGGATCGCGTCACTCCCGGACATACTGAACGTGCGCGGACTTCAAAACGTCATCGCGAAAATAGCGGCTCAGTTCCGCGGCGGTGCGCAGGTCCACGCGGCGGGCGAATATCAACGAGAGTTCCCGTTCGATGGCGGCCATGCGCAGGTACCCGACGGCCATGCCCGGTTCGAATTCTACCAGCACGTCGACATCGCTGCTGTCCGAGAAGCGGTCCGTCAGGACGGAACCGAAGAGCGACAGCCTGCGGATGCCGTTGCCGCGGCAGAAATCGGCGATCTCCGCCTCCGGAAGAGGAATCTGTGTCGCCGCCATCATCCCATCATGATACCAATCAGGCTCTCGTAACCGCTTCGGACTCTATGCGGTATATTCAAGCCATCGCGAGGGGAAATCCGTGGACGACACCGTCGAGGCCTTGATCATCGACCTTCTGAGCTGGGTGGCGAGTCGGGAACGGACGTACGAAGAAGTGATGGATGCGTGGCGCACCTCGTGCCCGAAGCTACCGGTTTGGGAGGACGCCAACGACCGCGGGCTGATCGCGACGGAGTATGTTGGTGGGCGCTCTGTCGTTAGGGTTACGCCGTCAGGCTTTGCCCTTCTCGCACAGCGGAAGCTGATCCCCCAAAGCTAGCCTCCCGCGATCGCCCCCACAATCAGCAGCGGTTCCTTTCCGCTCGCTACGTTGTCAGGCAGCGGTGCGTCCGGGGATTCGTGAGACAGATCTTCGGAGTTGGCGAAGAATCTCACGAACGGACGGCGGCGGCCGCTGCCGTATTCGCGGATCGTGCCCTGCAGCATCGGGTAGCGAGCCTCCAGCGCATCCAGCACAGACCGCTGCGTGGCCAGCCCCTCGACCTCAAGCTGCACCTCGCCCGCGATGCGCGCCAATGTCCGCAGATGCGACGGAAGCTCGACGCGGATCACTGCAGTGTCTGCACTTCGACCGACAGCACGGCCGGAAGATCGCGCACGATGGGCGCCCAGTTGTCTCCGGCGTCGGCCGACGCGTAGACTTGCCCGCCGGTGGTACCGAAATATACGCCGCAGTCGTCGAGCGAATCCACGGCCATCGCATCGCGCAGCACGTTCACGTAGCAGTTGCTCTGCGGCAGCCCCTTAGTGAGCGGCTCCCACTCGTTGCCGCCGGTCCGGCTGCGGTACACGCGCAGTTTGCCCTCGGGCGGGAAGTGCTCCGAGTCGCTCGTGATTGGAACCACGAAAATGGTTTCTGGCTCATGCGCGTGAACGTCGATCACGAAGCCGAAATCGGTCGGCAGGTTCCCGCTGACTTCATGCCACTGGTCGCCGCCGTCGTCGCTGCGCATTACATCCCAGTGTTTCTGCATAAACAAGACGTTCGGGCGCGAGCGGTGCATGGCGATGCGGTGAACGCAGTGGCCCACCTCGGCATCCTGGTCGGGGATTTGTTTCGAACGTAGTCCGCGGTTGATCGGCTGCCACGTCACACCGGCGTCGTTACTGCGGAACGCGCCCGCCGCCGAAATGGCGATGAAAATCCGCGCGGGGTCGCTCGGATCGAGAAGAATGGTGTGCAGGCACATCCCGCCCGCGCCCGGCTGCCAGTGAGGGCCCGAGCCGTGTCCGCGCAGCCCTGAAAGTTCCTGCCACGTCGCACCGGCATCGGTCGACCGGAACAGGGCCGCGTCTTCCACGCCGGCATAGACCGTGTCCGGATCGGTCAGCGACGGTTCCAGGTGCCAGACCCGCTTGAACTCCCAAGGGTGCGGCGTGCCGTCGTACCACTGGTGCGTTCCGGGAACGCCGTCATAGGCAAATTTGTTGGCGACCGGCTCCCATGTCTTGCCACCATCGTTAGAGCGCTGCACCAACTGGCCGTACCAGCCGGTGGATTGCGATGCGAACAACCGGTTCGGGTCCGCGGGCGAGCCTTTCACGTGGTACATCTCCCAGCCCGCAAAGTGCGGTCCGCTCACATCCCACTTCTCGCGCTTCCCGTCCGACGTCAGCACGAACGCTCCCTTGCGTGTGCCAACCAATACTCGTACTCCGCTCATCTCTGCTCTCCCTTGGACAATTATCCGTCTCATGCGCCGATGGTAGGACAGACGATCGGTCTTTGTCGTCTGTCTTCCGCCAGCGGCGGCCGGCCACAAAAACGATGGCCTGCCCTACCTCATACTCAGCTAATTCTTCGGAAAGTTTGGGTCTGCCTTCACTTCCATAATCTGTTTCGTGTGCCGCTCACTGTGAGCGCTGATGAACAGCAGCCACTCATATGCGTCCAGCGGCTGACCGAGCGGACTATCGGCGGCATGCTCGCGGAGATCCGGCGTTGATTCCAGAAACGCAATCGTCTTGGCGCGGCTCTTCAGAAAATGATCGAGGCTTTCGGCTGGCGTCCAGCTGCTGGTGGGCACAAGCGGCGGCGGCGCTTGGGCTTTGTGGCTCCGGTCTGGAATCATGGCCAGCACCAAAGCGTCGATTTTCGCGGTGTCGCGGCCGGCCGGCCCGGCGGGAGACTTCAAGACTTTGTCCGTGACATTCAGGAAGATGAAATCTTCGGCCTTGGCGATGTGTTCCAGCGTTTCCGCCACCGACCAGCGATCCGGCGCCGATTTGAACTTCAGTTGAGCTTCGGAAAGCCCTCTCACCGCCACAACCACCGCGTCGCGGGTCTGCTGCAGATACTGGACGCCCCGCTCCCGATCCGCCTGTGTGAGCGCCTGCCCGAATGCCGCTGCGCCCAAAAACAGCAGCGTGCCGATAAGTGCCGATGTTCTCTTCATGTTAGTCTCCTTTGTCTCTCCTTAAACCTAATCCCGTAAAAGCGGCCGCGCGACCCGTGGCGCAGGCTGTCAAGCCTGCTGAGCCGAGAGTCGTCTCGGCTTTTCCTCCCGCTGTGTCCGCATTACGATCCACCACCTTCTTCAAACTTGGGAATCAGCGGAGTCAAATCGCGCGCCCGCCATCGCCGCCTGGCTTCCGCGATCACGGCATCGCGATTTATCGCCATTTCTTCAATGGCCGCGCACGATACCCCTGTCTCCTCGTGCCGCGCCCCCCAGATCAGCAACTCCAAAAGTACCGGGGCCAGGTCAATCCCCTTCTCCGTCAGCCGGTAGTTGACCCTTCTTCCGTCCGTCTCATCGGCCTCCGCAGCAATGATCTCCGCCGCTTCCAGCCTCTGTAGACGGTCCGCCAGAACGTTCGTCGCGATCCCTTCGCCAGATTCCTGGAAGTCCTTAAATGTACGCAGCCCGCGCACCATCAGGTCGCGGACCACCAGCAGCGACCAGCGATCTCCCAGCACCTCCAGAGAGACACTCACCGGGCAGCCAGACCGCCGTTTTGACTTCGGCTCCCCAGGCATTTTCAGTCAAAATATCCGAATCACTTTTAAAATGCAAGTTAAATTTATTTGGTGGGGCATGCTTTAGCTTGCCCGTTGCTTTTCATGTAACAACTCCCGATTGACACCAGCACCCATTTCTGTAAATATCGAGTAGGCGAATAAAAGGCGAATATGAGTGCGGCGGCGCTCCAAAAACAGTTCGAATCGCTGCTCGGCGGTCATCTGGGGTGGCAGGCGAAACCGGCCGCGGAAATAGTAACGAGCGGCATTCCGGAAATCGATCGGGCGGCCGGCGGCCTGCCGCGCGGATGCCTGACGGAAGTCTTCGGGGCGCCTTCCTCCGGCCGCGCCAGCCTGCTGGTTTCGATCCTGGCGGCGGCCACCGCGCGCCAGGAATTCTGTGCCCTGGTGGATGCCGAAGATTCGTTCGATCCGCTTTCCGCCGCCGAGGCCGGGGTGGATCTGCCGCGGCTGTTGTGGATCCACTGCGGCCATAATGCCGAACACGCGCTGCGTGCGGCGGACCTGCTGCTGCAGGGCGGCGGCTTCGGCGTAGTGGCATTGGACCTGGGCGATACTTCGGTGCGCGCCGCGCGCCGCATCTCACTCACTTCCTGGTTCCGATTGCGCCGCGCGGTGGAGCACACGCCCACCGTGCTGATTGCAGTGGCGAGGCAATCCAACGCCAAAACATGTGCCAGCCTGATGCTGGAATTGTCGCGCGAATGCGCGCGCTGGTCGGGCGGCGCGCTCGATTCCGCGCGGCTGTTCACCGGCATGCGTGTGGCAGTGGCGCGGCGCAAGCCAGGGTTGGCCGTCACGGCGGTTTTCGATAGCGGCGTGAACGGAGCCGCGACCATAGGGAGCGGTCACGGAAGCCAGGGACTGACACCACTGTCCCAAGGCGCGGTTTGTGCGCCGCGTGGACAGTGGTGTCTGTCCCCTAGTAACCAGCCCACGAGTAAACGCGGGTAAACCATGTTCGCTTGTTTGCATGGCACGGGAAACCTGGCGGCGGTGGCGTTCGATTTTTCGCCGCTGGTGGAACAGACTGCACCCGATACCGTCACTTGCGGCGTGGCCGGCCTGGACCGCCTCTTCGGCGCTGCGCAGGATCTGGCCGCCGCCATCGCCCGCCGCGCCGCCGAAACCGGAGCGCAGGCCGCCATCGCCCTGGCCGCCAATCCCGATGCTGCCATCTGCGCCGCCCGTGGATTTCCGGGCATCAGCCTCATTCCGCAGGGCGATGAAGCCAAGTTCCTGGGCTGCCTGCCGGTCGCGCTGCTGCGCCCTTCCGACGGATTGCAGGAAACGCTCGAGCGCTGGGGCATACGCCGCTTTCAGGATCTGGCCGCGCTGCCGCCGCTGGGGATCGCGGAGCGGCTGGGGGCGGAAGGACTGCGCCTGCGCGAGCTGGCGCGCGGGGAAGCGGAGCGCAAGCTGCTTCCGCTCGAAGAGCCGCCGCGATTCGAAGAAGAGCTCGAGCTGGAATATCCGGTGGAGCTGCTGGAGCCTCTCGAATTCCTGCTGGCGCGCCTGCTCAACGGCCTCACCACACGGCTGGCCACACGCGGCCTCGCCACCAATGAGCTGCGCCTCCATCTGCATCTGGAAACCCGCGCCGTTTATGAACGCACGTTGCGGCTGCCGGCGCCGTCGCTCGATGGAAAATCGTTTTTGAAATTGCTGCGGCTCGACATAGCGGCGCATCCGCCCGCGGCGCCCATTGAACGGATCAAGCTGGGCGTGAACCCCGTGAAGCCGCAAGCCGCGCAGGGCGGCCTGTTCGTGCTCGCCGCGCCCGAGCCAGTGAAGCTGGAACTGACGCTGGCCCGCATCCAGGCGATCGTCGGCGAAGGCCGCGCCGGCTGCCCCGAACTGCTCGATACCCACCGCCCCGACGCATTTCGCCTACAGCAACCGGGGGACAGACACCACTGTCCCAAGGCGCCGCCTTTGCGCCGCGTGGACAGTGCTGTCTGTCCCCCGCACCTTATTGACAGCGTGGAGACCTGGGGACTGACTTCACTGTCCCAAGGCGCGGTTGATGCGCCGCGTGGACAGTGCTGTCTGTCCCCAGCACAACGCAGGCTGATTTTCCGTATGTATCGCCCGCCCCGCATGGCCCGCGTCACACTGGATTCCGGCCAGCCCAGTTACCTCGCCGCTGATGGCATACGCGGCCGGGTTCTCCAGCGCGCCGGCCCATGGCGCACTTCCGGCGACTGGTGGACCACCGGCCCATGGTCGCGCGACGAATGGGACATCGCGCTTTCCAATGGCGCCCTCTACCGCATCTATTGCGAGATAAGAGGCTGGTATGTGGAAGGAAGTTATGACTAACGCGCATTTCAGAAATACACTAACCTGCCCTCGCGCCGTAGGGGCCGGGCATGCCCGGCCCGGCTTTTCAAAGGCAAGCTAAAGCATGCCCCACCAGGCCATGGTAATTGGGTGGGGCATGCTTTAGCTTGCCCATCTCGAGCCCGGAGGGCGAAAGATATTAGCCCACGGAGTAAGCCGTGGGAATTAGTCCGATAAGTCAGAGCCCCGGAACGGGGCGTAAGACAGCATCAGCCCGCTAAGTGCCCCATGTACGTGGAACTCCACGCCCGGTCGGCTTCCAGCTTTCTCGAAGGCGCCTCCGTGCCCGAAGAAATGGCCGGGGCCTGCGCGCAATCGGACTCGTCCGCCATGGCGCTGGTGGACCGCAACGGTGTCTACGGCGCGCCGCGCTTTCACATGGCGGCGAAGAAGGCCGGCATCCGCGCTCATATCGGTTCGGAAATCGCCTGCACCAACGGCCACTCCTACCCGCTGCTGGCGGCCACACGCGAGGGCTATCAAAACCTCTGCCGCCTGATCACCCGTATGAAGCTGCGCGCCAAAAAGGGCGAAGGCTCGGCCACGCCCGAAGAGCTTGCGGAATTCGCGCGCGGCCTGATCTGCCTCACCCGCCACCCCGAGGCTCGCCTGCTGGATATGTTCGGCCGCTCCAACGTGTACTCCGAAATCCAGCGCCACCAGGTGCGGGAAGAAGAAGCGGCCAACCAGGAAATCGTCGAACGCGCGCGCCGGCTGCGCATCCCCCTGGTGGCCACCAACGGTGCCGCCTATGCCACGCCAGCCCAGCGCGAGCTGCTGGATGTCTTCACCTGCATCCGCAACCACGTGACGCTGGCCGAAGCCGGCCGCCTGCTCGAACGCAATTCCGAGCGCCACGTGAAAACTCCCGCCGAAATGGCTCGCCTGTTCGCCGACCTGCCCGAGGCGCTCGCCCATACCCTCGAAATCTCCTCGCGCCTGGAATTCACGCTCGCCGATCTGGGTTACGAATTCCCCCGCTACCCCGTGCCCGAGGGCGAAACCATGGCCGGCTTCCTGCGCGCGCGTGTGGACGAGGGCGCCCGGTGCCGCTATCAGCCCTACCATGAGCGGGCGCGGCGGCAGATCGAACGCGAGCTGGCGTTGATCGAAAAGCTCAAACTGCCCGGCTATTTCCTGATTGTCTGGGACCTGGTGCAATACGCCAAAGAAAACGGCATCCTGGCGCAGGGCCGCGGCTCGGCCGCCAACAGCGCGGTCTGCTACGCGCTCGGAATTACCGCGGTCGACCCGGTTGGCATGGACCTGCTGTTCGAGCGCTTTCTCTCCGAAGAGCGCGGCGAGTGGCCAGACATCGATATCGACCTGCCCAGCGGCGACCAGCGCGAACGCGTCATCCAGTACGTCTACCAGCGCTTCGGCAAGCTGGGCGCAGCCATGACCGCCAACGTCATCACTTACCGCGGCCGTTCCGCCGCGCGCGAGGTCGGCAAGGCGCTGGGCTTCGAAATCACTTCACTCGAAAAACTCTCCAAGCTGGCCCATACCTGGGAGTGGCGGGATCCTCTGGATACCGCCGATCGCCAGTTTTGCGAAGCCGGCCTCGATCTCTCCCATCCGCGCGTGCGCAAATTCTGCGAGCTTTACAAAATGGCGCAGGACCTGCCGCGCCACCTCGGCCAGCATTCCGGCGGCATGGTGATCTGCCAGGGACAACTGGATTCGGTGGTGCCGCTCGAACCCGCCACCATGCCCGGCCGCGTGGTCGTCCAGTGGGACAAGGAAGACTGCGCCGATATGGGGATCATCAAGGTGGACCTGCTCGGCCTGGGCATGATGGCGGTGATCCAGGACAGCCTGAAACTGATTCCCGAAGTTTACGGCGAGCCGGTGGACCTGGCGCGCCTGCCGCAGGACGATCCGGCGGTGTATGCGGCGCTGCAGCAGGCCGACACCATCGGCATGTTCCAGGTGGAAAGCCGCGCGCAAATGTCCTGCCTGCCGCGCATGAAGCCGCGCCGCTTTTACGACATCGTGGTGCAGGTGGCGATCATCCGGCCGGGGCCGATCGTCGGCAAAATGGTGCATCCTTATTTGAACCGGCGCCAGGGCCGGGAAGCGGCCGATTGCCTGCACCCTTCGCTCGAACCGGTGCTGCGCCGCACGCTGGGCGTGCCGCTGTTTCAGGAGCAGTTGTTGCGGATGGCGATGATCGCCGCCGGATTCAGCGGCGGCGAAGCCGAGGAACTGCGCCGCGCCATGGGATTCAAGCGCTCGGAAAAACGCATGGCGGATCTCGAAGTGCGGCTGCGCGCCGGCATGGCGGCCAACGGCATCACCGGCGCGGTGCAGGATACCATCGTGCATTCCATTGCATCCTTCGCGCTGTACGGCTTTCCCGAATCGCACGCGGCGAGCTTTGCCTTACTTGCTTACGCCAGCGCGTATTTGAAGTGCCACTACCTGGCGGCTTTCACCTGCGCCATGTTGAACAACCAGCCGATGGGCTTTTACTCTCCCGCCGTGCTGATCAAAGACGCGCAGCGGCACGGCCTGCGCGTGCTGCCGGTGGACGTGATGGAATCGGATTGGGACTGCACCGTGCAAAGTGGGGCGGACGCCCTCGTCCGCGCGCGACCCCCTGGTCGCGCTCTAGCTGGACAACGCAATAGCCTCCCCCTGCGTCTCGGCCTCCGCTACGCCCGCGGCCTGCGCGAAGAGGCAGGCCGCGCCATCGTACGCGCCCGTCCCTTCTCAAGCATCGATGACCTTGCTCTGCGCGTGCCCGATCTGCGCAAGGACGAAATCACCCGCCTGGCGGAAATCGGCGCCCTGAACTCCATCGGCAGCGCTGCGGAAATGTTGACAGGCGATAGCGCCTGCCCCACTTTACGGCCGCACGGTTGGCAAACAAGTGGGACAGGCGATTCCGCCTGTCAACCGGTTCCTTCCAAAATACCAGCGCGTCCATTTCATCGCCGCGACGCTCTCTGGCAGGCGCAGCGCGCCATTCTCCCGGTGGGCCCGCTGCTTGAGCCGCAGGAGGAAGCCGGCGGTTCGCCGCTCGCCCCCATGGACACCGAAGAGCGTCTGTGGGCAGACTACCGTGGCACCGGTCTCACCATCGGCCGCCATCCCATGGCGCAACGCCGCGTGGAAATGGACGCGCTCGGCGTCACCCGCGCCGACGCCCTGGCGAGCATGCGCAATGGCCGCCTGGTGCGGGTTGCCGGCTCTGTCATCGTGCGCCAGCGCCCTGGCACCGCCAAGGGCTTTGTCTTCCTCAGTGTGGAAGATGAAACCGGCGTCTTCAACGTCATCATCGATCCGAAAACCTTCGATCGCTTCAAATTCACCGTGCTGGGCGAGCCGTTTCTTCTGATTGATGGCGTGCTGCAAAACGTAGACGACGTCGTCTCCGTGAAAGCCGCCCGCGTAGCCGCCCTCCCCGAAGGCGCCGCGGCCGCTGTGCACAACTTCCGGTAGTGTTGCGCCGGAATAGCCCCGAAACGTCCTAATAACTCAATGTGACCGCGCTCAAAAGTAAAGCACACTTGACAAATTGGAAATGATGCTTTACATTTGAATGGGTCCTTATGAATTCTCTCCGCTCCCGCTTCTCCAGGCCAGTCTTCCTCTGGGCGGTTGCCGCTCTCGCCGCGGAACTCCTCATCGAGTCGCTCCCCAGCCGCGGATTGAGCCAAATGGCGACACGCCTGCTGTTCCTCCTGCCGCTCATCCCGGCACTGCTCTTTTGCCTGACTCTGATGAAAGCGATCCAGAAAATGGACGAGTTGCAGAAGCGAATCTGCCTTGAGTCCGTGTTTATCGCCTTCACGCTGACTCTGGCTGTCACCTTCGTCTTTTCTGCCCTGGAAGGTGCGGGAATCTATCACGCACCCTGGAACGACACGGGAACTCTCATGATGTTTCTTTGGGCTTGCGCCTACGTCTTTTCCGCATGGAGGTATCGATGACTACGCAGCGACTCGCAATAAAACAGCAGCAATGCAGCGTTCTGGGCCTCGCCCTTTCCTGGGCAGGTTACCTGGCCGGACTGGCGTTTCTGGCTTACCAACGCAACTGGGCAGGAGGAGTACTCTGGCTGGCTGTGGTGCCGTCCATTCGGCTTGCCTTGTATCGATATTTCCCCAGCCTTTCTCGTTTCCTGGGGTATGGGCGAGTCGATGACGAAGTTCCTGCCCAGGTAAACAGGGCTCCTGTCACCGTCGTTTTTTACAGCTTCTTCAGCTGTCCGTTCTGTCCAATTGTGTTGCAGCGCCTGGAAGCTTTGCAAAAAAAGATGGACTTCACACTCGAAAAAATTGATGTCACTTTCAATCCACAGATCCTGATGCGGAAACAGATTCGATCCGTGCCGGTAGTGGAGGTCGGTAGCAACCGCCTGATCGGCAACGCCACGACCGAAGAGTTAGCTCGATTCATCGGCCATGCTCAACCGCTTGAGCCATTCAAGGCGGCCTAGCAGGAATGCAGAACCGGCTCCGAGTTCTCCGGGCAGAGCGTGACTGGTCGCAGGCAGACCTTGCCGCGCGGCTCCACGTATCGCGCCAGACTGTGAACGCAATTGAAACCGGGAAGTACGACCCCAGCCTTCCGCTCGCCTTCCGGATCGCGCGGATCTTCCAGCAGCCGATTGAAGCGATCTTTGCGCCAGGCCCGGATGAAGCCGGCCGGTAACCGAACCCCGTGTGTCGCAGCGCTGCCCTGGAACCAACCGCACTCCCCCGGAGTCCAACCCCTGGAGAACTCCAGCCATGCTCGAAGCGCGCGCCCTCACTAAGTTCTACAACCATACGCCGGCGGTGAAACAGGTCACCTTCTCCATCCGGCCCGGCGAAATCCTCGGCTACCTCGGCCCCAACGGCGCGGGCAAGAGCACCACCGTGAAAATGCTCACCGGCCTCGTCGAGCCGTCCGAGGGCCAGATCTTCTATAACGGCCGAACTGTGTACGACGATTTCACCGCCTTCCAGAAGAAAATCGGTTACGTACCCGAAGAACCGCACCTCTACCCGCATCTCTCCGGCCGCGAGTATCTCCAGCTCGTCGGGCGCCTGCGCGGCATGCCGCGGCGCCAGCTCGAATTCAAGATGGATGAATTTCTGCGCCTCCTCGGCCTCTGGAGCGACCGCCTGGCGCCGCTGTCTTCCTATTCCAAGGGCATGCGCCAGAAAATCCTGCTCGCCGCCGCGCTGCTGCACGACCCCGAAATTCTCATCCTCGACGAGCCCTTCTCCGGCCTCGACGTCACCTCCGCGCTCATGCTGCGGCGCCTGCTGCGCGCGCTTGCCGAAAAGGGCAAGATGATCTTCTACAGCTCGCACGTTCTGGAAGTGGTGGAGAAGGTCTGTTCCAGCGTCCTGATCCTGCGCAAGGGCGAGGTGGTGGCCTACGATTCCATCGAACGCCTGCGCGAGCTCATGAGCCAGCCCTCGCTCGAGGGCGTCTTCGCCCAGCTGGCGCAGGTGGACGACCCTGATACCGTGGCCAGCCGGATCCTCGAGGTGATGCAGGCATGAGCGAATGGCTGCGCGAAACGCACGGGCCGGATTTCGAGCTGCTGCGCCACTTCGTGCTGCGCTTCTTCGATAGCGAACTGACCACCACGCCCGACCAGTGGAAGACGCCCGCCCTGGGCGCCTTTTCCCTCCTGCTGCCCTGGTTCCCGCTGTTCGCCCAGCCGCTGGCGCACAAGTACGCGTACTTCTCCGCCATGGCCGTGCCCGGTCCGTTCCAGCAGGCGGCGCGCGCCGATGAGTTGTGGCTCATCACCCTGATGATGTCTGCCGTCGGACTGCTCACCGCCATCAAGTGGCAGGCGCTGTTTCCCGGCCTGCGCGATTACCAGGTGCTGGGGACATTGCCGCTACGCGACCGCCAGATTTTCCAGGCGAAGTTTCTGGCGCTGCTCGTCGTTTCCACCACTGTGGTGGTTGTCATCAACACGCTGCCCTGCATCACCTTCCCGCTGGTCTCTGCCGGCCGCTGGCAGATCAATCCATCGCTGGCGGCGCGCCTCGCCATCCAGGCCGTCGCCTTCGCGGCTGCCTGTTATTTCTTTTTCTTCGCAATGCTGGCTCTGCAGGGCGTGCTATTGAACCTGCTGCCGCCGCGGCGATTCGGCCAGCTGGCTGGCTACCTGCAAGGCTTGCTGGTGGCCGCCATGCTGATTCTGATCGTGCTCAGCTTCTCCATCAACACCCGGTTTCTGCCCACCGCGCTTCGTCCCGAGGTGTCCAGGTGGCTGCCTCCCGTCTGGTTTCTGGGATTCTATCAACACCTTTTGGGCGACCCGGATCCGGTGATGGCCGTCCTCGCACAGCGCGCCGAAACCGCTCTCGCCATCTCCATAACGCTGGCCCTCATCTGCTACGTCGCCGGCTACCAGCGCCATCGCAAGCTGCTGGTTGAGGGCGCCCTCGGTTCGTCCGGCAGCGATCGCAAATGGGCCGGCGCGCTTCTCGGCTGGGTCGTCCCCAACCCGCGCCAGCAGGCCATCCTTGTTTTCATGACCAAGACCCTGGCGCGCAGCAGCCAGCACCGTATGATCCTGATGGGCTACGGCGGTGTCGGGATTGCGGTGCTCATCAGCGGCATTCTGGGCATGCAGGAAGCCGTCCCTGAGGCCAACCGCACGGCCGCCTGCTTCGTTTACGCCCACGTGATCCTGCTGACGTTCCTGCTGATCGGCTTGCGCCACCTGTTCACCATCCCCGTCGAGTGGAAGGCGAATTGGACCTTCCGCATCGCCGAGCCGCTGGGGCGCCTGGACTGGATGCGCGCCGTGGACCGCTTCATCCTGTTCTGGGGCGCCGCGCTCATGCTGGTTGTCCCGCTGCCTTTCGAGGTGAAACTGCTCGGCTGGCGCGCCCTGGCCGAAGCCGCCATCTTCACCGCCTTCGGCCTGATTTGTTATGAGTGGGTTTTCACCAACTGGCAGAAGCTCCCCTTCACCTGCTCCCACCTGTCCGGCAGAATTCCCGCCTGGATTCTCACTCTCTGGGGAATCGGAATCCTGACGGCGCTCCCCATGGTCAACGGGCTGCTGGTCATCAGCCTGTATCATCCCGTCGTTTACGCCATTCTTTTTGCCGCGATCATCGCCTTCTGGCTGGGCCTCTACTCGGCACGCCGCCAGGGCTTTGGAGAACTCCGCCTGACCTACGACGACCTTCCCGATCCCGCCATCCAGGGCCTCAATCTGCTGCCTTAGAACCCGCGCCAGCTCGAGATACCGGCGCGAGCCGCCACCTTGGCGCGCCCGCATCACCCGGCTATGATGTAAGAAACGCTGCGCGGTATCATAGCGTCTCGAAAGGGAGGCTTTCGCATGGCTCCGAAGCCAACCATCGTTGCTCCCGTAATGCGGTTCCTCGCCGTTGCGGATCCTGCCCGCAGCACTCTGTTCTATCGCGACGTGCTTGGCTTCGAGGTGAGTGACCATGCGGGCCTGCTCGAAGCCGTTTGCGGCCCGGCTCGCATCCAGCTCTCGCCTCACGACTGCGCCTCCAGCAGCGGAGACGCCCCCCGGCCGCTGAAACCCGCCATCCTCTTCTTTGAGACTAGCGACGTCGACGCCATGCACGCCGCCATTCACGCGCGCGGCGGCGCGCCCTCGGAGCCGGAAAAGGTCAACTTGATCAAGATGCAGATGTTCCAGGTCCGCGACCCGGACGGCCACACGCTTTGGTTCGGCCAGTCCTATGACAAGCCCGATTGGGTGCCGGCGGCGCCCATGATGCTGAAGGCTTTGCCGCAACTGCCGGTCGACGATGTGGCCGCGGCCGTGACCTATTACTGCGACGTGCTCGGTTTCCACATCAATTACCAGCAGGGCGACCTCGGTGTGATGGATCGGGACAAAATCACCGTGCTCCTCATCGCGCGGACGGACCGCCACACCGGAATTGGCTCCGCTTATGTTTACGTCGAAAATGCGGACGCTCTCTACGCCGAGCTCCAGGCGAAGGGCGCCGCCCTTCAGGGCGAGCCGGTCAGCCATCCCTGGGGGCTCCGTGATTTCCTGGTGCTCGACCCGGCGCGCAACCAGATCTGGTTCGGCCAGCCCTTTGAATAACGGATCTCGCAACCGCCGAACGCGTGCCTCCCGCCGGATCGTCAAAGGAACGGGAACCACTGCATCTTCGATGGCCGCCGCATCCTATAACTCGAACTGACTCAAGGATCATTATGAAGCTTCACGGCAACACAATCTTAATTACGGGCGGCGGCTCCGGCATTGGCCGCGGCCTTGCTGAAGCCTTGCACGCCCTGGGGAACCATGTCATCATTGCCGGCCGCCGCCAGAAGGCGCTCGATGAGACCACCGCGGCGAACCCGGGCATGACCTCCCATGTGCTCGACATCGAAGACCCCGCCGGCATCCGCGCGCTGGCGGCTGACCTCGCCTCGCGCCACCCGTCCCTCAACGTCCTCATCAACAACGCAGGCATCATGCGCGTGGAGCAGCTCCAGGCGCAGCAGCCGGATCTCGCCGACGCGGAGTCGATCGTCGCCACCAACCTGCTGGGCCCTATACGCCTCACGGCGGCGCTGTTGCCGTTACTGCGAAAGCAGCCTCACTCCACTATCGTCAACGTGTCTTCCGGGCTGGCCTTTGTGCCGATGGCGCGAACGCCCACTTATTGCGCCACCAAGGCCGCCATACATTCATACACGCAATCGCTCCGCTACCAGCTGCAGGGAACCACCACGGAGGTTCTCGAACTCATCCCGCCTTATGTCGCCACCGACCTCATGGATGGCGCCTCCGACCCGCGCGCCATGCCCCTCGGCAAGTTCATCGCGGAAGCGATGGAGATCCTCCAGACCCAGCCCGCTGCCGCCGAAATCTGCGTGGAGAATGTGAAGCGCCTGCGATTCGCCGCCGAAAGCGGCCGCTACGATGCCGTCTTTCAAGGTCTCAACGGCGCCTTCTGAGCCGCTTCACACATAACCGATCGTCAGGCCCTGGTCAGCCGGCAACCACTCCCCATGGTCGAGGCTCTGAAACGCCGTCGGAGCCGCGACCAGAGGGAGCGGGGACAATTCAGGCTGGCGTTTCGCTAGTTTGCGCCCGGAATCACAGCCACCCCGTTCGCCCCCAGGCCGATCGTGTCCGCCTGCTGTAGCAGTGTCAGGCTGCCGTTCGCGTCCACGCTGAAGATCGACAGGTGCGAAACCGTCCCGTTGCTGTCAATCACGGCCACCAGGCCCTCTCCGTATGCGATGTCGGTCGGATCGCCGTTCAGTTGCGCGGCAACCGCCGCGTCTTGCACGATTTTCTGCCCGTAAACAGCGTACCGGGACACGCTCATACTCGGTGAATTACTCGAGAACAGAAACGGCCCGGCCAGTGTCAGCCAGCAGGGCGCCGACTGCGTGCCGGAGCCGGTGACGGTGAGCACCGCCCCGTCGCGCACCAGGCTGATCTGGTTGGCGTGCGCGATGGTGACGTAGGCATCGCTGCCCCGCGTCACCAGCCCGAACGGAGTATTGACGTTGGCCGGAATGTTTTGCACCATGGCCGGAGAGCCGCTTACTGCTCCGTCGCTCAGGTCCACCGTCTCGATCATGTTGCTCTTCTCTGTGATGATGAGCTGGCCTTGCACCACTCCCACCTGGGCTGCCGACCCGTCGGCAACCAGTAATCCCACCACTCCATCCGGGCTCGGGTCCACATCGGCGCCGAACATGCGATGCGATTCCACCTTGGTGGTGTCGAGGATATACAGATGGCCGTCGCCGAAGGCTACGCTGACCGGGCTGCCGGCCGCCGGCACCAGTTCCTTCATCTGCAGGCCATCGCTCTCACTTTTGAATATGGACACGTTCTGCGATCCGAAATTCACTACCGCGACCAAGTCCCCCTTTGCCTCGATGCCGCCGGCATTGCCGCTCACGCCGCCTTGACCCTGCGTGGCAACCGTCTGCATCAGTTGGCCGCTCGAGCTGTAAACGAGCAGTTGGTTCTGGGAGGCGTTTGACGCCGTAACCACCAGCGCATTCTGGCTGCCGGCTGCGCCGGCCGCTGCGGCCGCCAGCGAGCTGAAAAAACAAACCATCTTCCGAACGTTGCAAAGCTTCATCGTCTTCTCCTCAAGTAAATGTGCCCGGCCTGCGCCCGCGGGCT
>CAZZHN010000041.1:19918-26468 GCA_964654065.1 uncultured Solibacteraceae bacterium
CATGCCCCGGAGCGCAGCCTTTGCCGTCGGAAGTGTGTTCGTTGCCGGAAGGGGAAAAGTTATGGTGCCGCGCCAACTTCATCTCCGCGTAACTTTTGTGGCGTGCCCATCGTACTAACGTGTTAGGATTCGTACGAAACATCCGGGGATGGTGCGGTCATGGCGCCGAAGTCGGGCGCCTTCGGTAATCGTGGCCATAATTGGGTGAACAGCTTCTCCCCCATGCATCCGGACAACGATCTGGAAATCCTGATGGCCCGCTATCAACAGGGTGACTACGGCGCAGCCACAGCCTTGATCCACCGGCTTAGCCCGCAGTTGCATCGGTTCTTTCTGGTTCAGTTCGCCGGCCCGGGAGACGCAGACGACTTGCTGCAGGAAACCTGGCTGCGCATTCACCAGGTGCGCCACACGTACCGATCCGGCGAACCCGTGTTGCCGTGGTTCTACGCCATTGCCCGGCATATTCGCGTGGACCACTACCGGAAAGTGCGCCGCTCCACTGCCCGCGAACAGCCGCTGGAAGACATGCCCCAAGTGCCGGCCCAGTCCTCATCCGCACCCGGCAGCACTGCGGATCTGGACGCGCTGCTGGCTCCCCTGCCCGCCAGCCAGCGCGAGGTCGTCGAGATGTTGAAGATCGCCGGGATGTCGTTGGAAGAGGTGGCCCGGGCAACCTCCTCGACGGTAGGGTCGGTGAAGCAGAAAGCCCACCGCGCCTATGAACGCATCCGCGAGCGGCTGGGGCGAGTCGAACTGGGCGCCGGGCGCGAGGGAGGCCTTCCATGAAGGATCCGGAAATCGACGAGATCCTCAGGCGGGCATCCCAGGCGCCGCACGAGGTGTATCCGGCCTTGCTCGATCGCATCGCCGGTTCCATCCAGCCTACGGTGCAGCCGGTCCGGCCGCTGCCGCCGGCCTGGGTGCTGGCGAGTGGACTGATGGCGATCTGTGCCGCAGTGGCCGCGGCCGGCGCCGCCCGCTTGGGGTTCTTCGGCATTCAGCATTTGAGCGCTCTGGAACGCGCCTTGATCTTTCCCGCGCTGGCCATCCTCATATGGTTTGCGGCCACTGCCTGCGTCGCCGAAATGATTCCCGGCAGCCGCCGCCGCATGGCGCCTGGGTCCGTTTTGGCAGTCGCCAGCCTGGCACTGCTTGCCGTCTTCGCGTTCCTGTTCCGCGATTACCACACCGATCACTTTGTTCACCAGGGAGTCGCCTGCCTGGCCGCGGGCCTGCTGCACGCCATCCCGGCGGCCATCGCCAGCTGGCTTCTTCTGCGCCGCGGCTTTGCCGTCAATCCGGTTGCCGCTGGGCTGGTGGCGGGCACACTCGCCGGTCTGGCAGGCGTGAGCATGCTGGAACTGCATTGCGCAAACTTTGAAGCTCCGCATGTAATGCTCTGGCACACCGCCGTGATCCCGGTGAGCGCCGCCGCCGGAGCGCTGCTGGGCCGCCTGCGCGGCCTCCGCGCCTGAGCGATTAGCAGAAGGAATTCGGTACAGTGCAGATAGGATCTGCATGGAACCCGTACCCCACCGGCCAGCGTGGAAGACTCTGCTGGCCTTCGCGATCATTTATCTCGTGTGGGGATCCACCTACCTCGCCATTCGTATCGGCGTGCGCGAAGTTCCGCCCTTTCTGCTGGCGGCGATGCGCTTCCTGGTAGCGGGCCTTGCCCTTTACGCCTGGATGGTCGCGCGCGGCGAGCGCTCCCCGAGCGGCCGCCAATGGACGTCGGCATTCCTGCTCGCTTTCCTGATCTTTGTCGTCGACTACGGATTGGTGTTCTGGGCGGAGCAGCGCGTACCTTCGGGCATTACGGCGGTCATGATGGGCACCATCCCCGTGTTTATGACGCTTTCGGAAATCGCTTTGCTTCGAACGCAGAGGCTCACCGCGCGCCTGGCCTTCGCGCTCCTGATCGGCCTCGGAGGAGTCGCTGTGCTGATGAGCCGCTCGTTGAACCTGGGAGGTGCGCCCATCGACACCGCGGGCGCTGTGGCTCTGCTCATTGGATCGATCGGTTGGTCGATAGCGTCCGCGCTGACACGCAAGCTGCCGCTTCCGCCTTCCAACATCATGAGCTCCGGAGCGCAGATGCTCGCCGGGGGAGTGATGCTGGCGCTCTCGTCGGCCGCGCTGGGAGAATTCCGCCGCTTTCATCCATGGGCAGTATCGCGCGCGGCGTGGCTCGCGCTGCTCTATTTGATTGTCGCCGGCTCCATCCTCGCGTTTACCGCCTATGTGTGGCTGATTCATCACGAATCGCCAACCAAGGTCGCGACTTACGCGTACGTGAATCCGGTCGTGGCTGTGCTGGTCGGTTATTTCCTCGGCGGTGAAGCGATTGGCCTGCGGACGATCGTGGGGACCCTGTTCGTCCTCATCAGCGTGGTGGCCATTACCACCATGCGAGTCAAGAAACCCGTCGCTGCACTCCCCGCTGAGGATGCGGCGTGAGCCGGCCTTCGCGCCCTGTCAAGCCGCCCCGCAAGGGTATACAATGTGGCGCATGATCTTCGATCGCCGTGGTTTTCTTTCCGCCATGCCCGCGCTGCTGGCCTCCAGTGCCGTGGCCGACGCCGAACCGGAGCGCAAAACGCGCTTTTATCTCGTCGAGCAATTCCAGCTGGAGCAAGGGTCACAGGGCTCCCGCATCCACGATTTCTTCTCCAAAGGAATGCTGCCCGCGCTCGACCGCATCCATTCCGGCCCCAAGATTTTCCTGGAAGCGATCGCCGCGCCGCACATGCCGCTGGTCACCGCCATCATCGGCGTGGAATCGGTGGGCCAGATTTGGGACCTGCAAAAGCAACTCCTCGCCGATAAGGATTTCAACCACGCGTTTGAGCAGTGGGAAGCCGGTGATGAGCCGTTTGTTACGTCCAGCACGACGCTGCTCGAAGCCACCTCCTACTCGCCGGAGATCGTCGCGCCTGAGAAACCGGCAGGTGCGCCGCGCATTTTCGAGCTGCGCGTCTATCACTCGCCCACCGCCCGCCAGCGCAGGGCGCTCGACGCGCGCTTCGCGGGTGCGGAAATCGGCATCTTCCACCGCGTCGGCGTCCATCCGGTGTTTTACAGCTCTACCGTTTTCGGCGCCAACAAGCCCAATCTCACCTACCTGATTCCCTTCGACAACCTGGCCGCTCGCGAAAAGGCCTGGGCCGCCTTTGGCGCCGACGAAGAGTGGATCAGAGTGCGCAAGGAATCTGTCGAGCGCGACGGCCAGATCACCGCCGTGATCGACCTCTCGCTGCACCACGCCATGCCGTATTCACCGATCAGGTAGCCGGGATTCCGAAAAGCGAACTACGCGGCAGGGGTGACGTCAATCTCGCGCGCAATACTGGTTGGCTCCGGAACCGCTTCGCCAAACTCCCGCAGAGTGGCGATGTGGCCCGAAATTGCCTCGCGAATGTTCCGTTCGGTTTCGTCCAGGGTCGCTCCGGTAGTGACGCATCCCGGCAGATCCGGAACGTACGCTGCCCAGTTCGTAGACGCCTGCTCGAAAATGACGGCATATTTTCGATTCATGTGTTCGCCTCCAGATCCGCAGCCTTGAGGATGGACTTCAAAGTTCCTTTGGGCAAATCGTCACCCGGATGGCCGGGAATCGTGACGACGTTCGGCTTCGAAGAATGTTTGTAATGACGATGGCTCCCTGTGGTACGCACATGCCGCCAGCCATCCGCTTCGACCAGCCGGATCACATCTCGAACCTTCACCAGTCACCATTGTAATCTCAGCCCGCTACCGGCGCGAGCAGCGCAAAGCACAGTCGCACCACTGACGTTCACTTCGCCGGTTGCTGCAGGAACCCAGCCACGTCTTTGGCCGCTCTCGTTTCCACGCCCGGCTTTTGCAGGAAGCCGAGATCGCGGAACCAGTCGATAAATCGAAACTGCCAGGTGCCGAATGGCGTGCCGTTGCGGTCCGTCAAACCGCCCGTCATGTGGCTGCCGTCGCTCAATGGATCGCCGGGATGCCGGCCGTTTCCGTAAAGGTGCATCTCGATGTTCGGCACGCTCAGCGCCAGCATCGCGCTGTAATACTCGATCGCCCAGACGGCATGAACCCGGTCGCCTGAGCCTCCGCAGATGATAAAAGCAGGCGGCACGTTACGGGGAATCGGTGGCGCAGTCCGGTTTCGGGCGAAGGGTGAGGGACCAGGATAGATAATGCCGGCGAAGTCGGGCCGAGACGTGACTCCCGCTAGTGGATCGCCGGCGCCCCCGTTCTTCTTGTCGAAGTCATCGTATAGAACCGCGGCCGCGGCTGCCAGCTCGGCGCCGGCCGAGAAGCCCATAACGCCGATCTTGTTCGGATCGATATTCCAGTCCTTGGCGTAAGTGCGCACCAGGCGGATGGCTTGCAGAGCGTCGTACACCTCGTCCGTCTGCGGGTTGTAACCATCGCGCCGCAGGCGATTCCGCAGGATGACCGTGTTGACGCCATAGTTGTAGAAGAAGGGCACGAAGTCGGCCGCCTCGCTGCCCACATTGAGAGTGTTGTGTCCCCCGCCCGCCGCCAGGATCACCGCAGCGCCTGTGTTGAAGCCGCGCTCCACCGTGTGCACCTCGATGGATGGGTTGTGAATGTTGACGATGCTGTTGATCCGCCCCGGCACCGCCTGGCTCATGTTGTATTGCTCCGCTTCGCGGATGCGGTCCATTTTGAGAAAAGGCGAACCCGGCGCGTAGAGAGGGACGACCACGCCGCCTTGCAGGATCGGCAGCGGCGCATAGGGCGCGTCGGTGGCCGGCCCGGGCTTCGGCACTCCCAGAGGCGCGGGCAGGGGAGGCTGAGCCGGGCCGGCGGGCGTAGCCGGTTGCCCCGTGCCCTGCGCCAGAGCGGCGCCTGCCGACAGTGTCGCCAGCAGGAACCAGCCAAGCCTTGTCCCGTTGCTCTTCGTGATCACGGTCGCAGTTGTCATATGAGTTGAATCGGGTCCGCCGGCACAGCTCGTAACCATGCATTCGGCGGACTGCCGAAACTATATCATCTGCTGTGCGGGAGCGGCCAATCCACTCTTCCTGTGGTCCGCATTTGCTTCCAGCCCCAGCAGAACCTCAAGCCGGTCGCTTAGGCAGCCGCGCCACTGTCGCATCCACCAGCATTGCACTGCAAAGTGGCGCAGGCCCCCGGCCTGCGAGGGTTTACGGATCGAACCGCCCTCTCATCTCCGCCGGGATCACCGGGCAAAAATCCTCGCGCCGGCCGAAAATGCGGTAGCGAATGCGCCCGACAAAGTCGTAGACCGCGTCTCGCAGCGGCCGCGGAACCGCGGCTACCGCACCCGCCAGGATTCGCCAGCCTCCTCCCAGCCGCCGCAGTATGTGAACCCAGGCGTCCGAACGCAGCAGGAGCGCAGCATCGCGGGTTTGCACGGCCATGCTATCGGGCATGCCGCCGCGCCGGTCGGCGGGAACCACCGCTGCAAACGTCTTGCCCTGCAAAGGCGCGAACCGGAAAGCCGTCCCCGATTGGTCATGACGCAGGACAAACTGCACCGCGCGATGGCAAAGTCCGCAATGCCCGTCGTAGAACAGGATTTCGGTCTGTTGCAGCGGAAGAGGCATAGCACCACGTCACATCACACACGAGGCGCCTCGGAACTGCGGCCGTGAGGGAGCGGTTCGCCCTGTGTCTGCGGCCCTACTCGCCCTTCTTGCGGATCTTGATATCCAGGCGCTTGATCTTCTGATTGAGCGTCGACAGCGGCACGTGCAGGCTTTCGGCGGCCTCGGTCTGGCTCCAGTTGCACTGTTCCAGCCGCTCGATGATCACCCGCCGCTCGAAATCATTGACGATCTGGAACAGCGTGGCATCGGGCGGCAGAGGCGAGCCTTCGCTGCGCTGCAGGCGGATGCCGTTGGCTTCGAGCAAGGCCTCGGGAAGCACGTCGATCGGCACGCCGGAATCGGTAGCCAGCACCACCGCGCGCTCCACCACGTTCTCCAGCTCGCGCACGTTGCCCGGCCAGGAATGCTCCATCAACACCTGCAGCGCCTCCGGCTGGAAGTGCAGAGTCGAGCGGCCGTTCGGGTCCAGAAACTTTCCGTTCTCGCGGCAGTAGTAAGTGAAGAAGTAATCCGCCAGCAGCGGAATGTCTTCCTTGCGGTCGCGCAGCGGCGGCAGCGCGATATTGATTACGTTGAGGCGGTAGTAAAGGTCCTCGCGAAACCGGCCATCCTTGACCAGTTGATGCAGGTCGGCGTTGGTGGCGGCGAGAATGCGCACATCCACCTTGACGGGAACCGTCGAGCCCAGCGGTGTGAACTCCTTCTCCTGGATCACGCGCAGCAGCTTGATCTGCGTCTCCGGGCCAATCGTTCCGATCTCGTCGAAAAAGATGGTGCCCTTGTCGGCGACTTCGAAGTAACCCTTCTTGGATTGCACGGCGCTCGTAAAGGCGCCCCTGGTGTGCCCGAACAGCGTCGATTCCAGCAGGTCCGGCGGCAGCTGGCCGCTGTTGACCGCGACGAACATCTGGTCGGCGCGCGGCGAGTTGGCGTGAATCGCCTTGGCGATGATCTCCTTGCCG
>CAZZHN010000042.1:0-9877 GCA_964654065.1 uncultured Solibacteraceae bacterium
AGGATCATCACCGCCTGGCCGATATGCAGAAGCTCGCTCGCGCCTTCGCCGATGATGTGCACGCCCAGCAACTCGCGCGTTTCGCGATGGAAGATCAGCTTCAGCCGGCCGGTGGTGTCGCCGCGTATCTGCCCGCGCGCGGTCTCGCGGTAATACGCCAGTCCCACTTCGTATGGCGCATCCTCTTCCGTCAGCTGTTCTTCGGTCTTGCCGATGAAGGAAATCTCCGGGATGGTGTAGATGCCATACGGGTACGTGGCCCGGTTGGACTCGATCTCCAGTCCGAAGGCGCGCGCCGCGGCGATGCGGCCCTGTTCCATCGAAACCGACGCCAGGCTGGGAAAGCCGATCACATCGCCGGCCGCGTAAATATTCGGTACGCAAGTCCGGTAGTTCTCGTCGACGGCGATGCGGCCGCGATTGTCGGCCGTCAGGCCCGCAGCCGCCAGGTTCAGGTCATCCACGTTGCCCTGGCGGCCCACAGCATACAGCAGGGCATCGCCGTTAATGCGCTTGTTGCTTTTCAAGTTGGCCACTACTCCGCCGCCGGGCACTTCTTCCACGCTGGCTACTTCCTCGTTCAGGCGCATCGTGACGCGGTGGTCGCGCAGATTGTAGGAAAGCGCCTCCACCATCTCCTGGTCGGCGAACTCCAGCAGTCGCGGCCGTTTCTCCACCAGAATCACGCGCGAGCCCAGAATCGCGAACATGCACGTGTATTCCACCCCGATCACGCCGCCGCCTACCACGATGAACGTCTTGGGGATTTCCGGCATATCGAGGATCTGGTCGCTGTTGATGATGTTGCGGCCGTTGATCGGCACCGAGGGAGAGCCGGCTGGCTTGGTGCCGGTGGCGATCAGAATCGCAGGCGCCTCCAGGTCGGCCTGGCCGCGCGCGTTCTCCACTCGGACGTGCGTCGGGTCCAGGAAGGAAGCGCGCGCGTAAATGACCTCGACGCCATTGCGCGCCAGCTGCGCCTGCGTCACATCCACTTCCGTCTTGATCACCTGGTTGACCCGGAATCCCAGATCGGCGATCGAGATCTTTTCCTTCACGTGGTAGTTGATGCCGTAGATGCCCTGGTATTGGAAACCGGAAAGGTGCAGCACCGCTTCGCGGATTGTCTTGCTTGGAATCGTTCCCGTATTCACGCACGCGCCGCCCACAATTTCGCGCTGCTCGATTACCGCGACTTTGCGGCCGCACTTGGCGCCTTGAATCGCGGCCCGCTGTCCCGCCGGACCGGAGCCAATCACGATAAGGTCGTATTTCTGCATGTCGAACCGGGAGGTC
This sequence comes from uncultured Solibacteraceae bacterium, assembly GCA_964654065.1. GTDB lineage: Bacteria > Acidobacteriota > Terriglobia > Bryobacterales > Bryobacteraceae > Bog-375. Next base: position 1,297 of record CAZZHN010000042.1, read on the forward strand.
CGCCTATTTTCTCACAGCCGGGTTACTGTATGACTGCACACCCTGATTTTTCCCCAGTGGGGCAGGTCCCCCACCCGCCAACCGTGAAGCGACCCAGGTCGCCGGCCTGCCAACCTCAGTCACCTTGCCAAACAAAACTCCCAACTCATTGCCGCCGCAGCCCTTCACCCACTCTTCTCCGCTGCAGCCGCCGGATTCCTTTGCCCCCCGTGCCATAGTTACTTGTGGGGGCCGGGCAGGCCCGGCCCGCGGCCGCAAACAGGGGAATGCTCCCCCCTCTTGCGCAGCCGCGTCAACCTGGGACCGCCGCCCGAGTGGGCCGTTTCCGGCCCACGGATGAACAGCGTTTAGTAATGGTTTCAGCTACTTGCAGACGTGCCAGTGGGCCGACTTGGCCCACTGCGGTCCACCCCCTGGCGATCTACTTCGAGGAGTTGAAGCGCGATTCGATTTCCGGCCAGTTCACCACGCTCCACCATGCGGCGACGTAGTCCGGCCGGCGGTTCTGATACTTGAGATAGTAGGCGTGCTCCCATACATCCAGGCCCATCACGGGGAACTTGCCCTCCATGACCGGGCTGTCCTGGTTCGCGGTCGAATAAATATCGACCTTCCCTCCTGACTTCACCAGCCAGGCCCAACCGGATCCGAAGCGGGTGGCGGCGGCGGCGTTGAATTTCTCCTTGAACGCGTCGAAACTGCCGAACGTGCCCGTGATCGCCTGAGCCACGTTGCCCACCGGAGCTCCGCCGCCGCCGGGCTTCATGATTTTCCAGAACATCGAGTGGTTGATGTGGCCGCCGCCGTTGTTGCGCACTGCGGTGCGAATACTCTCCGGAACACCGGCGCAGTTGGCGGCCAGCAGCTCTTCAACGGTTTTGGCCGCGAGGTCCGGCGCCGACTCCAGCGCCTTGTTCAGGTTGGTGACGTAAGCATTGTGGTGCTTGCCGTGATGAATTTCCATCGTCATCTTGTCAATGTGCGGCTCGAGCGCGTCGGGCGCGTACGGCAGCGGTGGAAGCGTGAATGGCATAATTGTGTCTCTCCCTCTCCTTGTGTGTTGTCAGGCAGGACAGACCATCGCATTTCGTGGTCTGTCACGCTTCGCCGGAGCGACGCCTTGACAGACGACCCAAAACGATCGTCCGTCCTACCTCACTTCAATTCAATTCACTCCGCCGGCTCTCTCAAAAGCATCGGCGATGCGAAACATCGTGGCCTCGTCGAAATGCCGGGTCAGGATCTGCATCCCCACCGGCAATCCTTCGGCAGTGCGGCCGCACGGAACACTCATGCACGGGATGCCAGCCAGGCTGCCGGTAATCGTGAAAATATCGGATAAGTACATCGCCAGGGGGTCATCTACCTTCTCCCCCAGCCGGAACGCGGGAAAAGGCGAGACTGGCGCCACCACAGCGTCCACTTCTGCGAACGCCTGGCTGAAATCGCGCGCGATCAGCGAGCGCACTTTCTGCGCCTTCAGGTAGTAAGCGTCGTAATAACCGGCACTGAGTACATAGGTGCCCAGCATGATGCGGCGCTTGCATTCGGCGCCGAACCCGTCGCCGCGTGTGTTGCGATACATTTCGGCCAGAGTGGCGGAGTCGGCCGAACGAAAGGTGTAGCGAACACCGTCATAGCGCGCCAGGTTGGAGCTGGCCTCGGCGGTGGCGATTACGTAATAGGTGGCGATCGCGTAATCGGTATGCGGTAGCCCAATCTCTCGCACTTCGCAACCGAGTTGTTGCAGCACATCCACTCCGCGGTGAATGAGGCTGCCGGATTCGCTCGTCAAATCCTTTAGATACTCGCGAGGCAGTCCAAGCTTCAGCCCTCTTACGTTGCCGTCCAGCGCTTTTGTGTAATCCGGCACGGGTGCCTCGGCAGAAGTGGAATCGCGCGGGTCGCGTCCTGCGATCACCCCCAGCACGCGCGCCGCATCCTTCACCGTGCGGGCGAACGGCCCGATATGGTCGAGCGAACTGGCGAAGGCCGTGAGGCCATAGCGCGAAACGCGGCCGTACGTCGGCGTGACGCCGGAGACGCCGCAGAACGAGGCTGGCTGGCGGATCGAGCCGCCGGTATCGGAACCGAGCGCCACGACCGCCGTTCCCTGCGCCACCGCGGCCGCCGAGCCGCCGCTGGAACCGCCCGGAACGCGGTCCGGCGCCACCGGGTTGCGCACCGGCCCGAATGCCGAGTTCTCGGTCGAGGAGCCCATCGCGAACTCATCGCAATTGGTCTTGCCCAGGATCAGGCCGCCGGCTTCCTCCAGCCGGATGATGGCGGTGGCGTCATAAGGCGGGACGTAATGCTCCAGCAGCCGGGAGCCGCAGGTGGTACGGATGCCGCTGGTGACGATTACGTCCTTCACCGCGACCGGTACACCGGCCAGCGGGCCCGGATCCTCGCCCCGCGCTATCTTTTCGTCCACCCGCCGCGCGGCCGCCAGAGCGCGCTCCGGCGAAAAATGCAGGTAGGCGCCGGTCTTGGGGTTTGCCTCTTCGGCGAATCCCAGCGCCTCCGCGGCCAGCTCCTCGGCGCGAAAGCTACGCGCCAGCAGCCCTGCGCGGATTTTGTCAATTGTCAGTGAAGCGATTTCCATGTTGGGTGGGACATGCTTCAGCTTGCCGACGCTCGCTGGCGGGCGCGCTTTGCTTGATCAGCGTTCGATCACCTTGGGCACCTTGAAATACCCGGCGCCGGATTCCGGCGCATTGGCCAGCGCCGCCTGGTTGCCGAGCGGCGGCACAATGACGTCGAGCCGCAGCGTCGCCGTGTCGCCGGTCTCGAACAACACCTGCGACATGGGCGCGGCCTTGTCCGTGTCGAGTTCGTTCAGTTTGTCGATGTGACTCAGAATCTGGTCGAGGTCCGCCTGGAATCGGGCGACTTCCGCGTCGCTCAGCCGCAGATTCGCCAGGCCTGCGACGTAGCGGACTTCCTGTTCGCTGATCTTCACGCCCGCGCCTTCGTCCGGGAAGCTTTGTAGAGGCCGCGCAGCACCGGGTCGGCTATCGAGTCCGCGTCATCGGCGGGAAGCGCCGGCACGGACTGCGCTGCGCGTTGCGGCTCGCGCCGCCGCGGCACCACGCGGAATTCCAGATCGTCCACCACCCCCGGACCTAAGTGCCGTTCCAGGTTGCACACGATGTGGTAGCTCAAAACGAAAAGCTGCCGCTGCCAGATCTGGTCTTCCACTTCCACCACCAGACGCCGGCGCACCAGCTTGGAAGCGCGCGTGTGGGCTGCGATGCGCTTGCCCACTGCTTGCGGCCATGCTGCGCAGGCAAGATCGTCTTCCGTGATCATGTCGCCAGGCAGTCTCAAGCCGTGAATGAGCTTGCTCAAGCGTTCCATTTTGATGGCCGGTTTGGTTATTGTAGCATGCGCCTGAAAAACCGGTGTTCGGCTTCTTCGCGGCCTACGTAACCTCCCAATAGACGGCGTAGCGCCTGCCGAAAATGCTGTTCAGCGGCGCCAGAGTGACGTCCTTGGCCTGGCCGGCGGTGCGAAACGTGAGCGGCGCATCGGCTGGCTGGATCCAAGAGGATACGTCACCCGCGGCGGCGCGGAATCGCGGAACCTCGATCGCCGGGACGGCGGAATGGTGCACACCCGGTGCGTCCTCGCGTACCTGTCCGGGCGGCATGAACCGGGGCGCTGAGTCGCCGAAAATGCGATTCTCCGTGAGACCCTCCGCTCCCAGGTCGGCGGCCAGCACCAGCGGCCCGTAGAGGAAAGCCTGCAGACTTGGATCGTCCGGCATGGCCTCCGCGGTGAGGTGCATCGGCAGCTCCATGGCGATGCGGTCGCCGGCTTTCCAGACTCGCGAAATCGACAGGTAGCCGCCGGGCGCGGCTGTGGCACCGAGCGCGCGGCCGTTCAGCGTCACCGTGGGTGCAGTCCGCAGCCATGACGGCACCCGTAAGCGGAAGGCAATCGGCGCCGGCGGTGCCGCCGTCACCACCAGCGCGGTGGACTGCTGTGAGGGAAAGCCGGTCTCCTGCCGCAGCTGCAGCCCTTTTTCCTCCCAATTGAGCTCCGAGGGGATAAACAGGTTGACGTAAAGGCCGTCGGCATCCCGCCAGTAAATGCTGTCGTTCAGCTTGGCATATTCCTCCACGCCGGTGCCCGTGCAGCACCAGAACGACCCGTCCTCCGTGTTGAACGTTTTCCAGGTGCCGGAAACCAGTGAGAGGTAATACTGCGTGTAGCCCTTTTCGGGATAGATGGTGCCCAGCCGGTGGTTGAATAGTGCGCGCTCGTAATAGTCGAAATAGCGCGGATCGCCCGTCCAGCCGAATAGATGCCGCGTCAGCTTGAGCATGTTGTAGCTGCAGCAGCATTCGGCCGTGGCCGTGCCGCGCGTGGTGCGCAGCTCGACGGCCATCCGGCGCGGTTCCACGTTCCACGTCTCGCCGTTGCTGGTGCCTTCGGTGACGTAGGACCGTGCGCCGGCCACCTCATGCCAGAAGTAGTCGGCGACGTCGTGAAATCGCGTGTCTCCCGAAATCTCGTAACGCCGCGCAGCCGCGATCGCTTGCGGAATGTGCGTGTTCACATGCAGCCCACGCAATTCGTCGCGGCGCAACGCCAGCGGGTTCACGAAGCGCTTCTTGGTGAAGCGGTCGCCCGCCTTGGCCCACTGCGGGTTGCCATCGAGGACCGAGAGATTGTATAGCGCTTCCGCCATGCCGCCGAATTCGGTATTGAGAATCTCCTGCATGTGCGCTTCGCTCTTGGACGCGCTCCAGCGATCCGCCCAATCCGCCATTCCCTGCGCGACGGCCAGCGCCTGCCGGTTCTGGGCGAGCTGGTACATGTCGATCATGCCGGCGAGTATTTTGTGAATGGTATAGAACGGCGCCCAAGGCAGGTGGGGAGCGTGCGGGTCAGCCCGGCCGGTTGCGGGATCCACCGGACGCGGTTTTCCCGAGAGGGCATCCAGCCGGTCGAACAGCTCCATTGGAAAAGCGCTGAGATAGCCGCCGCCGAGCCGCGTCTGCACCTTGGCCAGTTCGTCCACCATGTAATCGGCCTTGGCCTTGGCAGCCTGGTCGCCGGCGGAGGCGTAGAGCAGGGCACTGGCAGAGAGGAAGTGGCCGGTGAAATGGCCGCGCAACTCGCTGGCGCGGGTGCCGTCGGCTGGTGTTTCCCATCCGCCCAGCGGCGTGGCGCCTTTCACGTCCAGCCCGGCGTTCTGGCGGAAGTTGTAGAGCAGCCGGTCTGCGGCCAAGCGGCTCATGTATCCGCGATTCCAGTCTTGCGCATCGTGCAGCGGGCCGCCGGTGATGCGGACCTGCGTCATCGGAAACGGCTCGGCTTTGGGTTTCACGGCCGCACCGGCATATTCAATCGGCCCATCGAAGGGGAGTTTGTCAGGAATGGGCGTCGAAGGCTGCGCCTGGCTGGGCGGCGCCAGCACGGCCGGGATGGCGGCCGCACCGGCGGCGGCCGCTCCGAATTGCCGCCGGCTGAAACGCTGGCCGCCTGTGGAATGGTTCATCGCGCACCTCGAGTGGGGAATCGAACCGTTCCATTATGCCACCCACGCGGCGCGAGGATCGCTCGGAGAACGCTGCCTGGGCTTCACTCGTCGCGCAGGGTGGCGTTCGGGTCAATGTTGACGGCGCGGCGGACCGGTCCCAGGGTCGCGGCGAGGCCAGTAAGCAGCATGGCCAGGGCGACGGCGGCGAAATTCAGCGGGTCAGCGGGCTTGAGGCCCGGCACCAGGAACATGGCCAGCGGCTTGGTCACGAACAGCGCCACCGCTAACCCGATCGCGGTGCCTGCGATGGTGACGAGCGCGGAATCGCGAAGCACCATGCGCGCGATGGCGGCCCGGCTGGCGCCGATCGCGATGCGGACGCCGATTTCCCGGGTCCGCCGCGCCACCGAGTAAGCCATCACTCCATACAACCCGATGGTGGCCAGCAACAGCCCGAGAAGGCCTGTCGAGCCCATCAACAGCGCCCCCACCTGGCTGGGAAGAAATGCCAGGCCGATGCTCGAATACATGGTGTTCACTTGCGCGCCGGCCATCGGCTCGATTTTATGCAGCGTGCGGCGCACCGTCTCCAACTGTAGGGCGGGCGGAATCGCCGAACGCATCACGAATTCGATACCCTGGCGATCGTTCACGATCTGTGCCAGTGGTTCGTACAACTGCGGTTGCGGCTCTTCCCCGATTGTAAGAGTCTTTGTCCCTTCGGCCACGCCGATGATCCGATAGGGAGTTTTGCCGTCTGCGCCCCAGAGAAACACGGTGCCCACCGGCCTCCGGTTGCCGAGATAGTGGGCGACGAATGCGCGGTTCACGATGACTACCTTTTCGCCGTGATCGGCCGCGGAAAACGTACGGCCCTGCAACAGCGGAATCCCCATCGTGTGGAAATAGCCGGGAGTTACGCCATTCCAGAAGAAGAATGCATGGCGTTGTTCCCGGTTATCCGCGAAAACGATTCCGACCATAAATCGCTCGCCGCCATTGAAAGGAACGACGCGCGCGGCCGCGGCGCTTTCCACGCCGGGCAGCGCGGCCAGCGAATCCACAACCCGATGGATGTATTCGTCCTTCTTCGCCGGGTCGGCGTAACCGACGGGGGGCATGTTGACATTCGCCCGCACCGTATGGAGCACGTCAAAGCCCGGGCTGATGGCGGTGGAATCGAGAAGGTTGCGCAGGAAGAGGAACCCGGTGGTGAGGACGATCACGGAGACCGCGATCTGCGCCGCCACCAGTGTTCGCCGGAGGCGCATCCTGCTCTCGCGGCGCAGATCCTGGATCAGGGATTGCTTCATCGATTGCCACGCCGGCAGCAGCCCGCAGGCCAGCGCTGCGAACGTGGTGAGCACCGCGGCGTAGATCGCCAGACGCCAGTCCGGTTCGATCTGGAGGCGGATGGGGATCGGCATCGGCAGATGGACACGCGCCAACAGAACCGCCGTGGCCTCGGCGAGGGCCACGCCCATCGCGGCGCCGAGCAGAGAGAGCAGGAGGCTTTCCGCGAGCAGTTGCTGCAGCAGCCGGCCGCGGCTGGCGCCCAGGGCGAGGCGGGTGGCGATTTCGCGCCGGCGGGAGGAGGCACGCGCCAAAAGCAGGCTCGCCACGTTGACGCAGGCGATCAGCAGCACGAGCCCGGTAACGGCCAGCAAGAGGGCAAAGAACACTCCAACCGCCAGCATCTCCGATTCCGACTGCAGGCGCGCGAATCCGGCAATGGGCGAAACGCGAACTGCGTCCGCGTACTTATAATGCGCGGGCATCTCCGCGTCCATCCGCCTGGCCACCGCCGCCAAACCAACACGGGCGGCCGGGATCGACATTCCCGGCTTGAGCCGCGCGTAGAGGGCGAGCGTGGTCGTTTCCAGATACTGCGGCAGGAAGACATCGGGCGAATAGCCGAAACCGATCAGGGTACGATGATGCTCCGGCAGAATTCCGACCACCGTGCACATACGGCCGTTGAGGTTCAGGGTCCGGCCGACCGCCGCAGGATCGCTGCCGAACTGTTTCTGCCAAAAGGCGTAACTCAGGACCGCGACTTCGTTTGGATCGTCGATTAGAATCCCGCGGCCGTGCAGCATGGGAACGCCCAGCATCGTGAAATAGTTCTTGGCCGTATAGACGCTGAAGACCGGGCGCGTTACGTCGCCATCATTGAAGTTGGTGACTGCCTCTTCATCTTCACCGGTGACATCGGCAAACAGACCGCTGGAGCGCAGGAAGTCGGCGACCTGCGCCGGGGAATTGCTGTTGCCGCCCAACTGCACAGACACCAGCGAGCCCGCATCGCGCACCGACGGCTCGCTGAACAGGAATTCGACGCCGAGCGAGAACATGGCGGCGTTGACGCCAATGCCCAGCCCGAGAGACAACAGGGCGGTGAGCACCAAGACCGGACTGCGGCGCAAGCCGCGGGCGCCATAAACCAGGTCGCGCCAAAGATTCTCGAGAAAGGTGAAGCGCCACAAATCGTATCCGTACTCGCCGATCACGGCCGTGTTTCCCAATGGGATGGCATTGTCGTGGCGGGCCGCCATGTCGCGATGAAAGGCGAGTTCTGCCTCGATCTGCTGCTGCATTGCGCTGCGGCGGAAAAGCTTGAGAAAGAAACGGCGCATGCCTTAGCCTCCGAGAACGCGGCCAACCGCCGCGGAGAGGCGGCTCCAGGTGGCTTCCTGCTCAGCCACCAGTTTCCGCCCATGCCTGGTGATCTGGTAGAACTTGGCTTTCCGGTTGTTCTCCGAGAGGCCGGATTTCGACGTAATGGCGCCATCCAGCTCCAGACGCCAGAGCGCCGGGTAGAGAGAGCCTTCTTCCACCTTCAGAACTTCGTCGGAAAGCAGGTGGATGGTTTGCGCGACCGCGTAGCCGTGCATGGCGCCGCGCTGGAGGGCGTGCAGGATCAGCAGATCCAGGGTGCCCTGCAAGAGCGTTGGTTGAGTGGATTTTCCCATGTCCCTATGACGATCTATGGGAAATATACAATCCTTCCCCATGATTGTCAAGGGGAGAGTAAAAGCCGAGGCAAAGAAGAGCCGAGGCAAAGAAGAGCCGAGACGACTCCCGGCTCAG
>CAZZHN010000042.1:9977-25627 GCA_964654065.1 uncultured Solibacteraceae bacterium
AGCCGAGGCAAAGAAGAGCCGAGGCAAAGAAGAGCCGAGACGACTCCCGGCTCAGCCGGCTGGACAGCCGGCGCCACGCTCAGGCAGGTTCCTGGTAAATGCCGAGAATGTTGCCGGCGGGGTCGCGGAACCTGGCGGTGATCTCTCCGGGGTCCGCGCCCACGGGCTGCACGATCTCGCAGCCGTTGGCGACGATGGCGTCGATGGTGGCGGCTACGCTATCGACCATGATGTAGACGAGAAGGCCCGGCGCTGCGGCGGGCTGACGCCCGAGGACCCAGGTGCCGCTCACTTCACCGACGCCGTCGTCAAAGGCGATGGTGCCGTCCGTCCTGCGCCGGATGTTCCAGCCGAACGCACGTTCGTAGAATTCGGAGGAACGCGCGATGTCGGAGGCGGGTATCTGGATGTAGCAGATCTTTCCGTTGGCGAATGTGGGAGGCATGACGTTCCTCGTAGAGCATTGTCAATCGACTCGTCGCAGGTCGGGGACCTGCGCCACTCTTATCGCGCCATCGTCGCGCCCCATTCTTCCGGGCTGACGTCACGGGCGTGGCGCGAGAAGAGCCAGTGATGGGCTTCCAGGTCGATGACCCCGTACTGGCGTTCGCCATACGCGGTCTCGTGCAGGTCCTCGACGATCCTGGCCCCTGCCAGTCTGGCCTTTTCAAAGTGGGCGTCCACATCTTCCACGAACACGGTCAGGCTTTGCGTATCGCAGCCGGCCTGCACCGGGCTGGCGCTGCCGGGACGCGCCCGATTCAGCATGATCCAGGCATCGCCGAGGTGCATCTGCGCGCCGTCGATTCTGTCCGGTTCGCCGTAGTGGTAGTGTTCGACGAAGCCAAACGCTTTCGCCAGCCAGGCCATGGCCTCAGAAACGTCCTGGTACGTGATATGGGGCAGCAGGATATCCGCCGGAACGGAACGATTCTTCAACATGAGTCCACCTCGGCGTCATTCCCAGCGCAGCGCCACCACCGGGTCCACACGCATGGCTCTGCGGGCGGGGACGTAGCTGGCCAACATCGCAACGGCCATCCATGCCAGTGATGCTACCGTAAACGCCACCGGATCGAGCGGGCTCATGCCATATAAAGCCGCCGCCAGGAGGCGCATCACTCCGGCGCTGAGCGCCAGGCCGACGGCGATCCCGGCTGCAGTGAGGCCGAGTCCGCGGGCCAGCACCATCCACAGCACGTCCGCCCGCTGCGCTCCCATGGCGAGCCGCACGCCGATTTCGCGCGTCCGCTGCGCCACGCTGTAAGCCACCACGCCGTACAAACCGACGGCCGCCAAGAGCATGGCGAGGCCGCCGAAGACCGCCAGCAGGGAAGCCTGCCAGCGCACCTTCCACAGGGAGTCCGATGCGGCCAGTTCCAGCGTCTGGATCTCATACACACGCAGATTGGGATCCAGGCGGTGCAGAAGCGCGCGCAGCGGGGCGGTGTACTCCGCCGGAGAGCCGGAAGCGTCGACGATGAGGGCCACGAACCCAACCCAGCTTTGCGCAAGCGGGCGATATATGAACCGGCGCGGCGCCTCATCGAGCGATTCGTACTTGGCGTCCCGTGCCACTCCGACCACTTCCGCCATGTCGCGCGGCCGTTTCACATCACACCCCAGCCAAACTGTCTTTCCGATCGGATCTTCGTTCGGCCAAAAGCGGGTAGCGAAGGTCTGGTTGACGATCACCACCTGCGGCGAGCCGGGTTGATCGATGGGAGCAAACTGCCGTCCGCGCAAAATGGGAATGGCCATGGTATCGAAGTATCCGGGAACGACGACGTCGGACGAGGCGCGGCGCGGGCGCTCCTCCGGGGTCGTGGACGTGCAGGTGGAGTCCGAAAAACTCAGCGGCGTCGTATAGCTGATAGTTGCGCTTCGCACGCCCGGCGCCGCGCGTACCGTGTCCAGCAGGCGCGCCAGAAACAGCTTTCCGGACTCCGGGGTGTACTCCGGCTCGGAAATGTAGATCCGCGCCGCGAGGCGGTGATCCATGGCGAAGCCGGGATCGATGGTCTGGGCGTGCTGCATGGCGCGGACCACGAGGGTTGCGGCAATCAACAGCGTCAAAGACAAGGCGACCTGCACGATGACATAAACGTCGCGCTGCCGCATACGCCGCGTCCCCGCCTGGTCGCCTTTCAGAGAGGAGGTCAAACCGGGGCGCGAATGTTCGAGCGCCGGCGAAAACGTGAACAGGACCGCGCTCGCCAATGCCGCCACCGCCGCGAAGATCGCCACCCGCCAGTTCACGTTCAAATCCAGCATCACTTTGCCGACGTGGGGCAGAGCGGGGATGGAGCGGGCCAGCAGGCGGTTGGCGCCAATGCCGAAGAAGAGTCCAAGCACGGCGCCGCCCGCCGCCAGCACCATGCCTTCGGCCAGCGTCTGGCGGGCGAGGCGCCAGCGTGAGGCGCCCAGCGCCTGCCGGACGGCCATCTCGCGCCGCCGCACCGCGGATCGCGACAGCAACAGGTTCGCCACATTCACACACGCGATCAAGAGCACGATGCCGGTGACGGAAAGCAGCATGATGGAGATCGGCGCCGCCACTTCGCGGACCCCGGGATTGGAGGCGCCGGCCGATACCGCCAGGGTGAGCGCGCCGGTGGATGTTGTGTCGCGGGGAAACGCGCGGCGGATTTGCTCGTCTACGGTTTGCAGAGCAGCTTCCGCCGCCCGCACTCTTGTTCCAGCAGCGAGCCGGCCCATCAACTGCACGCGCGGCCGCTCCCGTTCTCCGGGGTTTGCCAGCAGTTCTCTGGCGTAAGGCTGCGACGTGAACGGGATCCAGATCTCCATGGCATGCGGCGGCGACACTCCCAAGAATCCCGGCGGCGCGATACCGACCACACGGAACCACTGCGTTTCGATCCGGACGCGCTGCCCGATGGCGCTCATGCTGCGGCCGAAGCGCCTTGTCCAGGCGCCATCGCTGAGCACGGCCACCGGGTCGCTGCCCGGCTGCTCGTCTTCCGGCGCGAACCAGCGGCCGGCCTGCGCCGGCACCTGCAGGACGTCCGCAAAATTCGCCGAGACAGCCTCTCCCATCACGATCTGGCTGCTGCCTTCGACGTCGAGTGAGATGGGTATGTTATCGTACGCCATCAACCCGGAGAACAGCCGCCCGCCGGGCGCCGTCACGCGCCGCTCGAATTCCTGGTAGTCGCGGTACGAGCAGACGGTCTCGTCGCCGGTGCGCGCGATGACCATCACGCGGTCCGGTTGCGGAACCGCCAGCGGCTCCCAGAAGAGCTCATCCACCATGGTGAAGACCGTGCTGTTGACGCCGATTCCCAGCGCCAGGCACACCATGGCCGTCAATGTGTATCCGGGATTGCGCCGCAGCACGCGGACGGCATAATGGAGGTCCTGCCGCAAATCGGGCGCAGTAAGGCGATGGGGCGAGAGCCGTACGGCAACGCAGCTCAGGACCTCCCGCCAATACCAGAAGCGCCCGCCGCCGCGCGATTCGAACTCTTCGCGCAGGTCGCCGGCGATGATTTCGCCTTCCCGCCCCGGCACAAGGCGCCGCAGGATGAGTTCCGCGAGTCCGGGTGGGAGCTTAGGCAAGGCGAACCCCTTTCCACATCCGATCGAGCATCTCTTTTGCGTGGGCGAGCGCTTCGGTGCCCAGCGGTTCGATACGGAAATAGCGGCGCGAGCGACCGCCGCGTTCCGCGGTAGGGTCGGCGAAGCGGGAGCTCACGCAGCCTTTGGCTTCCAGGCGGTCGAGCGTGGAGTAGAGGGCGCCCACGGTGACCTTGCGGCCGGTTCGTCTTTCAATTTCGCGGCGGATGGGCACGCCGTAGGCGCCCTCCGCGAGGCGGACGACGGCGAGCAGAACGAGCTGCTCGAACTCGCCCAGATATTGATCGCTCATATTAGTTCTGAATTGTAGATCAAATGGAGGTGGGTTGGCAAGCGGAGGGCTGAGACCGGCGGCAAGACCGCCGGCGCTACCGAAAACTTCACGGGCCGGGCATGCCCGGCCCCTACGGGCGGACGGGGGCGCCGTGGCGGAGGTGATCCATCACTTCGGGGGGGACGTGCAGGTTTCCCTGGTAGCCTGACCCGAGCTTCACGCCGGGTTTGACGGTTTCGCCGTGGAAATCGGATCCGCCGGTGACCAGCAGGCCGTGGCGGCGGGCCAGGTCGACATAAAACCTGGTTTCCTCCGGGCTGTGATCGCTGTGATACGCCTCGATGGCGTTGAGTCCGGCGGCGCAGAGCTCCGGCATCATTTCGGCGACGTCACCGATGACGCGCGTCGGGTGAGCCAGGGAAGCGATACCACCCGCCTGGCGAATGACGGCGACACCTTCGGCGAACTCCGGCTCGCGGCGGTACACGTAACCTTGGGCGGATTCGTCGAGGTACTGGTCAAAAGCCTGGCGATAGTCGCGCACGTAGCCCTTCTCGAGCATGATGGCGGCGAAATGCGGACGTCCTGTCATTCCCCGGCCGCGGGCTTCGGCCTCCTCCAGAGTGATATCGAAGCCCAGTTCGCGAAGGCGCGCCACCAGGCGGATATTGCGGTCCTTGCGCGAATCCTGCTGCAGGCGGACCCACTGGCGGAACTCCACCAGTGCGCCTCCGGCAGGGAAATAACCGAGCAGATGGGCGGAGCGGCCGCGCAGCTTGGTAGAGAGTTCGATACCGCACACCAGATCGAGCCCGGCTGCCCGCGCCACGGGGAGGGCCAGGTCGTAGCCCGCCAGGGTGTCGTGGTCGGTGATCGCAAGCGAGGTCACGCCGCCGCGGACCGCATCTTCGATCAGTTTTGCCGGCGCCAGGCTGCCGTCAGATTCATTCGTGTGCGAGTGCAGATCGATCAAAGGAGACCAGGCCCAGATGTTCCAGTGTAGCCCAGATTTGCTCGACGCTTTCTTCTGGGGTCTGGCGTGAGGAGTTGACGGTGACCTCGGGATGAAGCGGAGGCTCGTAAGGATCGGAGATGCCGGTGAACTGGGGAATTTCGCCCGCGAGCGCCTTCTTGTACAGTCCCTTGACGTCGCGCTGGGCGAGGGTTTCGACCGGGCATTCCACGTACACTTCGACGAAGTTGGGGATGCGCGCCCGGACCTCGTCGCGCACCTCGCGGTAAGGGGAAATGGCGGCTGCGATGGCGACCACACCGTTGCGGGATAACAGTTCGCAGACGTAGCCGATGCGGCGGATATTCTCCTCGCGGTGCTCCTTGCTGAAACCGAGCCCGCGGGACAGATAAGCGCGGACTTCGTCGCCGTCAAGCACTTCGACCTTGGCGTCGTGGGCGCGCAGCCGCTTCTCCAGTATGCCCGAAATGGTGCTTTTGCCTGCGCCAGACATGCCCGTGAACCAAAGCGTAAAACCCTTGTGCATTGCCTCTCCCGTAAGGTTTCGACTGGTCGCTACGGACCGCTGCAAACGAAAAACCTGCTTGTTCCGCGGCTTCAGGGCCGGTCCGGCTCGGGCAGTTGTCATAGTTTACAACAAGAGCGAGGGGGGACGCCAAAGAGCGGGGGCGTCGGCAAGAGAGCAGCGTGGGACGGGGCATGCTCAGATCACGGGCAAAACACGAAAAAAAGTCTCGAGCCACAGATGAACGCAGATGAACACAGATAGGAGCAAAGCGAGAGGCGATGCCTGGAAAGCAGGCGACGGGGCAGGGCATGCTCGGCCCAGGGGGAAAACTCCTGGGGCGCAGGATGTTTCGGCGTATTCAGTAATATCTATGACGCCAGGCGGACGAGGCCGGTTGGGGCGAAGTGAATGCCGCACTCTTTCAGGGCGCCAACTTCCCACCACCAGCGGCCGGCGCGCTCGTCTTCGCGTTCCTGAAGTGCCCGCGTGCAGGGAGCGCAGCCGATGCTGGTGTAGCCTTGCGCGTAAAGGGGATGGACGGGAACGTCGTTCTTGCGCAGATAGGCGTCCACCTGCTCGGAACTCCAGTCAGCAACCGGCGCCAGCTTCAGGCGGCCCGCGTCTTCGGCCACCTTGGGCACGGCCGCGCGGGTTTTGCCTTGCCCGCGGCGCAGGCCGGTCGCCCAGGCTTCGAACTCCTGGAGCTTTCGCTCAAACGGCCGCACCTTGCGCACGTTGCAGCACATCTGGCGCTTTTCCGTGCTGCGAAAGAACAGATTGGGCCCGTGCTCCTGCATCATGGCGGACGTTTCCGCAGGGTCGGGAGTCACGATTTCGATGGCGATTCCGTACCGCTGCTGCACGTCCTCCAAGATGGTGTAGGTCTCTTCCGGAAGCCGGCCGGTATCCACCGTGAAGGCCCGAAAGGGCAACCCGGTTCGCCAGGCTAAGTCCAGCAGAATCATGCCTTCCTTCTGAAAACTGGTGGCGATAGCAAAGCGGTCCTCGTAGGTTTCGATGGCCCAGCGCAGCAGGTCGGAGGCTGGAACGAATTCGAGATGGCTATAAGATACCAATCTCTATCAGGATTGCGCAGAATGGAAAGATTGTCAAGCGGAGCATTGAGGATGTGAAGGCCTCCGGTCGGGGCATGGGACGGACGGGCCGGGCATGCCCGGCCCCGCCGGGCGGATGGAGTGAGGCGACGGGTGAACGGGTAGACAGGTTAGGCGGCGGCGGCGTCCAGGAGCTCGCCTTTTTCCAGGTGATGGACCTGGGTGGCGAACTGGGCGGCGTGGGGATCGTGGGTGACCATCACGATAGTCTTGCCATACTCCTTATTGAGCTTGGAGAGGATGGTCAGGACTTCCTGGGCGGAGGCGGCGTCGAGATTGCCGGTCGGCTCATCGGCGAGGATCAAAGCGGGATCGGTGACGATGGCGCGCGCGATGGCGACGCGCTGCTCCTGGCCGCCGGAGAGTTGGCGCGGAAAGTGGCGGAGGCGGTCTCCCAATCCCACCAGCTTGAGCGCGGTGGCGGCATGCTCCATGCGCTCGGCTTTCTTCAGGTTGGTGAGTTTCAAGGGAAGCTCGACGTTCTCGATCGCCGTGAGCACCGGGATCAGGTTGAACTGCTGGAAGACGAAACCCACGTGTTCATTACGCCAATGAGCGATTTCGCGATCGTTCAACTCGCGAAGGTTGTGGCCCAGCACGCGGATTTCGCCGCCGGTGGGACGGTCCATGGCGGCAATCAGGTGGAGCAGGGTGGACTTGCCGGAGCCGGACGGCCCCATCAGGGTCACGAATTCACCCTTGGGGATCTGGATGGTCACGTCCTTCAGGGCGACGACGTGGAACTCGTCGCGGATGAATTCTTTGGTGAGATTGCGGGTTTCGATGATTGGTTCACTCATGGTTGGCTAGGGTTGGCAGGCGAAAAGCGCCTGCCCCACAAAGGGTCGATTCATA
The DNA here is from genome assembly GCA_964654065.1 of uncultured Solibacteraceae bacterium. Classification (GTDB taxonomy): domain Bacteria; phylum Acidobacteriota; class Terriglobia; order Bryobacterales; family Bryobacteraceae; genus Bog-375. Next base: position 17,300 of record CAZZHN010000042.1, read on the forward strand.
GTTGGGTGAAGGGCCGCGAACCGTCCAGCCTGCAGCCGAGGGCAAGCCTCGGGCCGGGCTTTGGCAAAGCACGACAGGCCACAAAGGGCGATGGCCTGTCCTACTGGGGGGGCGATCATGCTTTGCGCCGCACTTTCTCGCCGTCTTTGAGATCGGCGGGCGGGTTGGAGATGAGGTCTTCGCCGCCGTTCAAGCCTTGTTCGATGCGAACGCCGGTGCTGGAAGCTGCGCCGACTTTGACGGGGCGCTTGACGGCTTTGCCATCGAGCAGCAGGAAGACGGCGTTGTCGCGCACGGCGGCTGCGGGAATAATCACGACCGGCCGGGCTGCGGCGCTGGGGCTCAAGGCCGCATCCGACTTGGCGTCGGAAACAAACGCTACGCTGGCGTTCATCTCGGGGCGCAGGAATTCATCGGGTTTGGTGACCTTGACCTTGATCTGCACGGTGGCCTTCTGGCGGTTGGCCTCGGGCGAGATTTCCTTGATAAAGCCATCGTACTTGCGGTCCGGGAAGGCGTCGGTGGTGACGGTTCCGTGCTGGCCGGAGTGGAGCTTGGCGAAATCGTTCTGGGCGATATCGAGCTCGACTTCGAGGTCGTTCAAATCGGCAAGGGAAACCACGTAGCCTTTGGCGCCGCGATCGCCCACGAAGCTGGTGGTGACGAACTCACCCTTTTCGACCTCGCGCTCGAGGATGGTGCCGGTGACGGGAGCGCGGATGATGGTGTTGGCGAGAGTGGTCTCGGCATATGCCACGGCGCCCTTCGCCTGTTCGAGCTGCCCGCGGAGGGAATCAATTTCCTCCTGCCGGGGCCCCAGCTTAATCAGCTCGTAGGTTTTCTGGAAGGAATTGACGCGATGCACGGCGCCGTCGTAGCGGGTCTGCGCATCGTCGACGGACTGCTGCGGCGTCAGCCCTTCCTTGCGCAGTTTGTTGGCGCGGTCGATGCTGAGCTTGGCGTCGTCCATATCGGCCTTGGCGGAATCGAGGTTGGCCAGCGCCTGCGCAACTTCCTCCGGGCGCGAGCCGTGGAGGGCTTCGGCCAGCTTGGCTTCCAGATTGGCCATCTGCCCCTTGGCCTGCTGCAACTGGGCCTGGTATTCGTCGTCCTCGAGGCGGACGATGACCTGGCCCTCCTGCACGTGGTCGCCCTTATCGACGCCGATCCATTTGACCTTGCCGATGACTTTGGCGGCGACCTCGATGCGGTGGGCGGCCACGATGTAGCCGGCGGCGTTGAGCACGACACCCTCGGGCGCGCTGGCGGCGCTCATGGCGTTGACGCGCTGGACGTCGACGACGGGCGCGGTATCGAGCTTCCCGGAGAACAGGCGCCACGCGCCGAGGAGGAGGAAAATCGCGATGCCGACGATGATCCAGCGCACGGCCCAGCGCGACGGCTGACCCGAGCTGCGCGGGCCGCGATCGATCTGCAGGCTTTTCAGTTCCGCATCCATATTCGTTAGATTTCCCGCAGCGCGGTGAGGATCTCTTTTCTGGCGGCCGACGCGGCCGGAAACAGGCCGCCCACGCTGCCGAGCGCGACCGCGAAAATCACGCCGGCGACCATGCTTGCCGGCGTCACTTGAAAACCGAAGGCCAGCTGCGAGAAGTTGGCGCCGACCTCAGTGGTGACGCCATTGAGCGGCAACACGAGCAGGCAGCCGAGGACGCCGCCGAGGCCGGCCAGGAGCACGGATTCTATCCAGAAGCTCGCCAGGATGCTGAGTTTCGAGAAACCGAGCACGCGCAGCGTTCCGATCTCACGCGCGCGCCGCGCCACGGCGGCATACATGGTATTCATGGCGGCGAAGGAGCTGCCCACCGCCATGATGATGGCGACGAAGATGCCGGTGTACTCAATGGGCGTGGCGGACTGCGTCTGGCGGGCGAAATAATCCTGCTCCAGCTCCGCGCCGGCGTCGAGGCGCGTGTCGTCGTTGATACTGTTGACCAGGGCCCTGGCGGCGGCATCGGTGGCTTCCACCAGGGCCGAGCTCATATACAGGACGCGGTTCCAGTCCGCGGCCACCTGGTTGACGTCGCCCCAGATTTCGCTTTCCTGCGCGCCGCGGCCGGCGTCCATGACGCCGACGATTTCCCAATCGCTGCGGCCCATGCGGAGCTTCTTCCCGAGGCGCGCGTCGGGGTACCGGTCGGCCAGGCTTTTGCCCACGACGGCTTCGTTGGTGCCCTGCTGGAACCAGCGGCCGGCGATCAGCTTGACGTTGTGCCGCATGGCGATGCCCGCGGGCATGAGGCCGCGGATGGTGACGTTGTCGCCGGTGCCGCTGCCTTCGGCTTCGAGACTGATGATGGTGATCAATTCGAGCGAGGCGAGGGGCTGGCCGTCGGCGCCGTTGGCGATGCCGGCTTTAAACTTGAGGTCTTGAAATTGCGTCCGCGTCACCAGGCTGGTGAGCTCGGAGGTGGCGCCTTTGCGCATGATGATGACGTGGCGCGGGTCGCCCGAGGAGGACAGAGTCACGCGCAATCCGTTGACGAGCGCCAGCACCGCCAGCAGCACGGCGACGGTGAGGGCGATTCCGAGGGCGGTCATCATGGTGGTGGTGCGCCGAACCACGAGGTTGCGGAGGTTGTAAGAGAGAGGAATGGCCATCAGCGTTAGTCCGTAGTCCGAAGGGCTTCCACAATGGTGGCGCGCGAGGCTCCCAAGGCGGGAACCAGCGAGCTGACCAGGCCGATGGAAGCGGCCAGCAGGATGCAAACGGCGGCGATCAGCGGGTCCACCACGCGCAGCGAGGGCAGAAAACCGCCCATCGGGCTGCGTTGCACGCCCTTGAGCAACACGGTGGAAATGAGGTAGCCGACGGCGCCGCCGGCTATCGAGATCGCGACGGCCTCACCCAGGATCAATCCGAGAATGGTGCCCTGGGTAAAGCCGAGCGTCTTCAAGACGCCCACTTCGCGGACGCGCTCGCGCACCGACATGGCCATGGTGTTGGCCGAAACCAGCAGGATGGTGAACATGACGGCGGCGGAAATCCAGACCAGGAACATGCGGACGTTGCCGAGCAGGGAGAGGAAGCCGACGACGAAGGCCTGCTCAGATTCGGTCTTGGTCTGCGCGGTGGAATTGCGGAACACGGCATCGATGGAGTCGGCGATGCGGGAAGAATGCTGGGGGTCATCGATCAGGACATAGAAAGTGTCGACCTGGCCGCGGCGGCGCTCGGGCATGGCCTGGTCGATGTACTCCTTGTTGAAGAACATGATGTCGCTGTTGGAAGGGGCGTCGAAAATGCCGCGCACGATGAATTCGAAATCGCCGGGAAAGATGTCGCCGCGGATGGGAATGCGGTCGCCCAGATGAAAATTGAAAGTGTTGGCGAGGTCGCGGCCGATTACGCAGGCGGTGCGCTCATGGAGGAAAGCCTGTTTCTGATCTTCCGGAATGGTCCACTCGGAGAACATGGGGAACAGCTTTTCGGGCTCGACGGAGAAGCGCGGAAAATTATTGCGGGCCTCGCGCGCATCTTTGTAGACGCCGCCGAACCAGCTGTCGATCATGGTGAGGCGGACGCCGGGGACCTTTTCGATTTGCTGCTGGTAGGCGAGGGGGAGGAAGACGGCCAGCGAGACGCGGTTGCGCGTGACGAGGCGGAGCGCCTGGTTGTCCTTCGGTTTGGACAGCCAGAACGCGCTGTACATGGCGATCATCACGCCCAGCAGGCACATGGAAACGCCGATGCTGGCGATGGTGAGCAAGGTACGGCGGCGGTTGCGCCAGGAGTTTCGCAAGATGAGCGGCAGGAATTTCATGGCGTCCTTCCAGGGGGTCCTTCCACTATAGCAATGACGGGGACGCCACCTGGCATGGGTGAGGTATGCTTTGCCTTGCCAGCGCCTGCTTGCGGGCGCGCTCTTTGAGCGCAACCTGCCTCTCCGGTCTGTGAGATTTGCGGGCAAAACGCGGACTGGCCAGGGGTCCGAGTTGGCACGGATAAAGCCGTGCCCTGATACAAAACTCCGAATGCACGTCTCGCTCTGGCTCTTTGAGCGCAACCTGCCTCTCCGGCTTCTGAGATTTGCGGACGAAACGCAGACTGGCCAGGGGTCCGCTGACAGGGCCTAAAGGCGGGGTTGCCAGGGCTCCGAGTCGGCACGGCTAAAGCCGTGCCCTGATACAAAACTCCGAAAACCTCCAGCGGCGACGCCGGCCGGGTGAATGCACGTCTCACTTCGTGGCGATTCGCTTCGTACGGCGAATCCGGGCGACACGACGCTAGCGCCCCGACGATCCGAATCCGCCGGCTCCACGGGTTGAGGCGGGCAGCTCGCCGGCATCCCACTCGACGGACTCGTAGCGGGCCACGATCATCTGCGCGATGCGGTCGCCGGCATGAACGGTGTACGGCTCGCTGCCGGAGTTCAGCAAGATGACGCGGATTTCGCCGCGATAGCCGGGGTCGATGGTGCCGGGCGCATTGGGCATGGTGATGGAGTGCTGGAGCGCCAGCCCACTGCGGGGCCGCACCTGCGCCTCGTATCCAGGCGGCAGGGCGATGGTGAGCCCGGTGGGCACCAACTGCGGGACACCGGGCGCAAGCACGGCGTCGTCCACCGCACGCAGGTCCATACCGGCGTCTTCGCCGGGACCGTGCGCGTATTCGGGCAGAACGGCGGCGGGGTGAACGGGTTGGATTCGGATGCGCATTCCCCGCTATCATATCGTCTTGATCCACACCAAACGCGTCATCACCGTGGCGCCGATGCCGCCTGAAAAATCGGCATACGCCCTGGCACGCTACAGCAGGTCGCCGGACTCGATTCGCGATTCTATTGAGTGGGTACGCACCCACAACTCGGAAAAGTTCCTGGAAAGTTTTTACTTCCAGTACGGGCACGCCTCGATTGCCGATCTTGGGCACGCGGTGGTGTGTTTTGAAGGTGTCTCCGAGCTGGCGGCGACCGAGGTGGAGGCGGAGCCGCTGTGGGATGGGCAGGCGAAGTCGTCGCGATACCAGGATTTTTCGAGCTCCGGATTTGTGACGCCGCCGGAGCTGGATGCGGAGGACGCGAGCCGCTACCAGACGGCGGGTGAAGCGCTGCTGGCGGCGTACCAAGAGGTGAACCGGCTGGCGTTCGACTGCCTCGCGGCGCGCATTCCGCGGCCGGAGGAGATGAAGCCGGAGGCGTACCGGCGGAACCTGGCGGCGCGTGCGTTCGACGTGGCACGCTACCTGTTGTTTTGGGGGGTGCCGACCAACGTCGGGCAAGTGGCGAGCATTCGCACGGTGGAAAAGCAGATCCGGCGGCTGAAGGCGTCCGAGTATGGCGAGCTACGGTCGCTGGGTGAGGAAATTGGCGAGGCTTGCGCGCGGGAGCCCGATTGCCGCTGGGATATGAACGCCGCGCCGGAGCTGCTGGCGCCGACGCTGGCTCGCCACGCCGAGGCGGACGAGCACGTGGGCAACGCGCGGCGGGATTTGCAGCAGTGGGCGGCACAGAATCTGCCGCCGCGGGCGCAGGCCGGCGAGCCGCCGCGGGTGGATTTGGTGCGGCCGGTGCAGGTGGCGGCAGACATCGCGGCGACGCTGTTGTATCCGGTGACAGATCGTCCGTTCCGCGAGTTGTACGAGATGGCGTGCGCGTGGAGCGAACGGCAGCGGGCAGAGGTGATCGACGTGGCGCTGCAGACGCGCACGCGGCGCGACGAGATTCTGAGCGGGTTCCGCGGAGGGTTATACGCGTACGATTTCGTGATTGATATCGGCGCCTTCCGCGATATGCAGCGCCATCGCCGATGCCAGAAGTTCCGCCAGGAGTATTCGGGCGGCCTAGGGTACGATACGCCGGCGTTGATCCGGGAAGCCGGGGCGGGGGAGACTTACGATCGCGCGATGGCAGCGGCGTTTGCGGCGATGGGCACTCTCCCGGCGCCCGGCGCGCATTACCTGCTGCCTTTTGGGGCGAGGTCGCGCTTCCTTTTCAAGATGGATTTCGCCGAAGCCGAATACATCTCGCGCCTCCGCAGCGGAGTGAAAGGGCATTTCAGCTACCGGCAAATCGCCTGGGACATGAAGTGCGCGATGGAATCCCTGGAGCCCGAGCTGGGGCGACTGATCGAGGCGACGCCGCCCTGGGTGGAAGATCCGTTGAAGAGGTAAGGGGCGGCGAGGCAGGCATTCTCTCCGTAGTGGTTGGCAAGCTGAAGTGGGCAAGCTAAAGCATGCCCCACCCAGGTACTGTTACACCCTGTAACACTACCCCCACCCAGGAAAACTTGACGCAGCGGGTCTGAATGTGTAATCATTCATTATAGTGAATAAACATTCATTGGAGGACTGCCCATGCCGGCGGTCAAACTGAGACGGACTAGCGGGTTTGCGGGGGCGGGACGGCGGGCCCTGGCGGTTGCGACGCGGGCTGGAGAAAGCCTCGCGAAGCCTCCAGCGCGGGAAGAACGGGGGCGGGGGATCTTGAAAATGGCCTCGAGCGATTTTCTGCGCGACCAGGACCTTTCGGGCGCGGAACTGGTTTCCCTGCTCGATCTGGCGGACGAAGTAAAGCGCCATCCGGGCGATTACGCGCAGGCGCTGGCGGGGAAATCGATCGCGCTGCTGTTCGAGAAGCCGTCGCTGCGGACGCGGCTGACGTTTGAGATCGCGATGAAGCAGATGGGTGGCGGGTCGGTGTTTGTGGACGGACCGATCGGAGTGCGGGAGCCGCTGAAGGACGTGGCGCGCAACCTGGACCGCTGGGTGGAAGGCATTGTGGCGCGGGTGTTCGCGCAGACGACCGTGGAAGGGCTGGCGGAGTGGTCGCGGGTGCCGGTGATCAACGCGCTGAGCGACTCGTATCATCCCTGCCAGGCGCTGGCCGATGTGCAGACCATTCGCGAGCATTTTGGCGAGATCCGGGGACTGAAGCTGGCGTTTATCGGCGATGGCAACAACGTGGCGCATTCGCTGATGCTGACGGGGCTGCGGCTGGGAATGGATTTTGCGCTCGGCTGCCCGGACGGATACGATCCGAATCCGGACGTGGTGGCGCTGGCCGAGACCCTGGCGGCGGAAACCGGCGGGCGGCTGCAGATCACCCACAATACGGCCGAGGCGGTGGCGGGAGCGCACGCGGTGTATACGGATGTGTGGGCGTCAATGGGGCAGGAACAGGAGGCGGTGAAGCGCAAGAAGGCGTTTCGCGCGTTCCAGGTGAGCGATGCGCTGTTCGCGCAGGCCCGGCCGGACGCGGTGTTCATGCATTGCCTGCCGGCGCGGCGCGGCGAGGAAGTGAGCGACGGAGTGATGGAGTCGCCGCGGTCGGTGGTTTTCGACCAGGCGGAGAACCGGCTGCACGCGCAAAAGGCGCTGCTGCTGATGCTGCTGGGCTGAGTGCTTTCGATCTGGAGCGCGACCAGGGGTCGCGCGCAGACGAGGGCGTCTGCCCCACATGCGCTGGCGCGCAATAAACGCCGGACAAGAAACGAAGAGTTCGTAAGAAAAGCCGAGACGACTCTCGGCTCAGCAGGCTGGACAGCCTGCGCCACGAGGGCGGCTGAGGCTTCGCGGCTCTCTTATACTCTAGGAAGAACAAGTTATGAACAAACCGAAGAAAGTGGCGCTGGCATACTCGGGCGGGCTGGATACATCCGTCATTATTCCGTGGCTGAAGGAAAACTACGGCTGCGAGGTGGTCGCGGTGTGCGGCGATATAGGGCAGGGAGGCGACGAACTCACCGGCCTGGAAGAGAAGGCGCGCAAGACGGGCGCTGCCGAAGTCTACGTGGAAGACATGAGGGAGGAGTTCGTAAGCCAATACCTGTGGAAGCTGGTGCGATCGGGGGGCGTCTACGAGCACAAGTACCTGCTGGGCACTTCCATTGCGCGGCCGCTGCTGGCGAAGAAGCAGGTGGAAGTGGCGCTGGCGCACGGCTGCGATGCGCTGGCGCACGGCTGCACGGGGAAGGGCAACGACCAGGTTCGGTTCGAGCTGACTTACAAGGCGCTGGCGCCGCAGTTGCCGGTGATCGCACCGTGGCGCGAGTGGAAGATTGTCTCGCGCGAGGATGCGATCGAGTACGCGCGCGTGCACAACGTGCCGATTTCGGTGAGCGCGACCAAGATTTACAGCCGGGACCGCAACATCTGGCACATTTCGCACGAAGGCGGCGCGCTGGAAGACCCGGCCAACGCGGCGCCGGATGAAATCTGGATGCTCACCAAGAGCCCGGCGCAGGCGCCGGACAAGCCCGGAGAGGTGACGATCGGCTTCGAAAAGGGTGTGCCGGTTGCGGTGAACGGGAAAAGCATGAAGGCGTTCGAGCTGCTCGAAACGCTGAACGCGATCGGCGGCGAGCACG
>CAZZHN010000043.1:0-16988 GCA_964654065.1 uncultured Solibacteraceae bacterium
GCGGCCGCGGCTAAGACTCGTAAGAAATCGGACAGGGATGTAGACAGACCGCGGATGGGCCGTATTCGCGAGGATATGAAACCGCCGCCGGCAGTCCGCTCACCTTAAGAACCAGTCCCCCTGTCGATCCAGCGCGCCCGCCGGTCGAATTGTACTAGGGCCAGCCGCTTCCCGCGCGGACACTGTTAGAAGGGGGAAGCGGAAGATATGACGGGATTTGCGCGCACTGTTCTGGGCACGCTGGCACTGGGCCTCGGTTTTGGCTTCCTCGCCTGCGCCCAGTCGAGCAGCGGCACTTCCGGAACCGTCCGCGGTTCGGTTCTCGATCCCTCCGGCGCGGCGATTAAGGGCGCCAGTGTAGAGATTCAGAATCCCGTGGCTCACTATCGCCGCAGCACCATAACGGATGGCCAGGGAACCTTTGAGTTCGACAACATCCCCTACAACAACTACCACGCCAGCGCCGTGGCGACGGGTTTTCAGAGTATCGAACAGGATGTTGACGTTCGGTCCCCGATTCCAGTCCAGTTGAAAATCAGTTTAAAGATCGGCACATCAACCGAAAACGTGACAGTTACGGCGGCTGCGGATTTGGTCGAAAACGACCCCACGGCGCATACGGACGTCGATCGCGGAATGTTCGACAAACTTGCTCTCGAGAGTCAATCCTCTTCTTTGAGCTCTCTGGTTACGCTCGCCTCGCCTGGGGTTGCAGCCGACTCGAACGGTCTTTTTCATGGATTGGGCGATCACGCTTCCAATTCGTTCTCGATCGATGGTCAGCCGATTACCGACCAGCAAAGCAAGGTCTTTTCAAATCAGCTTCCGGCCGATGCAGTGCAGTCGTTGGAGGTGATACAAGGTGCTCCGCCCGCTGAATATGGCGGCAAAACCAGCCTCGTGATTGTGGCGACCACGCGGTCGGGTCTGGGCGTCTCACCGCCGCACGGCGACGTGACTGCATCCTACGGCACATTCGGAACTTCCAATGAGGCATTTAATGTCGCCTTCGGCGGCCAGACCTGGGGCAACTTCATTTCCGTAAATGGCCTGAATACGGGCCGTTTTCTGGATCCGCCGGAATTCACTGTTATGCACGACAAGGGGAACGAAGAGAACGCGTTCGATCGCTTCGACGTCAAGCCTTCGGACGCGGACACGATCAATCTGAACCTTCAGTACACGCGGTCCTGGTTCCAAAACCCGAACTCGTATGATGAGGAGTATCATCCCGGATTGACGAACCCTGTCACTGGTGCTCCATTGGGCCCGACGGATCAGCGCTCGCTGATCAAGACCGTTAACGTCGCTCCTATGTGGACCCGGATACTCAATACAAAGACCGTCTTCACATTCGGTGCGTACTGGCGGAAGGACCAATACAACTATTATCCGAGCGCCGATCCCTTCGCTGATTTCTCTCCGGACCTGCTGGGCGAGACGGTCACCCAGTCGCGGTCTCTTGCCAACGCCGGCGTGCGTGGCAGCGTGTCGTATCTCACGGGCGCTCACAATATCAAGGCCGGAGTTACGTATCAGCACACCTTTCTCACAGAGGGCGACAGCTTCGGTATCGTCGATCCGGGCTTGATTGCGTCCTTCAACTGCGAGAATGCCAACGGCACTCCCTTGCCTGGCACGCCATGCGCGGTTTTGTCGCCTTATGACCTGACCAACGGCGGCTCGGCATTCGCGTTCCACGGGCATACGGACATCAAGGAAATGGGTCTTTTCGTCCAGGATACGATCACCAAGGGGAGCTGGAACCTGAACCTGGGCATTCGCGGGGACCTGTACAACGGCATCGCTACCGCCAGGCAACCCGAGCCTCGCCTTGGAGTCGCGTACAACTTCAAACCAACCAATACGGTCTTACAGGTTTCATACGCGCGGACGATGGAGACTCCATTCAACGAGAATCTGATCATCGCCAGCACTGGATGCAGCATCCCTTTTCTTGCAACGCTTGTTCCTCCGCCCGGAGTCACGTGCAATCTGGGAACGATCAACCCAGGCCACCGCAACGAGTTCCATGCCGGCTTTCAGCAGGCGTTTGGCAGGTACCTGGTCATCAACGCCGAGTACATCTGGAAGTACACCCACAACGCCTTCGATTTCGGCGTCGTGGGTAGCACTCCCATCACTTTCCCAATCGAATGGGCCAGTTCCAAGATTCCTGGGTATGCAATCCGCGCCAGCCTTCCGAACTTCCATGGGCTTTCCGCATTCGTGGTGATGTCCAGCGTGGCCGCGCGCTTTTCGCTACCCCAGGTGGCTGGGTTGCCTATTATTCCGGTCGGGAACGAGGTGTTCCGCATCGATCACGACGAGGTGTTCAATCAGACGACACACCTGCAGTACCAGCCATGGAAGCGAGGGCCGTGGCTCTCGTTTAACTGGCGCTATGATAGCGGACTGGTGGCTGGCGCGTTGCCGTGTTCGGCGCCGACCGCAACCTGTTTCTCCTCTACCCCGATCGCGGATGGTGGAGGGGCGAACATTCCGAGCGGTCAGGTGGCGCTGGTGAACACCGTCAGCGGGCTGCCGCTGACGGCCGATCAGGAGTTTCAGGCCGGCCTCACTTGCGACGGCAAACCCGCAGCTCCAAACCCGTTGGGCGCCCCACTCGCGACATGCGATGCCGCAGGCCTGGGATCCATCTACGTCAAGATACCGAAGCCGGGGACCGAGAACGACGATCACAATCCGCAGCGAATCCTTCCTCGCAGCTTGTTTGACCTGGCCGTGGGACATGACAACCTCTTTGGCGGCGACAGGTACAAGTGGAGCGCCCGGCTGGAGATCGTCAATCTGACCAACAAGGAAGCGCTGTACAACTTCCTGTCGACGTTCAGCGGCACCCACTACGTCACCCCGCGAGCCATCACCGCGATGATAGGCTTCCACTTCTAGATATCCGCCACCGTCCGCTGGCTGGCCTGGCCGGATCGCTCATCCCTGGCCCTAGTCCTCCCGTCGGAAATCGCTCGGCGGCCATCCCAGAGAGCCTTAATCTTTATGCGGTGCCAGCCACAGTCGGCAGGAAACAGCATCCCGCCATGTCCCGGGCCGATGAACTCCGTACCCTTGCCTTGATCGTCGCCCTGACCATCCTACCGGCCGCAGGAACCGTCGCTGTGATCGCCGTGATGAGTCAGCCGGACCTTTCCGGACTCACTCCGGTCAGAAGCCACACAGCGGGCTTTTCTCTCTTGAGCTGGGCGAATCTGCTTAGGGATCCATCTCATAAGGCGGGTTCAGGGCCGGCGATCTCCTCCGGAGCTGCGATTGAGGTCCTTGGCTACATGATGGATGGGAACCGACCTTTGAAAAAAGGCCAGTCGATACCGGAGTTCATTTTGCTTCCCGAAACCGGGGATCCGGTTCACCCTGCGCATCTTTCTGGAGACCAGATGATCAGCGTCCGTCTCCGGGATGACGCGCGAGTTCGTTTTTCCTCTCGCGCTCTGGTGTGGGCTTCTGGAACTCTGCAGACATTATCCGGCGACCCTGCTGGCGATAAGCCGCTCTATGCCCTCGAGCAGGCGCGCGTAGAGCCCGCCGAGCGCGGCGAAATTCGCAAACACTTCAGATAGAGGTGTCCAGCAGCAGGTGCGCGCCACTGGCGCGCCATTTCGGCCCGCTCGCGTCCAATGCCAGTCGTCTCGTCGAATTTTGCTCCTGGCCTCAACCAGGATGTACTATACTCCGGTATAGTATATTTACCAAATGGCCCACATCAGCAACGACGGCGGCAGGAAACTCCTGGCGAGGGTGCGGCGAATCCGCGGCCAGATTGACGGAATCGAGCGCGCGATCTCGGAAGGCAACGATTGCTACGCGGTCCTGCAGCAAACTGCCGCCGTTCGAGGGGCGTTGGGCGGGTTGATGGCCGAGCTGATCGACGGTCACATCCGTCACCACGTGCACAGTGCAACTGAACGGGAGAAAGCAACCGACGAATTGATGGAGATCGTTCGCAGTTACTTGCGCTAAGGAGGGGCCCATGCCGCAAGCAAGACCTGTTGCCGGTCAAATCCCGGCAGATGACAACATCCGTTCGCCGGGACTGGTGAGCGTTCCCGGCCGTGTTCATGAAGCGGAACAACAGGTTCAGCCCGATGACGCATTGGCGCCAGCGCAGGAGCATGGCCATGTCGAAATGTTCGACCTGATCCGCATTCTGGGAACCGCGATTGGGGCCGGATTGGTTTGGTTTCGCGTCTGGGAGCCATTCCCGCACGTGAGCCCGATTGGCGTCGCGGGCGTCATCTTCGGTGGTTGGCCGATCTTCCGGGAAGCCTTCGAAAACCTGCGCGAGCGGCGCATGACCATGGAGCTGTCGATGACCATCGCCCTCCTCGCCGCGGTTGGCATCGGTGAATTCGTTACGGCGCTGATCATTACCGCGTTTGTGCTTGCGGCGGAGGTGTTGGAAGGGCTCACTGTAGGCCGGGGCCGGCGTGCCATCGGAGACCTGCTCGATCTGTTGCCCCGCTCGGCGTGGATTGTGAAGGATGGCGCTGGGGCGCAGCCGATCGAGGTCCATGTGAGTGAACTTCGGCACGGCGACAGAGTCCTGATTCGCCCCGGAGCGAGAATCCCGGTTGACGGCCAGGTTCTTTCCGGAAACTCGAGTGTGGAAGAGGCTGCGATCACCGGCGAGCCTCTGCCGCAAGATAAGCTCCCAGGCAGCCGGGTTTTCGCTGGCACGCTTAACCAAACCGGTGCGCTCGAAGTTGCCGTGGAGAACCTGGGCCGGGATACGACATTCGGGAGGATCGTGGAAGCGGTCGAGAAGGCTGAACAAACGCGTGCGCCGATTCAGCGTCTTGCCGATCGGCTCGCCGGATACCTGGTGTACTTTGCTCTGGGCAGCGCCATTCTCACACTCTTGATCACGCACAACGTGCGCGCAACGATCTCAGTCATCATCGTGGCCGGCGCTTGTGGAATTGCCGCAGGGACGCCCTTGGCGATCCTCGGAGCCATCGGCCGCGCAGCCCGGCAGGGAGCCATCATCAAGGGTGGCGTCTACCTGGAACTGCTCGCGAACATCAATACCGTATTGCTCGATAAGACGGGAACCCTCACTTATGGCAAACCGCGCGTGGCTTCGGTCGACCCAGCTTACGGCTACGAGGCCGACGAGATTTTGCGAATCGCAGCTGCCGCCGAACGCAACTCGGAACACCCACTCGCGCATGCTGTCGTTGCGGCGGCCCAGGAAAAGCAAATGGAAATCGGCGAACCTTCTGCCTTCAGCTATACCCCCGGTAAAGGCGTGCATGCGGAAGTGGAGGGCCATGCGGTTGTCATCGGAAACACGGTTTTGCTCGAGGAGGCGAACGTCCCGCTGCCGGCCATGAGCGTGAGGCCCGGTGCGCGCGTCCTCGTTGCCAGAGATGGCCGGTTCATCGGCTCGATTCAAATCGCTGATCAAGTGCGCGACGGAACCTCTGAGGCCATCCGGGAACTTCAGGAAATGGGCCTTCACATCGAGTTGCTCAGTGGCGATGCCGGGTCGTCCGCCGGCGCTGTCGCCGAGAGCATCGGAATCAGCCAGGTTTCGGGTGGCCTGCTGCCTGAACAAAAGTCAGCCCGCGTGGATGAATTGATTCGGCTCGGTCGCACGGTCGCCATGATTGGTGATGGAATCAACGATGCCCCAGCGCTCTCCCACGCACATGTCGGCGTTGCGATGGGCAGTGGAGCGGATATCGCTCTCGCAAGCGCGAATGTGCTCCTGATTGGAAACGATCTGAGAAAGTTTGTGGCGACCCTTAAAACCGCGCGTTGGTGCCGGGCCGTGATTCTGCAAAACTTTTACGGGACGCTGGCAGTGGATGCCGTTGGGATTGGCTTGGCGGCTGTTGGGCTGATCAATCCGCTGCTGGCTGCCTTCATCCACGTCTCCTCTGAGCTGACTTTCATCCTGAACTCGACCCGTTTGCTGCCCCGCTTCTCGCTGCCGCCGCGCTCGCATTAAGTGCTTGCGATGTGGTGATCGGCGCCGCCACTGAGCCCCGTACGCGGCTTCCGCTCCGCCAGCCATACGCCCGCCAGCAACAGAACCGCCGTGAACCACGACGCCGCGCGCGCCACTGCCATTTCCGTTCCGCCGTCGTAGGTGAGCCGGATCATGCAATCGCCCTCACAATGCGGCCGGATGGCCAGCAGGCCGATACCATCCCGCAGCACTTCCCGCGCCTGGCCGCCAACCACCGCGTGCCACCCCTTCGCGTAGGTCATTTGCACGGAAACGAGCTGCCCTTTGCTCAGCCGCGCCTGAATGATGGCGTCGTGCTGATTCCTCCAGATAATCGCCGGCGCCGGAAGCGAGGGGTCGTCCAGAGCCGCGATGTAGGGCAGAATCGGCGCCACATCCAGGCCGTGCACCGGCGTGCGCCGCACCAGCGCCGCTTCCGGAATGACGTGCGCCAGGCCGCTGATCCTATGCGGAACCGCCAGGATTTCGTTTTCGCCCCAGTTCCAGAGCGGCCGCAGCATGCCGTCGAATTTTCGAGGGTTGGCATAGGGGTGATACGCCTCCGTGCTTGCCGGACCGTCCATCGCGATCGCCTGCACGCCGAACGCCTTTAGCCAAATGAGCGAATAGTAGGCATCCTGGCTTCCCGCGTTGCGTCCGGTGTAGATGGTGTATTCGGCGACGCGGCTCTCAAAATTGGGCGGGCTCTGGTCGCAGCATCCGCTCAATTGCGGCGTGTCCGTGAATGCGTTTAGCCACAAAGACATGGACCCGGGGACGAAGACCCTTGCGTACGGCCCGTTCTGGTCGAGCCAGTCCGCGACCCGGTATTCCACCGTCTGGCGAATTGCGACCGGGCGGATCAACTGCCTGCCATACTGGCTGTAGTTCCAGACCTGTACGCCGGCCAGCAGGCAGGCTGCGCCGGCGGCAATCCTGATCCAGAAGCGCGGCAAACGGGACAAGGTAGGCCACAAGGCGAACACCAGCAGGATGGTCACGGCCAACTCGAACAGCAAATGAAATCGGTGAGGCTGTGGAAGCAGGTAGATGCCGTTGGAAGCTGCCACAATCACCACGCCTGAAATCAGCGTAAGCAGCGCGCAGAATCGAAGCAGCGCGGACACCTGCCAGCGTTGCAGGGCGTATCGCAACGCCCAGCAAGCCATGGCCAGCAGCGAAATCCAAAGCAGCTGCGCAAGACCGATGCCATAGTCTCCGCCGGCGCGCTGTGCGTTCGCCAGCACCACTCGAATCGTCGATGGCGGGCACCACGGCGCGGCGATCGCGTATCCCACCACTCCCACCAGCGCCACCAGGCCGGCGGCGCGCGGAACGTCGAACCGTTCCTTGGAGCAGATCCACGCGATCAGAACCATGAGCAGGTCCACCGCTCCCGGCCAGTTGGTCAGCGCGACTGCCATGCAGGCGATGACAGCCAGCAGAAAGTGGACCGGGCGGCGCCGGGTAAACGTCAGCTCGAGCGCCAGGATCGCCACCGGGAGCATCGCCAGAGCGGCAACGTGCGGACCCTCGCCATAGTGGACGGCGCACTGCAGCCGGCGCGCGTGCAGGACGCCGCCGATATCGGCGCGCAGCTCCGGCAGCAGCGCCGCCGACGGCGAGAACAAGGAATACAGCAGCGCTGCCCAAGAGCTCGACGCCAGCTTGCCGGTGTGCCCGGCCAGAAACCAGAACAGCGCCACCGGTCCCAGGCAATAGAAGAAGGCGGTCGTTGCGTGGTAAGCCACCGCCGGCGAGATGCGGGCGCCGGCTGACAGCAGTGCCACGATCGCGTGCAGCAGCGGCGGATAGGTGTTCTGGAACGGCATGCCGCCGAACCACAGCGGACACCAGTAGAGATCGCCCGCGTGCTGGCGCATGTACCGCGCCAGGGCAATGAACACGCCTTCGGCTGAACCCATGTGATCCAGGTACTCCATGCGGAAGAGGGGCGCGCAGATCAGCGCGTTCAGGCCAAACAAAAACAGCGAGCCGACTAGCAGGCGTGTTTTACCGCGATTGCCCATAAAACAAGGATCGAGTGTAGCGCACTGGCGTCTCCGGCGTGGCGCACGCACGAGTGCGTGCGCCACAGTTTCACCCGGGACAGAACGTCTCTACCCCGGCGCACTACACTGGTAATGTGAGTTCCACTCGACGCGCCGCGCCTCTTGCGGGCGCCCTTCGCGCCGCCCCGCTACTCTTGCTGTTGGCCCGGGCTCTGTCGCCGCAAGCTCCTCAGGCCGATTCCAGCTGCGACAATACTCCGGCCTGGTCGCCCTGCGAGCTGGTGTTCGAGCTGAGCGCCAAGGCCGCCGCCGCGCATCCCGATCCTTATGAGACCGTGGATTTGCGCGCCGAGTTTCGTTCCCCCCAGATGCACACTTACGCCTTACCGGCTTATTGGGACGGCGGCGGCCGCATGGTGCTGCGTTTCTCTCCCACCGAGCCGGGCCGCTGGGAATATCGCCTCACCAGCAACGTAGCCGAATGGGACGGGGTCACCGGCGCCTTTACTGCCGCTGCCTCGGATGCGCCCGGCTTTCTGCACGTGGCCAACCTCCATCACTGGGCCACCACCGCTGCCAACCAGCCGCACCTCTGGATGGGCGCCAGCGAGATGCGTTTCGCCTGGCTGGACGAAGCCGCCTTCCGCGCCGTGGTGGACGCCCGCGCCGCTCAGAAGTTTAATCACCTGCGCGGTCTGGTGCTGGGGGAAGGCTCTGAGTTGGGATTCCGCGGCCCTGGCGCTCCTGACCTCGCCCATTTCCAACAGCTCGACCAGCGCATCGCCTACATCAACTCCAAGGGCATGGTGGCCGACCTGGTGCTGGCGCCCAGCCCGGCTGCGCTGCTGCGCCTGCTGCCCGACGACGCGGCACGCCGCCGGTTTATCCGGTTTCTGGTGGGCCGCTACGCCGCCCGCAACGTTACCTGGCAGGGCCTGCAGGAGTTCGAAAGCCAGGCCGGCATGCGCGCCGTGTTGGCGGAAACCGGCGCTTTGATCAAGCAGCTCGATCCCTACCAGCACCCGCGCAGCACCGGCGCGCGCGTCACTTCGGCGCCCCTGCTCGATGACGGCTGGATGGATTTCGCCGCGTATGGCGCCGCCGACGCAGCCGTGGGAGCCATCGAACATCAGCTCTACCAGGTGCCCGGCGTCGCCCTGGAGTTCGCGCGCGAGGACACCGGGGCGGGGAAGTCCGGGCCCAACGACGTCGATGCCGTCGAGATGCGCCACCGGCTCTGGATCGCTACCATGAACGGCCAGTACCCGACCTACGCCAATACTGCCGCCAATCCGCGCTCCCTCGATTCGCTCGGCGCCAAGGCGATGACGGTTTGGTTCAACCTCATGGCCGGCACGCGCCATTGGGACCTCGAACCCTACTTCGACGTGGATGGCGGCCGCGCTCTGGCGCTTCCCGGCGTCGAGTACATCATGTATATCGACAAGCCGGGCCCGGTCGAACTCACCGTGCAGCACCATGGCTACGATGTCTACTGGCTGGATCCGGCCGACGGCTCCATTACCGCGCGCCGCAAATGGGGAGGCGAGCATTTCACCGGCGAGCCGCCCGACCGCTTTCATGACTGGGTGCTGCACGTGGTGCGCGAAAGCACTCTCGAAGGCATGAATCGCAGCTACAAATTCGAATCGCGCGAGGTCCCCGTGCAGGAGATCGTCATCGACCCCGAAAAGGTGATCTATCAGATCGAAAAGCCGGCAGGTCCGCTGGTCGCAGGCCGTGCCGCCCACTTCGCGGCCAGCTTCAAGCGCACCAGCCGCGCCACCCGCGCCATGCTTTGGATGTGGACCGCGGAAGTGACGGCGGATCACGAGGGTTATCGGGTCCTGGGCACGGCGCAGCAAGGCGATTTCACGGTGTCCACCATCCTCGCCGCCGGCTATCCCGCCATCGCCCTGGTACGCCTCTACGCCATGAACGGATACGGCACCGTTTATATGGCGCCCAAAGGATACGACCTAAACCAGTGACGCCTATCATTCTTGCCGTCGACACCACGCACGCTTACGGCAGTCTGGCACTGGCGCGCGCGGGCGATCTGATCGAGGAACTCGCCTTCGAGTCGCCCTCCGGCTTTGCCCATGTGATCTATGGCCACCTCGCGGCTCTGCTCGGCCGGCATAATGTCCCGGTGAGCGATGTCGATTGTTTCGCCGCGGCCTCCGGCCCCGGCGCCTTCACCGGCGTGAGGGTTTGCCTGGCCTGCGTCAAGGGGCTGGCGGAGGCCGAGGGGAAACCGGCGGTGGCGGTTTCCAACCTCGCCGCCATCGCCTCGTTTGGCACAGCGCCGCTGCGTGCAGCCATCGTCGATGCCCGCCGCAGCGAGGTTTATGGCGGGGTCTATGACGCCGCGGGCCGTCTGGCGGGCCATGAAACCGTCGCCCTGCCGGCGCGGTGGCTGGACACGCTGCCCGATGGCGTTGAATTGGTCTCGCCGGATTACACTGCGTTCGCCGCCGCCGTCGACGCTTCGCGCCATCGCGCTGCGCCGCGCACAAATGCCCCGCACGCTCTGGCCGCCGCCATCGCCCGCATCGCCTGGCGCCGCTGGCAAGCCGGCGAAACCTCCGACCCCGCCGCCCTGGACGCCAACTACGTCCGCCGCTCCGACGCCGAATCGCTCTGGAAAGGCTGAAGCAAAACGGCTGTTGGCAGTCGGGGACCTGCCCCACTTTCGCTCGCCTATTTCAGTTCGTTTTTCGAAAGGAACTCCAGGTAGTCCACGTTCATGTTCCCTTCCTTCAAAAACCTTAGCGTCAAGATGTGAATCCCCTTATCGAGCTTGACCTCCGCCAGGCCATTGCAGATCCGCCACTTGTGCCAGTGGCCTGTGGTCGGGATCACGATCGGGCCGGTCACGTCGCGGCCGTCGAAATCGAGGCTGATTTCCGCGTTCTGGTTGTTCGACGACACGTGCGCGTTCACCGTGTAAACGCCCGCCTGCTTCACGTCTACCGTGTACTTGATCCATTCTCCCGGCGCCGTCCAGCCAACGTAGAGTTCGCCGTATGTTTCATCCAGCCCGTCGACGGTCTTGTCAAATTCCTTCTTGGTGTATGAGATGTCGACGTCTTCGTCTTTGCGAAACTGATCCAGCTCGCTGTTGCCTTTGTTCAGTTTTCCGCTGCCGTTGTTGCCCGCGTCGGAGTCGTGATAAGCCACGCCCTCGCCGCCCACGTCGTAGAACTCGGCTTGCACCCGCCCTGGAATCGCCTGCGCCTGGCCGCGATAGGGTTTGCCGGCATACGCCGACGCCTGTGCGTTCTGCGCGAGCGCGACGGCTCCCGCGAAACAGAAAATCGCCAAACCGGCAATTGCACTTCTCAAGTTCATTTGGTTCCTTTCAAACTGCATCGTCCAACCTTCGCTCCAGAAGCGCCTGCAGCTCTTCCTGGGCCATTCCTTCCACTTCCACCACCTTGGTGCGTGCCGCCGCGCCCGTCACCACCCGCACGCGCGACCGCGCCACGCCTGCTACCTCCGCCACGAATCGCACGCATTCCTGGTTGGCCTTCCCCGCCGCCGGCGGCGCCGCCAGGTCCAGCTTCCACGCTGCGCCCAATCTGCCGGCCACCGCCGAGCGTTTCGCCCGCGGGTGCGCTTTTATCGTGATGCGCGCCATTCGATCTTCGCCCGCAGGTTGGCGACTCCCGCCGCCATGCGCGCGTCCACCACGTCGAACGCGATCGCATCGTCCAGCCAGTCGTGGCTCGACCCATCGGCATTTTGCGTGGCAGCGGTCAGGGTGTATTGCTGCGGCGTCAGCCAGCATTCGATGCCGAAATCCACCTCCAGCAACTCGCCCGCCTCGAAATCGCCCAAGTCTGCGTGCTCGATTCGCGTGTTGGTGCCGTACACATCCATGCCGATCCGCGTGCGCACCAGGATCCCCACCATTGGGTCCGAGACCGGACGATGGAAGCGTGCGCTCACTCGCACCGTCACCGGCTCACCGCTGGCAATGGTGGCCGTCTCCTCGCCGCGCGCGTTCAACATCTGAACGCCCACGATCTCGCTCGTCCCATCGCCGTGCCGGAAACTGGCGCGCAGCCGCTGCCGCCGCTCCGCCTCCGGCGCCTGCTTCTCCAGCACCAGCCCGATGTAGCGGTTGATCACGTCGTTGGGCGCGCCGGCGGCTTCGATCCGGCCGCCCAGCAGCAGAATCGCGCGGTCGGATAGTTGCTTCACCAGCCCCAGGTCATGCGACACAAACAGCACTGTCACCTTGCGCTCGCGGAGCTCCTGGAACTTCCGCACACAGCGGTTGGCAAAGACCGCGTCTCCCACCGCCAGTGCTTCGTCGACAATCAGGATTTCCGGGTCCACGTGGATCGCCGTTGAAAACGCCAGCCGCACATACATACCGCTGGAGTATTCCTTCACCGGCCGCTCCAGAAACTCGCCGATCTCGGCGAACGCTTCGATCGACGGCATGGCCCGGTCGATCTCGGCACGGCTCAGCCCCATGATTTCGCCGTTCAGATAGACGTTTTCGCGGCCGCTGAATTCCGGGTTGAAGCCGGCGCCCAGCTCCAGCAGCGCCGCGATCCGCCCGCGGGTCACCACGCGCCCCGTCGTGGGCTGCAGAATTCCGCTGACCAACTGCAGCAGCGTGCTCTTGCCGCACCCGTTCGGCCCCACCAGTCCCAGGGTTTCGCCCCGCTCGACCTCGAAACTGATGTCGCGCAGCGCCCAGAAATCGCGGTGCGCCGGCGCCGTCCCCGGCAGCAGTTCCCGCAGCCGGTCCGCAGGCCGCCGGTAGAGACGATATAGTTTGGAGACGTTCTGAACCAGAACCAAATCTGATTCTAGCGTGCGCCGCGCCAGGCAACCTCCGCAGGCCCCGTTCAGGCCAACTCCGATGCCTAGGGCGCCTGGCCAGAATCCGCGCAGCCTCAAGCGATTCAGCGCGTGCCCGACCCCGGGTTCGCGTCCATGTAGGTCCGCAGCACGGCGTTGATACGCGTCTGGTACCCTCTTTGCCGCCGCAGCCATGCTAAAAGGTCCGCGTCCAGCCGGATGGTAATAGTTTGTTTCGCCGTGGGAATGACGACTCGTACTTTTTTCCAAAAGGCTGCGTCGGTCGGCCGCGCCTCCTTGTCGCGTTCGATCGCACGCTGGACCTGAACATCGCTCAGGGAACGAAGCCGCTTCCAATCACTGCGTCCCTGCGCGGAGACTTTTCCAGTAGGCTTCTCTTTCATGCCGCTCTGCCCTCCATGCCGAGATAATTCGACGTTCCATCGGGGACACATCGGTGTAGAATAACCGTGATCTCAATTCCATTCACTAAGCCGATGGCGTACACGCGGAGTTCACCGTACTCATAGCGATCGTCTGCCCGTTCCAGCGTGGGCCCGCCAAAAACCCGCACGGCGTCCTCGAAAGTAATCCCGTGAAGCTTCAGATTACGCCGATTCTTCCTTGGGTCCCACGTGTAGCTCATGGCGCCATATTTACATTATGTATTTACGGCGCCGTGCCACGCAAGTCCTGATTGTTCGCTACTCCCACCTCAGCGCCACGAGCGGATCCACTTTCGCCGCGCGCCGCGAGGGCAGCAAGCCCGCCGCCAGCGCCACCGCCGCCAGCAGGGCCGCCACCAGCGCCAGCGTGGCCGGGTCGGTCGGCTTCACATCGAAGAGGAATTTCTCCAGCACCCGGGTTGCCGCCAAAGCGCCTGCCAGTCCGAGGGTCACACCCGCTGCCGCCAGCGCCAGCGACCGTCGCAGCACCATTCGCGTGATGTCGCTTCTTTCCGCGCCCAGCGCCATTCGAATCCCGATCTCGCGGGTTCGCTCCGCCACCGCATAAGCCAGAACGCCGTAGATGCCGATCGCCGATAGGAGCAGAGCGAGCAGCGAGAAAATCGAGATCAGACGCGCTTGAAACTCCGGTTCCGCAGTGGTCGCCGCTACCAGGTCCGTCATGGCCGCGATCTCCACCGGCTGGATTCTGTCCACTTCTCGCAGTACGCCGCGCATCGCGCTCGCCACACTCCGCGGATTCGCCGTGGTCCGAACCGCGAAGGTCATGTGGCTCAGGAAGAACGGCCTGGTCACCTGTTGATACGGCTGATAAATCGCAGGGTGCGGCGCTTCCGTCAGGCTCTGCTGCCGGATATCGCCGGTCACGCCCACGATCGTCAGCCAGTCCTGCGGTTTCGGTTCGTCTTCTAGGGTAATGCGCTTTCCGATCGGATCTTCACCGGGCCAGAGAGCTCGCGCCACCGACTGGCTGATCACCGCCACGCCCGGCGCACCGCGATCATCCCGCTCGGTGAAACTTCTCCCGCTCAAAAGCCGGATGCCCATCGCCCGAAAGTAATCGGGACTCACCGCCGGTTTGTCGACCATGTAGCCGGGCGGCAGCCGGCGCCCGCCCTCAAGATGAAAGTCGCCCGATATCAACGCGCCGGCCAGCGGCACCCAGTTCACCGCGCCAACCGACGCTACTCCCGGCACGCGCGAAAGTTTCTCCAGTGTGCGCGCATGAAATTCCTGTATCGCGGCGACTGTCTGATACCGCGAATCGGGCAGATCCACCGTCATCGTCAAGACGTTCTCGGCGCGGAAGCCCGGGCTCACTGCGCGCATCCGCAGAAAACTCTTCAGCATCAAACCGGCGCCGCTGAGCAGCACCAGCGCCAGCGCGATTTCCGCCACCACCAGCGCGCTGCGCAGCCGCTCGCGCCGGCCGGTGACGGAACGCCCGCTCTGGACCAGAAAGTCGCGCAGCTCGCGTCCCGTCGCCTGAAAGGCCGGTAGCAGTCCAAACAGGATTCCCGTGCATGCGCCCAAGGCCAGGGCAAACGCGAGCACCCAGCCATCGATGTGTATTTCTTCCACGCGCGGAACCTTGCCGGCGGGCGCCAGCGCCAGCAGCGCCGGCACTCCCGCAATCGCCAGCAGAATTCCCGCTGCCGCACCGCCCAGGGACACCAGCGTGCTCTCCGTAAGCAATTGTCGGATCAATCGCCCCCGGCGCGCTCCCAGCGCTGAGCGCACTGCGATCTCCTGTCGCCGCGACGCTCCTCGCATCAGCAGCAAATTGGCCACGTTGGCGCAGGCAATCAGTAGCACAAAAGTCACCGCGCCCAGGAAAATCAGCAGCGATTTCCGGATCGGCCCCACCAGCAGGTCCTTGAGCGGCAGAATCTCCGCCATCATCCCGCTCCGGCTTTCCCCGCGTCCGATCGGCAGGCGTTCGGCCAGGGCTCCCAGTTCCGCGCCCGCCTGCGGCTGTGAAACCCCGGGCCGCAGCCTGCCGAAGGCGGGCCGGAAATAGGAGTTGCCCGGGTCCGCTCCCACCGCCAGCGGCAGCCACATGTCCGCATCGCGGGGAAACGCGAATCCGCCTGGCATCACGCCGACGACGCTGTATTCCGTTCCGTTGAGCGTAATCGTTTTTCCCAGGATGTTCGGGTCCCCGCCAAAGCGGCTGCGCCAGAGTTTGTCGCCGAGCAACGCCACTGGGCTGCTGCCCCTCTCTTCTTCTGGCAGGAACGCTCGGCCCATCACCGGATTCACTCGCAGCACGGGAAAGAAACTCGCCGTGACCAGCGCCGCCGATACCCTTGTAGCGTCTCCCGCTCCAGTTAAGGTGAATGAGTCCTGCCCAAAAGTGGCAACCTGCTCGAAGGACTGGTTCCGCCGCTGGAACTCGAGATAGTGCTGATCCTCCAGGCCGGGCCCGATCTCAAAGGGCCCACGCTGCGGCCTGTAGGAGATCATATACAGCCGCTCCGGCTTAGGGAAGGGAAGCGGGCGGATCAGCACGCCGTTCACCACCGTGAAAACCGCCGTGTTTGCTCCCACGCCCAGGGCTAGCGTCGCCACCGCTACCGCCGTGAAGCCGGGACTCTTGCGCAAGCCGCGCAGCGCGAATCGCAGATCCTGCGCCACGCTCTCCACGGAAGCGAAGATATCCTTCTCTCTCGCCCGCTCTTTCACCAGCGTCCGGTTACCGAAGCGCCGCTCGGCCTCGGCGCGCGCGTAGCCGGCGCTCATGCCCGCCTTCACGTTGTCCCGTGCGCGAGCGTCAATGTGAAACTGGAGTTCTTCGTCCAGCCCGTTGCCCAGTTCCTCGCGCCGCAGCAGGTTCGAAAGCCGGTTGAACCAACCCATCTCAGCCTCTCCTTAAGCGAAGCGCAGCACCCGTGCCACCGCCTCGGTCAGCTGCGCCCAGTTTTCTTCTTCCTGCGCCAGTTGCTTGCGTCCGGCCGCGGTAATCGAATAGAACCGCGCGCGGCGGTTGTTGTCGGATGCGCCCCACTCGGCGCGCAGCCAGCCCGCCTGCGTCATCCGGTGCAGCGCCGGATACAGCGAACCCTCTTCCACGCGCAGCGCACTCTCCGAAATCTTTTCCACGTGCAGCGTGATGCTGTAGCCATGCATCGCGCCGCGCGACGCCAGCGTCTTCAACACCAGCAGATCCAGCGTGCCCTGCAGACGGTCGTTTGAATGCTTCGTCATCCCCTGCCCTATAGCCAGCTATAGGAAGCGTATGCGACATCCCAGGCTCCTGTCAAGGTCCAGGTCCGGAAGGGCAGTCAGGCGCCGTCCAGCCCGGAATCTAGGAGAAGATAGATGGTGATTCGTGCAAAAGGAGGGTTCTGACCTGGAGTTTCCACGGCATTTCGACGGCAAACGCTTCTACAATCCGGATTCTGCACGGGTGCCCGGGTTTCGCGACGTCCTCCGCTGGAAACGGACCAGCCGGGCGGTACCATCGCCTGCTTTCATCGAGGACGTCGAGCCATCCCTGCCGCCGCGCCGGGTGGAGGGGGGCGAGCTGCTGACGACCCTGGTGAACCACTCCACCGTGCTCCTGCAGCAACAGGGATGCAGTATTCTGACCGACCCGATCTGGTCGGAGCGCGCCAGCCCTGTTTCCTGGGCCGGTCCGCGGCGCCGCAGAAAGCCGGGGGTATCGTGGGATGACCTGCCGCCCCTCGACGCCGTGCT
>CAZZHN010000043.1:16998-25354 GCA_964654065.1 uncultured Solibacteraceae bacterium
CCGTGCTCATCAGCCACAATCACTACGATCACCTGGACCTTGCGACGCTACGCCAGCTGGGGGCTCGCGGAGGCGCGACGTTCGTGGTTCCGGCTGGCGTGGGCCGTCTGCTTGGCTCGCAGAAGATCGGGCCCGTGCGCGAGATGGATTGGGGCGAATCCCTGCCGCTCGCCGGCGCTGTCATCCACTGCGTCCCGGCGCTGCATTTCTCCAGCCGGGGAATCTTTGATCGCAATCGGACGCTGTGGTGCGGGTACGTCATCGAATGCGGGCAGCGCTTCGTTTATTTCGCTGGCGACACCGCCTTTGGGCCGCATTTTGCTCAGATTCGCGAAAGGTTCGGGCCGCCGCGGCTCGCGCTGCTGCCGATCGGAGCTTACGAGCCGCGCTGGTTCATGGCGCCGGTGCACATGGCTCCCGACGATGCTGTGCGGGCCCACCAGATCCTGGGAGCCGGCACCAGCATCGCCATCCACCATGGAACATTTCAGCTGGCCGATGATGGTCTCGAGACTCCAAAGCAGCAGCTCATCGCCTGTCGCAAGGACGATTCGTTTCTGCTCCTCAACAACGGCCAGTCTGCCCTCATCGCATGATTGTCGACAAGCACACGCTCGCTCTGGTCAGCATCGTCGGCAGCTCGCTTGACGTGCTCGGCGCCCTGTACCTGGCGTACGATATCCTGGGCGGCGAGCACGGGCCGCTGCGGACGCTCACCAGGGGAGTGACCTACGGGGTGCTCTTCGGCGGCGGTTACGGCCTCGCCCTCGGACCGGTATTCGGGCTCGCCACCGGCGTGGCGCACGGCATCACGCTCGCCTGGGAGTTCTCGCGCGCTGCGCGGGGCGGACCCAAGCCGGGATTCTGGTACGACGCGGCCATGAGCGCCATTCGCGGAGCCGGCTTCGCTCTGGGCGCGGCTTATCTATACGGCGGCCAGTTTGGGCTCATGTTCGGCGTGCTGAGCACGGCAGGTCAGACCGTCGCATACCAGGCCGGCATCCGGCCGACCATCGATTACCGGCCCGCCGTCCGCCCGCGCATGACCAAGCTCCAGCTTCTGGCGGCGGTGAATCGAACCGTCGGCTACGCCGTCACAGGCTATCTCAGCGCCCTGGTGGCGCACCAGCAGCGCGCCAGCGCGTTCAGCGTCGGGGTGAGAACCGGCCTGGTGGTGGGAGCGGTCACCGCGGTCGCGGGCTCCTGCACGCCCTTTGTCGAATGGAGCGCGGATCATCTGCCGGAGAAGCGCATGGGTGTCCTGGGAGTGGGTTTGTTCCTGATCGGCTTCGCACTGCAATCGGTCCAGTATTGGCTGGCGCTGCTGGACGTGCCGATCAATTAGGAACGGCCGCGCCGGCCGCCGTCATTCTTCGCGTAGCGCCCGCGACGGCGAGATGCGGACCGCCCGCAGGCCGGGAATCCAGCAGGCCAGCATGGCTACCAGCGCCAGAAGGGATGGCACCAGAATGAAGGTGATGGGGTCGGATGGCGTCACGCCGAACAACATGCTGCGAACCGTCCGGGACGCGGCCAGCGAGATCAATACCCCGGCCGCCAGTCCCGCCGCCACCAGCGTTCCGCCTTCTCGCAGCAGCATTCCCTGTATGCTTCCGGGCGTGGCGCCGACCGCCATGCGGATGCCGAACTCGCGCACCCGCTGCTCCACCGTGTAAGCCACCACGCCATAAATACCGATGGTTGCCATCAGCACCGCCAGCAGGCCGAAGCCGGCCAGCAGCGTCGCCGAAAGCGTCTGCGCCCACAGCGTATCGCGGATCGTGGTGCGGACTCCTTCGGATTCGAGCAGCAGGTTCCGGTCCATGGCCAGCAGCCGCCGGCGCACTTCCGCTGCCACAACGTCCGGGTTGCCGGCGGTATGGATGTACACAACCGCCGAGGGGAAGTAATACTGCTCCAGTGACAGATAAACCAGCGGCGACGGCGGATCGTCCAGGCCCTGGTAGTGAGCGTCGCGCACCACGCCGACGACTTGCACCGGCAGGTTCTCGCCGCCGAATTCAATCACCTTGCCCACCGCCTCCTGGCCGGGCCAGAACAGCTTCTCCGCCGCCTGGTTCACCATCGCCACACGCGGGCTCTTGGCGTCATCCTGGTCGTTGAAATCCCGCCCCGCCAGAACCGGAATGCGCAGCGCGCGGAAATAGCCGGGCCAGATCACGCCGGTCAGGGTTACGTGCCCCTGCCCGGTATCTTGGCCGAGGCGGAGCAGGTGGCGCGCCGTCGACACCAGCAGCGGTTGATCCTTCGCCATCGACGCCGCATCGACGCCCGGGGTGGCCGCCGCAGCCTCCACCGCGTGCCGCTCGAACGCACGCCCCCGGGCCTCGTCATATCCTGCATCCGTGGCGTTGAAGACGACGATGCCCACTTGCCCGGCGTCGAAACCCGGGTCGGCGTGCGTTGCCGCGCGCAGGCTGCGCAGGAACAAGGACGCACCGGTCAGCGCCACCACCGAAAGCGCGACCTCCCCGGCCACCAGCGCAAACCGGAGCCGGGACCGTCCGCGACCGCCGGCCGGATGCGATCCGCGCTCTTTCAGGTCTGCCGCCAGATCGGCCCGCGAGGCCCGCCACGCCGGAATCAGCCCAAACAGCAGGGCCGTGAACACGGAAGCCCCTACCGCATACAACAACACCGTGCCGCTGGCCGCCGGCCGGGCGTAGAAATGCCGGAACTGCACCGGCCGCGCCGCCCACAGGGCTTCACCGGCCCAGTGCGACAGCAGCAGTCCCAATCCGCCTCCCAGCGCTGCCAGCACCAGGCTTTCGGTAAACAGCTGGCGCGCCAGCCGCCAGCGGCTCGCGCCCAGCGCCAGGCGCACGGCGATTTCTTTGCTCCGCGCCGCGCCGCGCGCCAGCAGGAGGTTTGCCACGTTGGCGCACGCAATCACCAGCACCAGCCCGGAAACCACCAGCAGCAGACCGCCCGCGTGTTCTATATTGGTTCGCACCTGCGGGTCCCGCGACGCTTCGGCCAGCGAGGTCAACTTCACCCGCAGGCCCGAATCGTCTTCCGGATACTCGAGTTCCAAAGCCCGCGAGATGCTCAGCATCTCCGCTTCCGCCTGCGCCTGGCTCACACCCGGCCGCAGCCTCCCCACCGACGTGAATGCGAACGCCCGCCGCATGCCGACCCACCTCGGGAAAGGCAGCACCTGCTCGTACATCATCATCGGCACCCATACCTCGGCCGCATACAGGGAATCGATGCCGTGAAAACCCTCCGGCGCCACACCGACAATCTGGTACAGGCGCCGGTTCAGGCCGATGGTGCGCGAAGTCACCTGCGGGTCGCCGCCATATACCCGCTTCCACAAGCCGTAGCCGATCACCGCCACCGGCCGGGCGCCCGGCGACTGATCCTCCTCCGGCAGGAAGCTGCGGCCCACCACTGGCTGCACCCCCAGCGTCGCAAAGTAATTCGCCGACGCGATCTCCCCCACCAGCCGCTGCGCGTTGCCGTGGCCGGTCAGGTTGACCGTCACCAGAGACGATACCAGCAGGGAAGAGAAGACCGTGTTGCGGTCCCGGTAATCTTTATAGTTGGGGTACGAGCAGAACCAATGCCCGGGGTTGCGCGTATCCACCGTGCTCAGCGCAAGCAGCCGGGCCGGTTCGCGGATCGGCAGCGGCTGCAGCAGCAAAGCGTCGAGCAGGCTGAAGATGGTGGTGTTGGCGCCGATTCCGAGCGCCACGGACAGCAGCGCCGCGACCGCAAATGTGTGGTGTTTGGTTAGGGCCCGCAGTGCAAACCGGAGGTCTTCGATCACGAACTCTTTACCTGGAAACTGAACCCGTAGTATACAACCCCCGCGAGGTCTGTCACCCAACCGCCGAAGGGAGCCGTATTCTCACGCCCGCCAGCAACACCCTTTTTTCGCGGGCGGATGCTCCATCGCAGCCATGCTGGTGGTTTTCGGCCACTCGCGGGGCACTGTAGCGCCCTGTATCTAATTGAAAAAATGACTGTTGGTCTTTGGCAGCCCTCGTGCTTTCTTTTCGGCAGACCGCAGAAAGGAATCTGCCATGGATGGTTCGCAACTTCGCTCGTTAGGATGGGTTCTGGCGGCCGCACTCGCGGCAGGCGCCGGCGCACCCGCCTGGGCGCAGGACAGCGACGATCAGCAGCACGGCGTCGCCCGCATCAGCGTCATGGACGGGCAGGTTTCGGTGCGGCGCGGCGATTCCGGCGAGTGGGTGGCGGGTATCATCAACGCTCCTCTGATGGCGGACGATCACATCGCGACCGGACCCAACTCGAGGGCGGAAGTCGAGTTCGATTCAGCCAACCTGATTCGGCTCGGCGGCACCGCCGAAATCAAAATGACCGCTCTCGACGGCGGCCACTTTCAAGCCGAGCTCGCCCACGGCACCATCACGTATCGCGTCTTAATACCATCCAACGCAAGCGCCGAAGTGGATACCCCGAATATTTCGGTAAGACTGAACAAGGCTGGAATTTATCGTATTTCGGTCAACGATTCCGGCCAGACCGAGCTCAGCGTCAGGGCTGGCGACGCCGAAGTCTTCTCTCCGCGCGGCTCGCAGTGGGTCAGCGCCGGACACATGATGATCGCCCGCGGCACTACGGCCGATCCTGAATTTCAGATGGCGGCAGCCCCGGCGGCCGATGCCTGGGACGCCTGGTCGGACAGCCGCGATCGCGTCCTCACGCAGTCGCGCAGCGCCCAGCACGTGCCGCAGGGAGTCTACGGCGCTGAGGACATGGACAATAACGGCGACTGGGTCAACACGCCGGACTACGGTTACGTCTGGCAGCCTCAGGTTGCGCCCGGCTGGGCGCCTTATCAGGTAGGGCAGTGGGAATGGCTGGATTGGTACGGCTGGACTTGGGTCAGCGGCGATCCCTGGGGATGGGCCCCGTATCATTACGGCCGCTGGTTCTGGAGAGCGAATTTCGGCTGGCTGTGGTATCCGGGCGTATTCGGTGTGCCGCATTACTGGTCGCCAGCCCTGGTTGGTTTCTTCGGCTTCGGCGGTGGAGCGGGTTTCGGCATCGGTTTTGGTTTCGGCCATATTGGCTGGGTGCCGCTGGCGCCGTATGAGGTCTTCCATCCGTGGTGGGGCAGAGGCTTCTACGGATCCGCCGGATACATGAACCGTTCGATGAATATTACGAACGTAAATATCAGAAATACCTATCGAAACGCCAGCGTTGCCAATGGTGTAACCGGGGTTTCAGTGCATGACTTCCAGAGCGGGCACGTGACCAGTATCGTGCGGCCCACCGGGGCGCAGCTCCAGTCGGCCGGGATGATCCACGGCGCGGTTCCATTGGCGGCGACGGGTTCGGCTGCGCGGTTCTCAAGCCGGGCCGCGTCTTACACGCCGCGCAGCACCGGGACGACCTCTTTCTATCATGCCCAGCAGGCGGCCACGGCTCCTCGCGGTGCGGCCCCGGGTGCGCAGAGCCCAAGCCGGTCCACGGCCCAGTCGAACACGACAAACCGGCCGAATAGCGCTGCGAGTGCCAGCGGCTGGCAGCACCTCAGCACGTCGAATGCGCGGCCGGGCACGGCGGCAAGCGGGGGATACAACGCCGGACGCAGCCAGGGCCCGAGCCTGCAGAACACGCGTCCGTCATCGTCTTCCAGCGGGTGGCAGCGGTTCGGCGAGCCGAGTTCGGGATACCGCAGCAGCCCGTACTCGGGCAATGCCAGCCCGCGCTCTAACGCGCCAGCCAGCAGCCGGCCCCAATATAACTCGCCCAGCCAGCCGCATTACAGCGCACCGAGCCAGCCGCATTATTCGGCGCCGCCGCCGCGCGCGACAGGTGGCGGTTCGAGCCGCCCGGCCAGCGGTGGCGGTGGACATAGCAGCCCCAGTCATTCCGGAGGCGGCAGCAGCCACTCTCATCGCTAGGCCAAGAGTTCTCGGAGAGCATCAATTTCTTCCCATTGGCCCGGTCTTCATTCAGCGGAGACCGGGCCGTTTTTTGTTTTGGGCGAGCGCTCTATGCGGGCCAGCTGACGTGCCGTCAGCACACGCGCTCAATACCTTAATGTAACTAAGATGATTTGAGGGGTGAAACCATAAATGGGGAAAGTGGTTAGCTGGATGGCGTGGGCCGGTTCGCAGCTCTTTCACCCGGCACAATAGCGGTAGTGGGTCAGTTTTGGAAACTGACCCACTACCGCTATAGTGGCATAAATATACTTGACTAAGGATGCCCTATGGTTTACACTCAGCCCAGCATAGACTATCGACCCTGCACTGAGCGGGAGTTCTCCGCAGGTGATCGGAACTGTGGCGATAGGTGGATAGATATTGTGGCCACAATTCGCGCATACTTCGATGACAGTTCAGACGACAAACGACAACGCTTCGCAACGGTCGGCGGTCTGATCGGACACCCTCTATCCTGGGAACGATTCGACAGTCTGTGGGCAACCGCTACTTACGGTCTGAGTGGCCCTTTCCACGCGACAGATTGCGACACAAACCCGCCGCGCGGAGTTTTCAAGGGATGGACTAAGGAACGCGCCGACGCCCTGATGAAGCGGCTCGTTAAGGTCATTCTTGAATCCAGGATGATGGGTCTAGGAACCGTCGTTCCAATCCCGGAATATCACCAAGCGTTCCCGGACGCACAAGAGCACGATCCGTACCTTCTGGCGCTAAGGCATACTGTTATAAACATGGGACAGATTGGGCGGGAGCTGGGTGAAAACTATCCGGATGCCGATGGCGTCAAGATGTGGTTTGAGGATGGCGACACTTCCGGCGAAAGCCTACGAATCTATCAGGCGCTCAAGGCGATGCCTGAATGGAAGGGCTCTACTTATCTTCGGGGCTTTAGCGTCGGGAACAAAAGCCTTCAACCGTTACAGGGTGCTGATCTGTTGGCAAGAGAGGCGTTCAAGCACGCGGATAATATGGGGAAATTGCCGACCAGAAAGCCGGTCTGGGCGTTGAAAGATCGCATATCGTTTCATTTCTGGACTGCGGAATGCTTGCAGTACCTTAAAGAGAACGGCGGACCTGACAACCTCACTGCTCTGACTGAATGGGGCAACAAGCGACCGCCTGAAATTCCAGTGATGACGAATTTTTACAAGGATAGCTTTAAGTGATAGGCTAGTGGACGACAGATGAAGTCTGAACCTCACACGTCAAGTCCAGAGTTCACGGCGTTTGATCGCGTGATGGCGAAGATCCTCTGCGTCTCGCACGAAGAGATTCAGCGTCGCATCAAAGCACACAAAGAGGAATCCGCGCGGAACCCACGTAAGCGCGGGCCAAAGCCTAAGGCTTCTGGCGGCGCGGGCCGCGCCGGTTAGAAAATCTCCGGTCGCGTTTCTTCGTTTCGCTGCCCATCTTTCCCGGTGAGTTCTTTGTAGGTGAGCCGCTTGCCCACAATCTGAGTAAGGGCCTTACTGAAGCGGTCAGCATCGGTCATATCTTTGCGGTTGTTGTAGCGGAATGCCTGTTCATCAAGGTAGCGGAACAAGTGAAACGGTTCCACGCTCACATAAGTACCGGAGAGGTTCCGCTTGAGTAAACTCCAGAAGTTCTCCAGCCCGTTGGTGTGGATCTGACCCACCGCGTAGGCTTCAGCGTGGTTAATAAAATCGTGGACGTATTCTGGCCCCAGGTCGAAGTAGGCCGATGCTTCATCGGTGAACAAATGAACGCCCTTTGCGACGTTCTGCCGAATGTTGGGAACGAGCGTCCCGTGCTTGGAATCTCGAATCACGTTCACACGGACTTCACCGCCGCGTTCCAGCGCGCCCTGTACTCCAACCTTGCCGACCGCGCCGCCGCCCTTGCCTTCGAGCTTGCGGGCCTTCTTGTCCTTGTGCATATTGCGGGCCTTGCCGCCGATGTATGTTTCGTCTACCTCAACTTCACCGGAGCCGCCGCCGAGCTTCCCGGCGCTCTCATCCTGCATCGCCAACCGGATGCGCTGAAGCATGAACCAAGCGGTCTTTTGGGTGACGCCGAGCGCCCGGTGGATCTCCCAGGAGGAAATGCCGTTCTTGGCGCTGGTCATCATCCAAACGGCAGTGAGCCACTTGTCGAGGCTAATGGCGGAATCCTCGAAAATCGTCCCAACCTTCACCGAAAACTGCTTCTTGGCGTGCTTGGCTTTGCATTCCCATCGGCGCTGATTCTTCAGAAAGTTCGCGCCGGTATTTCCGCAAGTAGGACAGATAACCCCATTGGGCCAACGTCTTGCGGCCAGATAGCTCAAGCAGTTGTCGGGGTTTGAGAAGTAAACGATAGCTTCTTGAAGGGTTTTCGGTTCGGCTTCCATGTCACAATCATAACGGAAACCGCTGCCTTAGTCAAGTATATTTATGCACTATAGT
>CAZZHN010000044.1:0-25286 GCA_964654065.1 uncultured Solibacteraceae bacterium
CATGGGCAGCATCGAGGCTGGCAAGATCGCCAACCTGGTGGTCACCAAGGGCGACTTGTTCGACGACCATACGCAGATTGAAATGATCTTCGTGGACGGCAAGCAGTACAAGCCTGCCGCCGAGCCTCCGGGCGGGGGCCGCGGCACGACCGATGAACCGGGAGTGAATCAATGAGAAAGTCCTGGATTGTGGCGCTGGCCGTGCTCGCGCCTCTGTACGCCGAAAACATCGTGATCCAGAACGCCACCATCATGACCGTGACCAAGGGCACGCTGCAAGGCTCGGTGGTGATCAAGGACGGCAAGATTACCGAGGTCGGCGAGAAGGTGATGATGCCGCAGAACGCCACCGTCATCGATGCGGCGGGCCAATACGTGATCCCCGGCATCATCGACTGCCACTCGCACATTGCGGTGGACGGCAACGTCAATGAGGGCAGCGTCGCCGTCTCTTCGATGGTGAATATCAAGGATGTGATCAACCCCGAAGACATCTCCATCTACCGAGCGCTGGCCGGCGGGGTGACTACCGCGAATATCCTGCATGGCTCGGCGAACCCCATCGGCGGGCAGACCATCGTGCTGAAAATGCGCTGGGGCAAGGATGCTCAAGGCATGATCTTCGAGGGCGCGGTGCCCGGCATCAAGTTTGCTTTGGGCGAGAATCCAAAGCGGCCCGGCAATCCGCAGGGCGGCCGGGGGGCCACGCAGACCGTTCCGGCCCGCTATCCGGCGACGCGCATGGGAGTGGAAGACACCATTCGCGAAGCCTTGAACGAAGCCAAGGCTTACAAGGTCCAGTGGGACGAATATGATGCCAAAGTGGCGCACGGCGAGCATCCGCTGCCTCCCCGCAAAGACCTGAAACTCGAGCCGCTCAAAGAGGTGCTGGAGGGTAAGCGATACGTCCATGCTCATTGCTATCGCGAGGACGAAATCCTCATGCTGCTGCGCGTGGCGGACGATTACGGATTCAAGATTCGCACTCTGCAGCACGTGCTGGAGGGCTACAAGGTGGCCC
This sequence comes from uncultured Solibacteraceae bacterium, assembly GCA_964654065.1. Classification (GTDB taxonomy): domain Bacteria; phylum Acidobacteriota; class Terriglobia; order Bryobacterales; family Bryobacteraceae; genus Bog-375. The sequence continues at coordinate 1,022 of CAZZHN010000044.1, forward strand.
AGGAGATCGCTGCAGCCGACACCGGCGCTTCCACCTTCAGCGACTGGTATGCATTCAAGATCGAGGCCTACGACGCCATCCCGTTCAATGCGGCCATCATGCAAAAGAAGGGCATCGTGGTCAGCCTGAACAGCGACGACCCCGAACTGATGCGGCATCTGAACACGGAGGCTGCCAAGGCGATGAAGTACGGCGGCGTGAGCGAAGCCGATGCGCTGGCCATGGTGACGATCAATCCGGCGAAACAACTCGGGATCGAGGGCCGGGTGGGCTCGGTCGAAGCCGGCAAGGACGCCGACCTGGTGATCTACGATAAGTACCCGCTCTCTGATTCCGCCAAAGTCCAGAAAGTGCTGATCGACGGCCACCTTTACTTTGACCGCGACAGCGAAGTGAGCGGCCGGCCCGCAAAGGCCCTGGAGAAACAGAAGTTGATCGACAAAGAAAAACAAAGCCAGCCCCGGCCAGCGGGCGGCAGGAGGCCAGTCGGATGAGACCGCTGGGAATTCTGATTGCGTGCGCCCTGGCTGCCGGCGCGGCATCCAACAACAGCGTGCTGATTCGTGGAACCGACGTCTACCCGGTCACGAGCGCGCCAGTGAAGGGCGCGTCGATTCTCGTGCTGGATGGAAAGATCGCCGAGATGGGCGTCAAGATTCTCGCGCCCAAGGGTGTGCGCGTGCTGGACGGCAAGGGGCTACGCGTTTACCCGGGAATGATCGACTCGGGCACGCAACTCGGGCTCTCCGAGATATCGGCCATCCGCGAGACCGTCGACACGGGCGAACTGGGCGAGTTCATGCCACAGTTACGAGCGCTGTCCTCGGTGAATCCGGATAGTGAGCATTTCGCCGTGGCGCGCCTCAACGGCATTACCGGCGCCATGACGCTTCCGGCCGGGGGCGGGGGCGGCGGCGGCCGCGGCGGCGCGCGCCAGTATATTTCCGGCCAGGCGGCCCTGATTCACACCGCAGGCTGGACTTGGGAAGATATGGCCGTATCGGGTTCGGCTGCGATTTGCGTTCAGTTCCCCACGCTCGGTTCGGCCGGTGGACGCGGCGGCCCGGTTCCGGAGAACTTCGCCGGATTGGCCGGCGAGGCAGGTGCCGGAACTTTCACGCAGATGATGCGCACTTACCAGCAGGAAGTAACGAAGCTGTCTGACTTCTTCGAGGAAGCTCGCCGGTACCAGAAAGCCAGGGCCGCTCATGCGCCCGGCTTCGTCCGCGACCTCAAGTACGAGGCCATGCTGCCGGTGCTGGATGGTAAGCTGCCGCTGGCGGTCGCGGCATCGACGCCACGGCTGATCCACGATGCGATTCAGTTCGCCGATAAGCAAAACGTGAAGATTGTCATTCTGCAGCCCCGCGAGCTGGGGAGCGCTGCCGCAGAACTAAAGACCAAAAACATACCGGTAGTTCTGGGAAAAGTGCTCGCATTGCCCCGCGGTGAGGACGATCCATACGATCAGGCCTTCACCCTGCCGGCAGAAGCTTATAAAGCCGGAGTTAAGTTCGCCTTCGGTACCTTTGACAATGAATTTATCCGCAATCTGCCGTACCAGGCTGCCACCGCGGTTGCGTTCGGGCTGCCACAGGACGAGGCGCTCAAGGCGGTCACCATCAACCCGGCCCAGATTTGGGGCGTCGGGGACCAGCTTGGCTCCATCGAGAAAGGTAAGTCCGCCGATCTCATGGTGACCACGGGCGATCCCTTAGAGATCCAAACGCTGGTCAAGCACGTCTTCATTCGCGGCCAGGAGATCGAACTTAGCAGCAAACAAACTCGACTGTACGATAGATACCTCAACCGGTAATAGGACGGCTTCCCGCTATTAGCCCCTTATGCGGGCATTGAGGAACGCTCCGACTCTAGTCAGATGGTCACTGGACCGTCGTTCACCAGGCGAACTTGCATGTGCGCCTGGAAAACTCCGCTCTCAACCGGTACTGGTCCGCGCCGCGCGGACTCCACGAAGTAGTTATAGAGCGGCAGCGCCTGCTCAGGCGGCGCGGCGGCGTCGAAGCTGGGGCGCCTCCCCTTGCGGCAGTCTCCGTACAGGGTAAACTGCGATACGATCAACAGCGCTCCGCCCGCCTCTGCCACGTTGCGATTCATCTTGCCGGCTTCGTCTGGAAAGATACGTATGCCAAGCAGTTTTTCGAGCGCGTAGTCTGAGTCAAGAGCCGTGTCATTGCGGCTAATACCCACAAATGCGAGTAATCCACTACGTATAGATCCAATAGTACTATCATTAACACTGACACTTGCTTCTCTTACACGCTGAATCAGAAGTCGCATAATCGCTCCAAGTACCTGCTGCAGAAGTCATACTAATCTTGACACACGTTTGCAACCGATATGTTATAGTTGTCCGGGAGATGTTTATGGCAAAGGGCAGAAGCCTGGAAGATTCGACCACGCTGCAAATGGCCTTAGTAGGCTATAGGGTGGAGAAGCAGAAGATAGAAGATCAGATTCGCCGCATCGAGGCTCAACTCAAGGGCAAGCGGGTTCCTCTTTCTTCCGCTGCTGCCGGGCCGGCCAAACCGGCGGTCAAACGGGTGCTGAGTGCCGCGGCACGGGCGCGCATCGCGGCGGCGCAGCGAAAGCGTTGGGCGGAACACCGCAAGCGCGCTGCACAAAACAAGCCCGCTTAATCGTTCTTGTTTCCACCATTCAGTCTTACCTAACTCGCACCTTCAGTTGCCGGCCGGTTTTGCCTGCACACGGCAGGTAAAGGGTGGCGCCCCGCTCAGGAAACTGGTGGGCGCTTAGATTAGTACCGGCACACCCCATCGCGTTTGGGCTTTCTCTAACAGGAGATCCCTTCGCTGGCTAAGATACGCTGAGCCGTCTTTCTGTTTTTGGGCCCATCCCTTGTGCCAGTCCTATGCGGCCTACGGCCGGCTGACCAAGTGCTACGATGTGAAGCAATGGGTGGACTCAGCCGGATTGGAGTGGCAATCGACACCGGTTTGCTGGAGAGATTCGACCGCTTGATCGCCGGGCGCGGTTATACCAACCGCAGCGAAGCGTTCCGCGACATGATTCGCGAGGAACTGGTCGAACAGTCGTGGGCATCGCCGGAGAACCAGGTGGTGGGGACGGTCACGCTGGTTTACGATCACCACGTTCGCCTGCTCGGCGATAAGCTCACCGGCATTCAGCACGATTATCATCATTCCGTCCTTTCGACCCTGCACGTGCATCTGGATCACGACCTGTGCCTGGAAGTGATCGTGATTCGCGGCAAGGCCGGGACCGTTCGCTCGCTGGCGGATGCGCTCATCAGCGCCAAGGGCGTCAAGCACGGAAGCCTGACCCTGACCACGGCTGGTGCGGAGATCAAATGATCGTCGGCACTGGAGTGGATCTGGCCGAAGTGCCGCGTGTGCGGCACCTGGTGGAGCGCTACGGACGGCGTTTCGTCGAGCGCGTCTACACCCCGTCGGAGATCGCTTACGTGGAGCGAAAAGCGAACCGCTTCGAGCGCTTCGCGGCCCGCTTCGCGGCCAAGGAAGCAGGTATGAAGGCGATCGGCACCGGCTGGCGGCACGGCGTCACATGGCGGGACTTTGAGGTGGCGAATCTGCCTTCCGGTAAGCCCACCCTCCGCTTCTACGGGGTCGCAGCGCGGGTGGCGGAAAAACTGGGCGTGCGCCAGATTTCCTTGTCTTTGACCCACACTGCCGAGTATGGGCTGGCCCACCTGATCCTGGAAGACTAAACAGCCCGAAACCACCCGCCAGGCCGAACGTCAGCCGCGGCGCTCAAACCAGGTATGCACCAGCGTCGCGGAAAGAATCACGGCGCCTCCGGCCATGGCCAGCGCCGGCGGGCGCTCCCCGTGCGCCATCCAGGTCCAGACCGGGTTCAGCGCCGGCTCCAGCAGCAGCACGGTATTGGCTTCAAATGCGGTCACGTGCCGCATCGCGCGCGTGACACACACATAAGCCAGGCCAATCTGAAACGCTCCCAGGTACAGAACCACAGCGCCGTCCGCGAAGGAAAGAGACAACACAGGGAGCGCCATCGGCAGCGTAGCGACGCAGGCCATGGCGTTGCCCATGGTAACCGCGGCCAGCCCTGCATCGCGCCCCCGGCTCCGGCCGATCCACCGCAGGCCGGCCAGCGTCAGGGCATAGGACAGTCCGGAGAACAGCGCAACCATGTTGCCGTGCGGTGGATCGGGGGCGGTCGCCAGCACCGGCTGGCTGCCTGCGAAGAACAACATCATGCCCGCGGCCACTACCAGCATATAGAGCACGCCCGAGCGGCGAATGGGCTCCTTGAGGAGGAGCGGCCCCAAAAGCAGCAGGTAGAGGGGGGCTGTTGACTGCAGAAAGATGGCGTTCGCAGCGGTGGTGAGCCGCGTCGCAATCACGAACGCAACCAGCGTGGCGGCGTACGCCGTCGCTACCGGGACGATCCGCAGGGTCCAGCCGCGGCGCGCCTCGGGCAATGCGGCCAGCAAAACCAGGGCGGCCACGCCAGAGCGGAAGCAGGCCACCTGCCAGCCGCTGAGAGACGCGGCCTTGATCGCCGCGCCGCCGGTGGAGAACAGGACCGCCGCCGCCACCAGCAGCAGGCGATTGCTTAGCGGCGATTCGCTCATGGCCATGCGCAGGTTCGGGCCACGCCGCTATGCGGCCTGCCTGGCGATGTGGCACTCTTCGGCTGAGCCACTCCCTCAACAGCCGGAAGCAACGCGCCGGCGCGGATCCGCACGGAAGAGTACCGATAGAAACCAGCAGCCCTGTTCGCGGTCATCCGTGGTTCATCCGCGGCTCGAAATGTCTGGGGGCGAGCCCGCGCACGGCTGCGCTCCGTGGGCCGACTCGAACGCGTGATACGAACTGCGCACCAGCGGCCCCGCCTCTACGTGGCCGAAGCCCATCTCGCGGCCGGCCGCTCGCAGCTCGGCAAATTCCTCCGGCGGCGCGTAACGGACGATGGGCAAGTGCTTCGGCGAGGGCCGCAGGTACTGTCCGAGGGTGAGGATGTCGACGCTCTGCGCGCGCAAGTCGCGCATCACCTGGAGGATTTCCGAGCCGGTCTCGCCCAGCCCCAGCATCAGGCCGGACTTGGTGGGCACGGCAGGCGCCGTCCGTTTGGCGTGGGCCAGCACGTCGAGTGACCGCTCATACCGGGCCCCGAGGCGCACCTGGCGGTAGAGGCGCGGCACGGTCTCGGTGTTGTGATTGAATACATCCGGTCCGGCCGCGAGAACCGTCTCCACAGCCGCGCGGCTGCCTTGAAAATCCGGCACCAGGACTTCCACCCCACAGCCCTCGACGCGGCGGCGGATCGCGCCGATGACCAGCGCAAACAGCTCCGCGCCGCCATCTTCACGGTCATCCCGGTTGACGCTGGTGATGACGGCGAATTTCAGACCCATGGCCGCCACCGCCTCCGCGACACGATGGGGCTCGTCGTAATCCACAGGCAAAGGCGCGCCCTTTTCCACCGCGCAGAATCCGCATCGGCGCGTGCACACGTTGCCCAAGATCATGAAGGTGGCTGTGCGGTGGTTCCAGCACTCTCCCACGTTGGGGCACGCGGCGCTCTCACAAACCGTGTGCAGCCGCAGGCGGGCGATGAGCTGCTTGATGTCCTGGTAGTTCTCGCCGGCCGGCGCCGGAGCGCGCAGCCATTCGGGCCGCTTGGGCGGTGTGGGGGCGAGGTTGATGAGCACGCTACTCTCTTCTTGAGGCAGAGCCGGACCCGGCTGCAAGGCCCGGCGGCGTCCTGCGCCGCGCACGCCGTCTAGCTCTTGATCGGCACCGGCGACAAATCGCGGCTCGAGATCACGCGATCGATCATGCCGTATTCGACCGCCCCGTCCGGCTCCATGATGTAGTCGCGGTCCACGTCCTTGGCGACGCGGTCGATCGGCTGGCCGGTCGCGTCGGCCAACATCTTGTTGAGAATTTCCCGCATCCGCAGGATTTCGCGCGCGTAAATGTCAATATCTGCCGCCTGGCCCGCCAAGCCCTGCATCGACGGCTGGTGGATCATGATGCGGGAATTCGGCAGGCTGAACCGCTTCCCCTTGGTGCCCCGCGCCAGCAGTACCGCCGCCATGGAGGCCGCCTGCCCGACGCAAATGGTCACGATATCGGGCCGGATGAAGGCCATCGTGTCGAGAATGGCGAGACCGGCCGTAATCGAACCGCCCGGTGAATTGATGTATATGGAAATATCCTTCTCCGGGTCCTCCGCCTCGAGGAACAGCAACTGGGCGATGATCAGGTTCGCCACCTGATCGTCGATCGGCGTTCCCAGAAAGATGATGTTCTCTTTCAGCAGCCGGGAGTAAATGTCGTATGCTCGTTCGCCCCGGGAGGTCTGTTCGACCACCATGGGGACAAGGACAGATTGGCCCATCGTTGCCTCCGAATCAATGCTGGCGGTCCCTGCCGGCGAGTGCGCTGGCAGACCGCAATCCGACTATGCCCGCTTCGCGGCCGTGCGCCTGGTCTTGCGCGATTTGCTGATTGCCAGGTTCCGCTTCTTCGTTTCCAGCGCCTTGGCCAGGTCCGCGATTGAATTCTTCCCTAGATAATCCATGATACGCGAACGCAGGGCTACCCAGCTATCGTGCATGGAGCAGGGCATGTCGTCGTTGCATTCGGAGAGGCCGCTGGCGCACTGCTGGTAGGGCGCCAGGCCGTCCAATGCCTCGACGATGTCCAGCAGCCGAATCTCACTGGCTTCCACCCGCAATGCGAATCCGCCGGTCGGACCTTTGCTCGACCGAAGAAGTCCCTTGCGGGCGAGCTGCTGCAAAATCTTGGCCAGGAAGTGTGCGGGGATGTCCTCTTCCTCCGCGATGTTCTTCACCATGGCGTATCTGCCATCGGGCACCTGGGCCAGGTGCACGAAAGCGCGAATCGCGTATTCGGCCGATCGAGAATAAATCATTCTGCCCCCGGTAGATTCGGAGTAAGCCTACTTCGATATCTTATATTGCTTTGCTGGGTGCACGCAAGTTGCTGGCCTTTATTCGGGTCCGGAATACCTCGTTAGTAGGTTGGATGTGCGGGTATTCACCGAGGATGCAGAGTCCCAGGCGGCTCCAGCCCGCCCGGTACCCCTATGCGCGCCAGTCTTCCACCTGGTCCGCCGCCTACTCGCCCAGAATCTCCTTGAGAAGGGGTCCGGCGTTGTAAATCTTGCGCAGCACCTCGGTCATGGCGGCGGTGTGCACCGCGACCGTGCGGTTGGTGGCGCCGTCATAGACGAAATCGCCAACCAGGGATTCGATGTCGCCGTCGAACACCAGGCCCACGATCTCGCCGTTTCGATTGATCACCGGCGAGCCGGAATTACCGCCCACCACGTCGTTGGAGGTGACGAAATCGAAAGCCGTGGCCAGGTTCAACTTGTCGCGGTTCTCTGCGTAGCGCGAGGGCAGCGCGAAGGGTCCCTGGAAACCGAAGCTGGTGGCTCGGTCATAAAGGCCATAGAACGTGGTCTTGTAGGGTGCTTTGGTGCCGTTCATGGCATAACCCTGCGCCTGGCCATAAGATAGCCGCAAAGTGAAGGTGGCGTCCGGGTAAGCCGTCTTCCCGTAAGCGGCGAAGCGGGCCCTGCCGAGTTGCTCGCCGGCGTGCTGCTCCACGCTCTGCACGTTGTCCTCAATCCAGTGAATCAATTCGCGCCGCGCGGGGTCGAGCTTGCGCGCCAGCACGATCATGGGATCGTCGGACGCCGCAACTGCCGCCTCTCCGCCATCCACCAGCTTGCGGCGAAGGGCGGGATCGGCGAGCCTCGTGCCGTTAACCAAAGCGGAGGCGGCCTCACGCGGGGAGCGCCCGTCCAGCACCATCTGCAAGAAGCCGTCGCCCGGTCCCAGTTCGGCCAGGTCCAGCTCCAGCGCGGCCGCCAGGCGGGCTGCCTCCATTCCGGGATAAATGGGGGCCGGTGAGAAAAGCCGGAACTTCAGCGAATCCAGCTCAGCTTCGTGGAATCCGCGCAGGCGCTCGCCATCGGGCTTCCGGATCTCCGCCACATACTGCACGATATTCATCGCCAGAGTGGCCAGCTGCGAATCCATGCCATGGAAGTACCTCTGCCCGCTGCGCGACTCCAACTTCTTTTCCGCCCCGGCGATCGCCTCCCAGGCTCCGCCGAATGCCGCGGCCCACTCCGGCCGGGCCATGACGGTGGCTCTGAATTCGGCTTCCTCGGCGCGCTTCTTGGCGATGATGCGAGCGTCGAGCAGCCCGCGGACGACCCCTTCATCGGCCTTGAGGCTGTTCTGGATGAAGAAAATCTGGGAGGCAGCCTGGCGGGCTTGCTCCGCGCCCATCGCCGAGTAACGCTCCAGTGCGGCGGCCCTGCTGCGGAGGAGTTTGAGAGTATTGGGCATCCCGACATCGCGTAGAAACTCGAGCTGCGCCATGGTATCCAGGCGCGACGTGGAGCCAGGGTGACCGGATACGAACACCAGTTCGTCCTCGCCGGCGCCGGCCGCATTCCATTTCAGGTAGTCTTTGCTGTCGATGGGCTTCCCGTTCTCGTAGACGCGGAACAGCGCCATGTCCAGGTCATAGCGCGGGTACGTGAAGTTGTCGGGATCGCCGCCGAAGAAGGCGATCTGCTGCTCCGGTGCGAAAACGAGGCGCACGTCGGTGTATTTCTTGTAACGATACAGCCAGTATTCGCCGCCCTGGTACAACGTCACGACATCGGAACGGAATCCGGTCTTCTGCTGGCTCTCGCGCTCGATTTCGGCAACCGCCGCCTTGCGCGCCGCAAACTGCTCCTCCGGCGTCTTGGCCTTTTGCTGCGCCTCCATGATGCGCGGCGTGACATTCTCCATCGAAACCAGGACGTTGACTTCCAGATCCGGCGACTTCATCTCCTGCTCTGAGGTGCTCGCGTAGATGCCATCGCGAAGGTAGTCGTGCTCGGCGCTCGAGTTCTTCTGCAGCTGGCCGCGAGCCACGTGGTGGTTCGTCAGCAGTAGGCCGTGCGGGCTGACGAACGAGCCGGATCCGCCGTCGTTCAGCCGGACCGAAGACAGGCGGATATGGTCCAGCCATTGCTGCGTCGGCGTGAAATGGTACTTTTCCTGCAACGGTTTCAGCGGCGGATTATCAAACGTCCACATGCCTTCGTCAGCCCGAATCGCGGGAGCGAACAGGAGCGTTCCCGCTGCGGCAAGAATGGCGGAGGAATAAAATGGCCTAAGGGCGTACATGGAGCAACCTCCATAACAGGGTAACAAAGGGGATGAGAATGCTTTGCACGCCCATGGCCAGACGGCCAAGGGAGCGGGTTCCTCAGGGGCCGAAGAGCGGCGGCTTCAGAGCAGCATCTCGAAATAGATCAGCGGGGCGTTTCGGTACGAAGTGCGGCCGACCTCCCGCATGCCGCATTTCCGATAGAATTCGCCCGCGCCGGCTTCGGCGTCAAAAGCGTCCATCCGAATGGCATCACTCGGCCACTTCTTCGCCACCCGGCGTGCTTCCTCCATGCAGAGCCTGCCGATACCCCTGCGCTGGTATTCCGGGCTAACCGCCATCGAAGTAAGATACAGCGGCCGCTGGCCCTGGCTGAAATACTTCGTATCGATGGCCCATGGTTTTCGAGTAGAGAGCGTGAGGGTGGCGATCAGGCAGCTGCGATGCCTCGCCACGTAAACCTTCGAAATCCTCATGGCGAAGAGTGCGCCCTTTTTGGTCGACCCCGATGACCAGGGCCCCCTTCCGTATTGTTCCGCGAGATGTTGGCTAACCGCATTGCGAAGAGTTACGAGATCCGAAACGTCATCGGCAGTGGCAATTTGGAGTTTGACTCGCATTCCAACCTCCCGATTCGTGCAACTGGGCGCGGCCTGTGGCCTGTGTAAGGCGTCGTCTGCTGAATCCGACAGGCGAGTATATCATCGCCCTCAGCGCTATCTAAAGCTCCGGGCATAAAATGAAATCAGGGTGGTCTTGCTGCATGCTTTCTCGCGGCGCGCGCTTTGGCGTTGTCCTTAGCCTGTGCTTCTCCTTCGCGGCCCATGGCCAAACTTCCACCTTCGCCTGGAAGAACGTCGACATACAAGGTATGGGCTATGTCACCGGGATGGTGATCCACCCGCTGCCACCGCACGACATCTATATCCGGACCGACGTTGGTGGCGCGTATCGCTATGACCGCGCCGCGGGGCGGTGGCTTCCGCTGCTGGACCGCTTCGGCACGGCGGACTCGGCGTTCGGAGTGGAAAGTATCGCGGTTGATCCGAACGACCCCAATACGGTTTATGCCGCGGTCGCGATGAACCGGGTCTACACGGCGACGGGCGGCGGCTACTACAGCGAAACCACCTGGGGCGAGGTGCTGGTGTCCCATTCGCGCGGCGTGTGGTGGACCCGGACCGGGATGCCCCCCGTGGTTTACATGGGGCCGAACGATTCGTATCGGGGCACGACCGGAGAGCGCCTGGCGGTGGATCCGGTGCGCCCCGGCGTGGTTTACTTTGCGTCCCGGCAGAACGGATTATGGCGCCTGGACGCGAGCGGCTGGAACCAGTTGGGTGGGGGATTGCAGCCAACCGGTACGAGTCCGGGAATCACTTTCGTGCTCGCAGGCGCGCAGACGCTGTATGCCGGCGTGTATGGTTCCGGGGTCTGGGCGAGCGCGGACGGCGGCGCTACCTGGGCGTCGATCGGCGGAGCGGCGAAACCCGTACGCGGAACGCTGGTTCCCGGCGGAATCCTCGTGGTGACGTATGGCGGAGACGAAGGCGCGACCGCCGGCAGCGTCGGCCGGTACCAAAACGGCGCATGGAAAGACATCACGCCGCTCGGGCTGTTCGCGGCATATTCCGGCGTATCGTTTGAGCCCAGCGCGAGCCGTCTGGCGGTGGCGCAGAACGGCGGGAGGAACATATTCTATTCGGCCGATCTGGGCGACACCTGGCAGCGAGTGCCGGTAGCCGGCATTTCCGCCCAGCCCCCCTACTACCCGCTTCCCAGTGCAGCCAACTTCGGCGCGCAGGCGGGTGACTGGGGCAACGCCGCCTTGATGATTGATCCGGCGAAACCGACGCGGCTCTTCCAGACCAACGGCTACGGCGTGATCGCCACCGAAGATTTCACGGCGGCCGCCCCGGCCTGGGCGTGGAAGATGCAGAACCTCGAAGAGCTGGACGTGCAGGAAATTAAGGTTCCGCCGCTCGCCACCTTGCCCGGATCGAGCGAGCCGGGCGCAGACCTGTTCAGCGCCGATGCGGACATGATCGGGTTCCGCCACGCTTCGCGCGACGCGCTCCCGGGCGCCACCATCGGCACAGTCGTCTACGTCGCGCAGGCAAGCGGCCTGGCATACTGCGCTGCGCAACCGCAGTACGTCGCCTGGGTCGGCTGGGACGAAGCAGCGGGATGGCAAGCAGTGTTGACCGGCTACTCATCGGATAACGGCAAGACCTGGGCGCCGTTCGCCAGCACGTCGCCTGGTTCGGGCGGGAAAATCGCCATGTCCGCAACCGATCCGAACCGGCTGGTATGGGCTCCGACCCATTCGGCGACGCCGCAGTACAGCACCGATGGGGGCCATACCTGGCAGGTCTGCACGTTGAACGGCAATCCGCTGCCGGGTTCGTGGCAGCTCAGCAACGAGTGGTGGGCCGGCGGTGTGCTGGCTGCCGACGGCGTGGACGGCAATCGATTCTACTTCTACGACAATGGCTCGTTCTACTCCAGCGTGGACGGCGGCGCAACCTGGCAGGCGGGAAACACGACGTGGCCGGCGGCACAGCCGGTACCGTATACCATCCTCGTCAACATTGTTCCGAATCCGGTGACGGCCGGCGACGTCTGGGTGAGCGTGGCGGCTGATCAGAACGAGCCGGGGCGTTTTCCTCTTTTCCACAGCACCCATGGGGGCCAGACGTTCGCCGCCGTCGGGTCGGTGGACAGCGCGAATTTCGTGGCGTTCGGAAAGGGCGCCGCTGCCACGCCAGCGATCTACATCCACGGAAGGATCGGCGGCGTGACCACGGATGCTGTCTACCGTTCCCTCGATCTCGGCGCGACCTGGGCCCCCGTCAGCGACCCAACGCAGCAGCAGTTCGGCAACATCGCAGCGCTCCAGGGCGATATGCGCCAGGCCGACCTGGTTTATGTGGGCACGGGGGGCCGAGGCATTTTCTACGGGTACGGGCCGGCGATGAGCCAGAACGCGCCGTCGTTTACCCAGCAGAGCGTCTCGAATGCGGCGAGTTATCAGGGCGGCGGCGTGGCGCCGGGCGAAGTGGTGACGATTTTCGGACAGGACGCGGGACCGCCTTCGCTCGTGTCCGCGGCGCTTGACGAAACCGGCTCGCTCAGCACTATGCTGCTGGGCGCGCAGTTCTTCTTTGATGGGCAACCGGCTCCGCTGTTCTTCGCATCTTCGGGCCAGGTGGCTGCGGTTGTCCCCTACTCGGTTGCCGGCAACGCGGCCACCAGCTTGCAGGCTTCTTATTCGGGCGTGCTTTCCCTTCCAGTGGTAGTCCCGGTCGTCCCGGCGGTTCCGGGCATTTTCACGCTATCGGCGCTGGGTACCGGAGCGGGCGCGGTTCTGAATTCCGATTACTCCGTCAATGCGCCGTCCAACCCCGCTGCTCGCGGAGATTACATCGCGATTTATGCGACTGGCGAAGGCCAAACATCGCCATCCGGTGTGGACGGGCTGATTACCTTGGGCCCGAATCTGCTGCCGCTCTTGCCGGTCACGGTGCAGATCGACGGGCTCGACGCCACCGTGGATTTTGCCGGAGAGGCGCCCCGGATCGTTGCCGGCGTGCTCCAGGTGGATGCGGTAATTCCCGCCGGCGCGCATCCCGGGCCGGCGGTTCCCGTGGTGATCAAAGTGGGAGGCGTGGCCTCGCAGCCGGGTGTAACCGTAGCCGTAAAGTGAAACGCGACGCCGTTTGACGATCCCGGCGCCCGACGCCATACTGGGCATATGACCACCGCGCTCAGAGGCGGACTCCATGTGCGCAATCTGCGGAAGGCTTACAAGGACGTGCTTGCCGTCGACGGGTTGAACCTGGAAGTCCAGGCCGGCGAGTGCTTTGGATTACTCGGGCCCAACGGCGCCGGGAAGACCACCACCATTGAAATCTGTGAGGGTCTGAACTCGGCCGACTCCGGCGAGGTCGAGATGCTCGGCATGCGCTGGGATTCTGACGCCGGCCGGCTTCGCCAGCACCTCGGGATCCAGCTGCAGGATACGCAGCTCGCCGACAAACTCACCGTATTCGAGACGGTCCGGCTGTTTCGCAGCTTCTACAACGCGGGTCCGACGGCGGCGGAAGTGATCGGACTGGTGCAGCTCGATGAGAAGCGGAATGCGCGCGTCGGCAAACTCTCTGGCGGGCAGAAGCAGCGCCTCGCGATGGCCTGCGCGCTGGTGGGAGATCCCGATTTTCTCTTCCTGGACGAACCGACCACCGGCCTCGATCCGCAGGCGCGGCGCCAGCTTTGGGATCTGATCGAAGAGTTTAAAGCCTCCGGCCGGACCATCCTGCTGACCACGCACTACATGGATGAAGCGGAACGGCTGTGCGACCGGATCGCCATTATGGACCACGGCAAAGTGATCGCTCTCGGCACGCCGCGCGAGTTGATCGCCTCCATCGGCGTTGAGCATGTGGTCGAGTTTTCTGCCGGAAACTCCTCCCAGCCGCTGGCCGTCCCGCCATTGCGCCAGATCGAAGGTGTCCGCGAGGTTCGGGGCGAGAACGGCACGGTGCAGTTGCTGGTCACTGAACTCCATCGGGCGGTGCCCGCCCTGCTTCACGAGCTCAACCGGCAAGGCGTTCCACTCACCGAACTGCGCACCCATTCCGCTTCCCTGGAAGACGTCTTCGTCACCCTGACAGGAAGGCACTTGCGCGATGAGTGAAGTCATCATTCCCGATCCACGAGCCGCCGAAGCTGCCCGGACACCGCCGCGGGCCGACTGGGCAGAGCATCCGCTGATGAGGCTCACCCAGGTTCGGTTTCTGGAGTTCATTCGCGAGCCGGAAGCGCTGTTCTGGGTTTTCATTTTCCCCATTCTGCTGGCTGCCGGCCTCGGCATCGCTTTCCGCAACCGCCCCGCGGACGTGCTCAAAGTTGCCGCCGTCACACCGCAGCTGACGCAATCGCTCCGCCAGGAGAAGCTGCTGGATGTCGCGGAATTGCCTGCCGCGGCCGCCGATGCGGCATTGCGCAACGGCAAGGTGGCTCTGCTCGCAGTGCCGGGGCCGAACGGCAGTGTCGTTTACCGATATGACGACACCAACCCGGAAGGCCGTACGGCGCGCATCCTGGCGGATCGCGCCATCCAGCGGGCCGCCGGCCGCGTGGATCCGGTCGCCTCCTCGAATCAGTTCATGCGCGAGCCTGGATCCCGTTACATCGATTTCCTGATTCCCGGCCTGCTGGGGATGAATTTGATGGGCAGCGCCATTTGGGGCATGGGATTCGCCATCGTCGATGCCCGGCGCAAGAACCTCATGAAGCGCCTGGTGGCCACACCCATGCCGCGGCACTATTACCTGCTGTCGTTTTTGCTGTCCAGGCTCGTCCTGCTTGTCGTGGAAGTGGGCGTGGTGCTGGGCTTCGGCACCATCGTCTTTGGCGTACCCCTGCGCGGCTCGCCGCTGGATCTGGTGCTGCTGTGCGTGCTGGGCTCGCTGTCATTCAGCGCCCTGGGCTTGTTGATCGCTTCCCGCGCTAGAACCATCGAAGCGGCGTCGGGACTGATGAACTCAGTGATGATGCCGATGTGGATCGTGTCAGGCGTCTTTTTCTCGGCGCAGAGGTTTCCCGATATCGTCCAACCGGTCATCAAGGCTCTTCCGCTTACCGCTGCCATCGACGCGCTGCGGATGAACATGCTGCAGGGCGCGAGCCTGGCGCAAGTCACCCCGCAGATGGGAGTGCTCGCCGGCTGGCTGGTCGTGTGTTTCGGCCTGGCGCTGAAGCTCTTTCGCTGGCGCTAGACTGGCGCGCCAAGGGTGCAACCCCTGCTATAACGGACGCAGGCGGTTGAGCGCCGCTCCCAAAGGATGCGCCAGGCTTGATTCATCTGCTGAACCGGTTGCCGGCCGGCGCCCGCGTGCTGGACCTGGGAGCTGCCGCGGGCAGTTTTCCCAACGTCCGGCATGACGTGTGCGTGGTGCGGCTTGACCTGAAGTTTGCCGCTGCCTGTGCTTCGGGCTGGCTGGTGCGCGGCGACGCCGCCCGCATGCCGTTCGCCGCCGGCGTTTTCGATCTCCTCGTCAGCAACCACAGCTTGGAGCATTTTGTCGAACTCGAGGCGGTGGTGCGCGAAATGGGCCGCGTCGCCGCGCCGGGCGCGGGGTTATACGTGGCGGTTCCCGACGCGGGCACTCTGACGGACCGCATTTACCGCTGGATCGGCCGTGGCGGAGGACACGTCAATCCTTTTCGCAAACCGGCCGAGGTGATTGCCTTGGTCGAGCGTTTGACCGGCCTGCCTCACCGCGGCACGCGCGATCTTTATTCGTCTCTCTCGTTCCTCAACTCCCATAACATCCGCGGGTGGCCTCCCAAGAAGCTGCTATTGTTCGCCAACGGAAACGAGCGCTTTCTGGCCGTCCTCCTGTGGTCGCTTCGCACCCTCGACCGCGTTTTCGGCACCGGCTTGGGCCGCTACGGCTGGGAGTTTCACTTCGGCGCCGCCGATCCCGGCGAAGACCGCGAGGTCTGGGTCAACGTATGCGTGCGCTGCGGTGCCGGCCACTCCGAGGCGTATCTGCGCGAGCAGGCTACCGGGTGGCGCCGGTTCGGACCTGTCGAAGCCTATCAGTGCCCGGCTTGCGCCGGCTTCAACCTGTTCAGCAAGGAGAAATAGCGAGTCTGGTTCCACGCACCGCTCCCTAACGGTCGCGGCTCCCGTGCGCGTCTGAGCCGCGGCCATAGGGAGCGGTTGGATGCGTGCAACTGGATCCTTGCCCGGAGGGTTGGGACTCGGTGGTTACCGCCTACGCCCTCCGCCGCGCTTTCCATGCTTCGATGAAGGTGGGCAGCAGCGAAATCAAGATGATTGCCAGGATCACCTTGTCGAAGTTGTGCTGCACCAGCGGTATCCGGCCCAGCACGTATCCCAGCGAAGTCATCAGAAAAACCCAGCCGACGCCGCCGCACACGCTGAAGGGCAGGAATCGCAAATACGGCATCTGGCTGACGCCGGCCATGAATGCGGAGAAGGTTCGGACAATCGGCACGAAGCGGGCCAGCATCACGGTCTTGCCGCCATAGCGTTCGTAAAACTGGTGGGTACGCGTGACGTATGCCTGCTTGAAGAGGCGCGAGTCCGGGCGGCTGAAGATTCTCGGCCCGGTCCTGCGCCCCAGGAGGTACCCGGTGGAATCGCCCAGCAGCGCCGCCAGCATTAACACCAGGTTCACCTGCCGGATATCCAGATAGCCGAAGCCCGCCACTACGCCGATCGTGAAGAGAAATGAATCGCCGGGCAGAAAGAAACCGACCAAAAGGCCGGTTTCCGAGAAAACCACCGCGAACAATGCGGCGTACCCTGCCCATCCCGCGAGCATGGTCTGCAACAAATGGCTGAGCCGTTCCGGATCGGTCAGTGACCGGTAAAGGTCAAGCAAGTCGCGCAGCATGCGCCTAACTGCTGCGGTACTGCGCTACCAGGCGGTCGATCACATCCTGGTGGTATTTGAGCTTGCCCTGCCGGCGCAACGCCTCGCGCACGCCGTTCTCAAACAACGTGTTGCGGTCGCGCGCCCGCTGGCTCTTGATTTCATCGCGGATGGCGGTGCGCTGCTGAGCCAGTTGCGCCGGATCGGCCGGCACATGCTCAATCACTTTGGCCACGATCGACCCCTGCGGCGTGCCCAGCGGGCCGAAGATCGCGCCATCGGGCAGCGTGAATCCGTCGTGCACATAACTGGCCGGACCCACCCCATCCACCGTGCCGGCGCGGGTGAACTCTTCTGAGGTTTTGATTTCGAGCCCCATCGATTTGGCTGCTGCCGCCAGGTCGCCGCCGTTGGCCTTGGCTTTGTCGGTGAGTTCCTTGGCGTGCGCTTGCACGGCGGCGGCCAGGCGGCTCTGCACGATCGCATCGCGCACCTGATTCTCGACCTCGGCAAGTGTATTCGGCCGCGCGGGAATTACTCCAGTCACTACCGCCAGCGCCAGCTTGTTGCCGGGTAGAGCCACCGGCTGCGAGACCTGGCCCTGTTTCAACCCCACCAGCGATTGATCGAAATCGGTGTTCGTGCCGATCTCCGGCAGCGGCTGGCCGGGCCGCGCACCCTCCGCGCGCACCACCTGCATATGCAATCGGGCGGCGACCTCGTCCGGATGGAGCGGATCCTTCTGCAGCGCGGATTGCGCTTTGTCGGAAATCTGCTGGATGATCTCGTTGACCTGCTCGCTCTTCGAGCCGGCCGCCAACTGCGCCTTCACCTGCTCGAACGGCTGCAGGTGTGCGTCCTCGTGAGCAATCACGCGGATAATGTGATAGCCCACCTCGGTCTTGACCAACCCGCTGGTCTCGCCCGGCTTGAGCGCAAACGCGGTGCGCTCGAACTCCGGCAGGGTCTGCCCGCGCTCGATCCAGTCCAGGTCTCCGCCCTTGGCGGCCGAACCGGTGTCCTCGGAGTACTTCTTCGCAAGGTCGGCGAAATTGGCGCCGCCCTTGAGCTGCTTCAGCAGGTCCTCAGCTTGCGCCTTGATCTTGGTGTCTTCCGCAGGCGGCTTGCCGGCGGTCTTCAGCAGAATGTGCTCCGCGTGCACCCGCTCCTTGGTGCGAAACTGCTCCCGATTCTGGTTGTACACCCGCACCAGGTCGCTGTCGGTCGGGGCCAGCGATTCGCTGATCTTCGCCTGGTCGGCGATCAGGATCGCCAGGTTCTTCGATTCCGGCACCATGTAGCGCGCCTGGTTCACTCTAAAGAAAGTCTCCAGGTCTTGAGCGTTCGGCTGCACCTCGGTGCGGTATTTGTCGCCCGTTACTTTCGCGTACTGGATCTTGATCTTCTGGTTGCGCTCCTGGAAGGTGTGCTCGATTTCGAGCGAGGAGACGATCGTGCCCTCCACCGCGACTTCGCGCAGTTTCGTGATCAGGATCTGGCGGCGGAGGTTGGACTCGAATTCCGGGATGGTGAGCTGTTGTTCGTTCAGCACCGCGGCATAGGCTTCCTTACCGGCAAACCTGCCGTCCGGAAACAGGCTCGGAATCATCTGCTGGATGGACGAGCGCAGATCGCCGTCGCTGACCTCGAAGCCCAGCTTCGAGGCTTCGTAAGCGAGCGCCCGCTCATTCACCATCTCGTCGACCATTTGCGGAATGTAGGTGGAGATCAGCTCGGGGGGAAG
Organism: uncultured Solibacteraceae bacterium; assembly: GCA_964654065.1. Taxonomy (GTDB): domain Bacteria; phylum Acidobacteriota; class Terriglobia; order Bryobacterales; family Bryobacteraceae; genus Bog-375. The sequence continues at coordinate 19,369 of CAZZHN010000044.1, forward strand.
CTGCCGGCCGCGCATGGTGGCCTGGACCAGGCGCATGACATCGCCAGATGTGATTTCGTCCCTGCCGACTGACGCTACCACAGTGTTCGGGGTTGGAGCGCCCGTGTTGTACTGGGGCACCAGGTAGGTCAGCATGGACAGCGCCACCACCAGCAGCAGTACGCCCAACAAGATGCGCACCGATTTTTCTCGGCTGCGAAACAGATCAAACATGCGTGAGAAACTCCTGATTACGAGGGGAAAACAATAGTATAACCAATCCTCTGCATTGCCGGGCTGTCGGTGCTCCGCAGCTAGTGGTAATACGCCGGCTCATTGCCGGGTTTCCACTTGATGTTGCAGCCGATGCTCGGTCTCTGCTGCGGGCTGACCGGGCGCCCGGACAATGCCGCATCGATGGCCGCCCGCAAATCACGGCCGGTCACCGGTATGTCGTTCTTCGGCCGTGCACCGTCAAACTGGCCACGATAGACCAGCTTGCGGCTCGTGTCAAACAGGAAAAAGTCGGGCGTGCAGGCGGCCTGGTACGCTTGGCCACCTGCTGGGTTTCGTCATAGCAGTAGGGAAACCAGAAACCGAGTTCGCGCGCCATCAGGCGCAGTCCATCGGGCGCATCCTCCGGATACTGGTCCGCGTCATTCGACGAGATGGCCACCATATCGAGATCGGTGCCCGAATATTCGTTTGCCAGCGCAGCCAGCCCAGGCGCGATGTGTTTGACATAAGGGCAATGCGGGCTCAGGAACATCACCAGCACCCCTGGCGCGTAAAGCTGTTGAGGCGCACGGCGCGTTGGCTGACCACGTCGGCCAGTTCGAAATCCGGCGCGTCCGTTCCCAGCCCGAGCATGGTTGATTCTGTAGCCGCCATTTCCCCTTACCGTACCACGCAGAGTGCGGCACCGGGCACAGAGCCGTGCGATCATGGTTGATAACGATGCCGGCGCCCTGTGCGCCGCCGCTTCACCAGTAGAGTCAAGACGAATCTCTGGAACGTTTCCCAGCCTCGCCCGAATTGCAATTGAGGGACCAGACGCTGAGCTAGGCGGAAAGTCGGCGAAACGCGGGCTCCGGAAGAGCATCTACTTAGGAAGAGAATGCATTTGCAACGTTTGGCCCCCTGGGTTCTTTTTGTGCTTTTGATCACACTGGCCCAGAGTGTGCTGATGTACGGGCAGTCCGCCCCCTTAACCGATCCGCCAGCCCCGGCGACGGACCCGGCCCCGGTTCAGCCAGTCGCGCCGCCGCCGGTGCAGGCGCCGGAGGACAAGCGTATTTTCGGCGTGCTCCCCAATAACCGCACCACCGAAAATGCCATCCCGTTTCACAGCATTACTGCGAAACAGAAAATTAGCATCGCGCTGAAGGATTCGTTCGATTGGCCCGTCTTTCCCACCGCCGCTGCGTTTGCCGCCCTCTATCAAATCGAAAACCAGAACCCATCGTTCGGGCAGGGCATGGTGGGATACGCCAAGCGATTTGGCACCGCTTACGGGGACCAGATGATCGGCAACATGATGACCGAAGGATTCGTCCCGGCCATCTTCCACCAGGATCCGCGCTACTTCCGCTTAGGCGAAGGACCCAAGCTGCACCGGGTATTTTATGCGGTTTCGCAAATCGAGGTGGCCCGCATGGATTCCGGCCACCGCACCTTCAATTTTTCGGAGTGGGGCGGCAACGCGGCCGCAGTAGCCATCTCCAACGCCTACTACCCCGACACCCGTGACTGGAGCGACAACCTCGAAAGGCTGCTCGTGGCCTGCGGCACGGACACGTTTTCCAACGTCCTCAAAGAGTTCTGGCCGGACGTGAAGCGCAAGCTTCACAAGCATCACGACCGGGAACCGCTCGTGTCTACCGGCGCCCGCTAGCCGCGCAACCTGCTCCGATTCCCGGCCGGAGATAACGTTCCCGCATTTGCATTCACAGCCTTGCTATGATGGCCTCTAATCATGCCTGACCTGCAATCCCAGCTTGCTCCCATATCCGACGCAGTCACCAACTCCATTCGCGTCGAAGTGATGTCGCGGCACTCGCCCCAGAACTCGCGGCCGCAGCAAGGGGAATGGGTCTTCGAGTACACGGTGCGGATCACCAATCAGGGATCGGAGACCGTTCAGCTCATCAGCCGCCATTGGATGATCACGGATGCCGCCGAGCACGTCGAAGAAGTGCAAGGTCTGGGTGTGGTCGGGGAACAGCCGGTGCTGGCTCCCGGTGAATCGTTCCAGTATTCGTCCTGGTGCCCTCTTAAAACCCCCATGGGCAGAATGCATGGCACCTACCAGATGGCAGGCGCGGGCGGCGCCCAGTTCGATGTTGAGATTGCGCCCTTTGCCCTGAAGGCGGCTTACACCGTCAACTGACAAACGGGCCACGCCTCGGTCTTCCGGTGCCCCCTTTCCCTCCGCGCGCCGGTGATGTACATTCAAGTCAGCACCGGGGCGCCGCGAGCGCTCCGCCAGTAGGAGTGTTCGCTATGCCTGTGTTACATGCCGAGCGTGCGGAAGTTACCTGGGACAGCGGGAAATCGAAATGGCTGGTCCGCATCCATGTGGGCGACGAAGTGATTCGCCGCTACTGTAAAGGCTCCAAGAATGCCGACCCGGAGTCCCTCCGGACGGATGCGGTCATGACCGCCAAAGATGAAGGGTACGATCTGGCCAGCGACAAGGTAGCGGTCAACGTCTGAGCGGCCGGTGCGATTGACTTCCCGACGGGACGCTAGAACTTCGCTTTGATCTCCGCGTACGCCCAGTCGAGCCACGGCAGCAGCGCCTGGATGTCGGCGGTCTCTACGGTGGCGCCGCCCCACACCCTCAATCCCGCCGGCGCATCGCGGTAGGCGCCGATGTCATACGCGGCCTTTTCCTTGTCGAGCAGGGACACAATGGCTTTGGCGCTCTTGGCCTGCTCTTCGGCAGGCAACGCCAGATAAGCGGGGTCGACGATTTTCAGGCAGATCGAAGTATTGGACCGGATCGTCTTCTCCTCCGCCAGAAAGCCGGCCCAGAAAGACCGCGCCACCCAATCCTCAATCGCTTTCAGGTTGCCCCTCGACCGCGCCAGCAGCGCCGGCAATCCGCCGATCGATTCAGCCCACTTCAGCCCGTCCAGCGCGTCTTCCACGCAGAGCATCGAGGGAGTGTTGATCGTCTCGCCTTCGAAAATTCCGGCCATCAGCTTGCCGCCCTTGGTCATCTGGAAGATCTTCGGCAGCGGGCGTTCCGGTACGAATCCTTCCAGCCGCTGCACCGCGCGCGGGCTGAGCGCGAGCATGCCGTGCGCAGCTTCGCCGCCCAGCACCTTCTGCCAGGACCAGGTCGCCACGTCCAGCTTGTCCCACGGCACGTCCATCGCGTAGACCGCCGAGGTCGCGTCGCAAATCGACAGCCCGGCGCGCTCGGCGGCGATCCAGTCGCCATTCGGAACCCGCACACCCGACGTCGTCCCGTTCCAGGGAAACACGACGTCGTGGCTCCAATCGGCCTGGTGCAGGTCCGGCAGTTTCCCGTAGTCGGCCTGGAAAAGGCGCAGCTCTTTCAGCTTGAGTTGCTTCTTGCAGTCCGTAGCCCAGCCGCCGCCGAAGCTCTCCCAGGAAAACACGTCAACCGCGCGCTCGCCGGCCAGCGACCACAAGGCCATTTCGACGGCGCCAGTATCCGATGCCGGCACAATTCCGAGAAGGTGGCCTTCCGGTATTCCCAGCAGGCTCTTGCTCCGTTCAATGACTTCCGCCAGCCTGGCCTTGCCGATCTTTGCCCGGTGCGACCGCCCGACCGCGGCGTCCTTCAGGGCGTCCAGAGTCCATCCGGGCCGTTTGGCACAGGGTCCGGAGGAGAAACAGGGATTCTTAGGAAGAAGTGATGGCTTCATATACTCACTCGAACTCGACCGCGCGCGCGAACCGGACCGCCGGGTTTTCGCGCAGTTGCGCCAGCACGGACTCGGGTACCAGCCCGTCGGTGGAGACCAGCGCGACCGCATCCAGCGGCCGGCCGGGAGCAGTCGGAGCGTCGCGCCGGCCCAGCGAGAAATTTGCGATGTTGATCTGGTTCTTGCCGAGCACCGTGCCCACGTGCCCGATCACGCCCGGCACGTCGTGATTCTTCATGAAGATCAGGAAGCCGGAAAGCGCCGCCTCGCAGTAGATGCCCTCCACCTGGAGAAGCCGCGGTTTTTCCAGCAGCACGGCGCCCTCTACCGAGGTGGTGCCCGCATCGGTAATCAGGTCCAGGCGGATGGTGTCGGTGTGACCGGTGCGGTTCTGACGGCCTTCCTCCACGTTCCAGCCGCGCTGCTCCGCAATCGACATGGCGTTCACCAGGTTGGCGCGCTTCGAAGTGGATCGCGCCAGCACGCCCGCCAGCCCGGCGTTCCGCAGCAGGTTGGTGTTGCCCTCGCCGATCCGGCCGAGGTAGGTAAGCCGCACCGTGCGCGGGTTGCCGCTGGCGATGTGCGCCGCGAAATTGCCCAGCCGCTCGGCCAGCACGATATAAGAACGGATGGCGCGGTACCGCTCGGGCGAAAGCGCCGGCATATTCACGGCGTTGATCGCCACGCCGCTCACCAGGTACTCCACCACTTGCTCGGCGATCCGCACCCCCACGATTTCCTGCGCTTCTTCCGTCGCTCCGCCGATGTGCGGCGTCGCCAGCACGGCCTCCGACGCGAACACGGGGTAATCGGCTGCCACCGGCTCCTTGCCGAATACGTCCAGCGCGGCGCCCGCCACTTTCCCGGAGGCGATCGCTTCCGCCAAAGCCGCCTCGTCCACCAGCTCTCCGCGGGCGCAGTTGACGATCCTGACCCCGGCCTTCATCTTCGCGAACGCCTCGCGCGAAAGCATGCCCGTGGTTTCTGCCGTGGCAGCGACGTGCAGGCTGATGTAGTCGCTGGAGGCGTAAAGCGCGTCCAGGCCCACCAGCTCCGCGCCCAGATCGGCGGCAATCTTGGAAGTCACGTAAGGGTCATGCGCCACCACGCGCATTTCGAAGGCCCGGGCGCGCTTGACGACTTCACGGCCAATGCTGCCCAGCCCCACCAGGCCGAGCGTTTTGCCGCGCAGTTCGTTGCCCATGAACTTTTTCTTCTCCCACTTGCCGGCCCGGGTGGAAGCGTTGGCCTGTGGAATGTGGCGCGCCATGGCCAGCATCAGCGCAAGGGTGTGTTCGGCCACTGAAATCGCGTTGCCGCCCGGCGTGTTCATCACCAGTACGCCGGCGGCGGTGGCGGCGTCCAGATCCACGTTGTCGACGCCCACACCGGCGCGGCCGATTACGCGCAGCTTCGGCGCTTTTTCCAGCACCGCGGCCGTCACTTGCACCGCGCTGCGCACCAGCAGCGCCTCGGCGTCCGCCAGATGCTGTCCATATTCCTTGGGATTCGAAACGATGACGTTCCAGCCCGCCTGTGCGCGAAACAGCTCCACAGCGGCCGGGGCGATAGGCTCGGCGATCAATATATTCATGTTGAGAATGAGAGGCGGACTCGGCCGTCCCGGCCGCGAAACGCCGCGTGGCAAATCGCGGAAACCATCTCTGCGCCGCCATCGGGAGAACCGGAGGTCCTTGGGCCGGGAACTAATAAATGTACTTTTTTGATGTGCATAGGGACGGCCCGTAAATTAGAATAACATTCAATATGCCTCTCATCGATCAGGTGCAGACAGACATGGTTGCGGCCATGAAGGCCAGGCAGGAGGCGCGGTTGAGCGCCCTCCGCATGATCAAGGCCGCGCTGATGAAGCTGAAGGTGGATTCGCCCAAGCCGCTCGACGAGGCGGCCGAAATGCAGGTGCTCAAGTCACTCATCAAACAGCGCATCGACGCCGCCGATGCGTTTCGCAAGGCCGGCCGCAGCGAGCAGGCGGATAAAGAGGAAGCCGAGCGCGCGCTGATCGAAAGCTACCTCCCG